>NZ_JAWMPW010000033.1:0-28135 GCF_033101115.1 Vibrio sp. TH_r3 | reverse complement strand
GTCGATATTTGACTTCCCTTTTTTTATTACTAGTAAGTTACCAGTATGATTGCAAGTATTAGATGTTTGGGTGAGCTATGTATCAATATATCACCATATCAATTAGTTAAGAGGTTTATATGCAAGCAGAAGTTAAGTGGGTCGATGATTTTACTTTTATTGGTCAATCTTCATCAGGTCATTCCATTATTATGGATGGCAACGGAGGGGCAACCGCACCAAGCCCGATGGAAATGGTTTTAATGGCTGCAGGTGGATGTAGCTCTGTCGACGTAGTTGCGGGTTTGAAATCAGAAAACCAGAAGGTGAGCAATTGTATTGCTACACTTACTACAGAAAGAAAAGAACAAGCTCCGAGGCTTTTTACGCATATAAACATTCACTTTGAGGTCAGTGGTGATGAACTTGATAAAGCAGTCGTTGAAAAAGTTACTGCAGATTCATTGCAAAAGTATTGCTCGGTTTGCTTGATGTTAGCGGAAGGCATCAAAATGACGCATTCTTGGTCGATTGTATAATACCATCACTCATAGAGCGTCATCGGCTGAACGGATATAGAAAACGAAGTACAAACGGCTGATCAAATAGAAAAGTGAGTGACGTTGTAAAATGAACTTGTTAGATAATCGATATGGTGGCTCACTTGAATAAATTGACTAAAAATAAAACTGGCCAAGATGTTCAACAAAAACATGAGCGTAATTATATTGCTTTAGCCATAATCTTATTGGTTTTATCAACCATGAGTGCGGCTAGCTATTTTACTTATATTAGTTATAAAAATTATATCGACCCCAGCCGAGTATACGGTAAATGGACTGAAATTGGTGCTCCTAGTTGGCAAACTGATCGGTTCTCTTTAAGCGCTGATGGAGTAGTGCAGAACAGTCGTTTTATTGCTTCTTCGTTCGATTTTGACGGTTCTATAGTCACTTATACAACAGGAGAAGAACGTTATCAGTTACAAATATTTGGTCAACAAGATGAGCGTTTAACACGAATTTCGGGCGGAGGGCACACGGCTTCGTTCATTAAAAATGGTTATGAAGATACTTTGCCAGATCAAGACAATATTGGACCAGCAAGACGAGTGTCGCTAGCTGAACATTTTCGTAGTAAGAAGTAATTATTTTTCTCAAAAATTTATTTTAAATGCTAATTATGCGAAAAAAGATCAAAAGTAAGTTAATTAGCCGTGAAGCTAACCGACATTTTGTTTACCATGGTAAATAGAAATCAAAAGTCAGTAAAAATGGAGACTAAATGTCATACAATTGGGATAAAAAAGCAAAAGAGTGGGAAACTCCTACCGCTGCTCTATTCGCAACAAAAGCTTTTGAACAATTAGAGAATATGATTAATATCACTAATTTAAGAGTTTTTGATTTTGGTTGTGGTACAGGTTTGCTAAGTAAAAAGATAGCGCCATTGGCCAAGGATATTGTGGCGTTAGATTCATCAGAGGCCATGATAGAAGAACTTGATAAGAAAATGCTGCCGAATGTTGAACCAGTAGTAGACAACTTATCACGAGGGTTAATTGCTCAACATCCAGCGTTTCGTGGTCAATTTGATTGTGTGGTCGCCTCTTCTGTCTGCGGGTTTTTAGATGACTTTGATGAAGCTGCAACTCTTATTCATGCCTTATTGGATGACGGGGGTACTTTCATACATTGGGACTGGTTAGCCGAAGATAATCAATCTGGTTTAACACTAAAGCAGGTGGAAAAAGTACTGATTAAAGCGGGCTTTGAGTCTGTAGCAGTATCTGTTCCTTTTGAAATAGAAACGGAACAAGGAGTCATTCCTGTGTTGATGGGTGTTGCAGGTAAGTAATGCTTTTGATTGGTTAATTCGACAAACGGGTTATTAAATTGAGCAGTATATTATCCGCCGCATAAAAAGGTACCATACTGATGAGTAATAAATCGACAGAAAAAATCATCGCGCTGCGTATGATTTTATTGGCATTGGATGACGTAATTAAATCTGGTGCGAAACCAAGGTATGAAGGAGATGATAGCAGCACTAATCCTGAATCGTTTAAAAAATTAGTTATGCAATTGGCCGGCGATAGAGTCAGTGAATCGGTTATAGATGAAGCACTCAAGATTCCATTGCAAGAAATTGCGTTGGAGTTAATGAAACAATCGCGAAGTTAGTATCCGTTTAGGGTGACTGTTTCGTCGAGACATTTTTTAGACAAAACTATTTTATAGACAGAATATATATTTATAGAGTTCTAATATAATAATGATCTATTTATGTCGCTGAGTTACCGTTCTTCTATCGAGCGGTGTTCGATGCGTTCAAGTCGTTGGGAATAGCATAATAGTACTTTGAGTGTACTATGCTGATTTTGCGCTTAAGCATGCTATCTACCCCAAGCTATACTAAATAACCTATTGTCTTATAGGTTTCAGTATATTGGGATTCAGAAATAGCACATCGTAGTGAAAAACACTAAGTACGAAAATTGTTCAATAAATAAAATAGCAAATGTTATTCAGTCGGATATAACAATTAAAGAGATTACTAAGTTAATATCTCTAATGCCAGTATAGGCTGGTTTGCTTACAGTTTTTTGTGGTTGAATTGTGATTATACAACCCAAGTTAAACTAGTTAGTACAACAACAGTCGCTGTTACCGCAAACATTGAAAATACAGCCGCTAATTCACGAAGAATAGACGTTTCTTTTTTACTGGTATTTTCTTCATTTTTTTCAGTGATGATTTGTGACGTTAAAATAGAGCTCATAATATATACCTTATTGTTGTTTCTGTTTGAGATCACATTATTGCTATAAATGTGACTCAAGTCAACTTATTTTCTGTAATTTTATTACTAAATTGATAGTTGTCTTACAGAAATTGTTGCTAAATTGTTCTTATTTAAACGGATAAAAGCAGGTTTTGTGTAAATTTTGTTCACAATGGCGCAAGGTGAAGTTGTAATATGTCGAGCAATATTATGTTAAATGATATGCTTTTATCGGGTAATATAAATAGCGAATTAGAACCAATTCACTTATTATTGTGCGACCAAATATGAGATCGAAATTTATATGTCCAATCACTCCCCTGTTTTAGGTGCAAGTTGGATGTTAACCGCAGGGTTAGCATTTGCTATTGTTAATAGTATTGCTCAATACGTTAGTATCCACTTTTCTCTACCGTCTACTTCTGTTGCTTTAGTCCAGTATGCAGTTGCATTGATTGTTATTCTCCCTTATTTAAAAACACTTGGCATAAGACAATCATTAACAACCCGTCATTTGAAAATGCATGTATTTAGGGTTTTTCTATCCGTCATCGGGATCCAGCTTTGGATGTGGGCACTTGCTTACCCTGTACCTATTTGGCAAGGAATTGCTTTATTGATGACATCGCCGTTATTTGCAACAGTTGGTTCTGGGTTATTTCTTAAAGAAAAAGTAGGACTCGTACGTTGGGGAGCAACATTGACCGGATTTGTGGGTGCTATGATTATTTTAGAGCCGTGGAGCGAAGGTTTTAATCTTGCTTCTTTATTACCGATTGGTGCTGCATTTTTTTGGGCCTGTTATTCATTAATGGTAAAAAAACTATCAACTGACGATTCACCTTCTACTATGGTGGTTTATCTACTGGTTCTTATTACACCATTTAATATCCTATTAGCTCTGCCGGATTGGACCATGCCTGCTAACGGTACATCGTGGATGTTTTTAGTTGCAGCTGGAGCCATGACGGCATTAGCTCAATGGGCGATAGTAAAAGCTTATGCGGTTGCAGACGCCTCATTTGTCCAACCTTTTGATCATGCTAAATTGCCATTAAATGTTTTGTTGGGATGGATCGTATTTGGCTGGGTTCCTCCTGGTCGGTTATGGTTAGGTGCTGCCATTATAATTGCTGCTGTTGCCTTTATTACTCACTGGGAAAGCAGTGGTCGAAGAGTTCTGACTAAAGTTAGGTAAATTTTCTGATTATAATGGTAGTTGGTAGATATGATTTACTTCCTACCACTAAAGAGGCGTTTTAAACAAAATTTGTTCTGAATCAATTCTCTAGCGATGTATAAATGACATCGTGTCGCTCTGTAATCAAACTCGGAGCGTGAAATGAAAACATCCCTTGATACCGTTTTATTGCAAATAGCTTTAGATTTAAGTCGTTCACAGCCAAAAGAACAACATTATCAAAAGCTTATTGATGGCGTAAACCAAGTGTTACCTTGTGATGCGAGTGCTTTATTTATTTTGGACAAAAAACAGTTCTTGGTCCCAGTTGCGGTTAGTGGTTTATCGACATCGGTTTTGGGAAGAAAATTTTTCCCTGGCAATCATCCTCGTTTGCAACAAATTCTAAACAGCAAGCAACCTATTCGATTCAACTCTTCCTCAGAATTGCCTGATCCATTCGATGGTTTGTTATTAGCCATGCCTGATGAGCATATTGATGTACACGATTGTATGGGGTGCAGTTTGTATGTAGAAGACAAAATAGTAGGTATCTTAACCTTAGATGCGCTAGAAGTGGGTGCATTTGAGCAAATAGATCCTATTACTATTGAGACCTTTGCGGCCTTGGCTGCTGCAACACTGCGTAACATTTCGCTATTCGAATCCTTACAAGAATCTAATCGTCAGCAAAAATCAATCAATCAACTGTTAATCGAACAAGCAAGAGACAAGCAAGGTAAGTTGGTCGGTGTTAGTCCACAAATGAGTTACCTCAAGAATAGTATAGCTATGGTGGCAAAATCTAACTTCTCAGTATTAATTTCTGGCGAAACCGGAACCGGTAAAGAATTAGTTGCTCACGCGGTACATGAACAATCAGATCGTAGTGACAAAGCGATGATTTATGTCAATTGTGCAGCGCTGCCTGAATCGATAGCAGAGAGTGAACTGTTTGGTCATGTTAAAGGGGCTTTTACCGGTGCAAATAGTCATCGAGCTGGTAAGTTTGAGTTAGCTAATGAAGGGACGATTTTTTTGGATGAAATTGGTGAATTACCTATATTGCTACAAGCCAAACTGCTTAGGGTGATTCAACAAGGTGAAGTTCAAAGAGTCGGCGCAGATAAAAACAGTTACGTGGACGTTCGTATTATTGCCGCAACCAATAGAGATTTAGGAAAGGAAGTGAGCGAAGGTCGTTTTCGATCAGATTTGTTTCATCGATTGAATGTCTTTCCCATTTATATCCCACCTTTGCGAGAGAGAGAAGGCGATATTCCAGTTTTAGCGGGCTATTTGTTGGAAAAGGTACGAACGCAATTCAATATTCCTAACTTACATATTCATCCGAGATGTATTGAGTATATGGAAACGCTATCTTGGTTAGGCAACGTACGTGAGTTAGAACATACTTTGATGAGAGCCAGCTTACGAGCGCTACAACAAGGTGAATACATTCTTAAACGTGGCCATTTTGGCATGGAAGATAAATCGACCAGCTTACTCAATCAACAAACTAATTTATCTAACCAGCCAAAATCAATGCGTGAGAGCATGCGGCATTTCCAAAAGCAACTTATAGAAAATGCCCTTCAGCAGTCGGATGGCGTTTGGGCTAAGGCCGCGGAGCGTCTGCAAATGGATCGTGGCAATTTGTATCGGATGGGCAAAAAATTAGGAATTGAATAATGGGTATTTTTATTTTGTTCATTATACAACGAGTAAATTAATATCAGACGAGTGATAAGTTGAAGTGTAAATTACAACAGCTATGATGTATTTTACACATCAAAATGACGACTAGTCATTTTGAAAGTTATTAAAAAACAAATACTTATATATTGGCATGAATGCTGCTCTAGTTAGTGAAAATCAATTAGTTACCAGCATATAAAAATTGCAGAGTTGGTAGCGATAGTCGACTAACTGGAGCTTTATAATGTTTTGTATTCAATGTGAACAAACGATTCAAACCCCTGTCGGTAAAGGATGTTCTTACACTCAAGGTATGTGTGGTAAGACAGCGGAAGTATCCGATCTTCAAGATGTATTAGTATATTCATTACAAGGTGTCTCTTTTTGGGCCGAAGTAGGCCGTTCAGTCAATGTCATTGATGATGAAATTGATCAATGGGCTCCTAAAGCATTTTTCTCTACTTTAACCAATGTTAACTTTGATCCAGCACGTGTAATTGAATTTGCTCAGCAATCGAATACCTTTAAAAAACGTTTAGAAGAAAAAGTTCGTGCGGCTGCCTTGGTTACTGGCTTTGACATTCCCACTCTTTCTCCTGCTGCTAAATTTGACCTTCCAAATGACCCCGAAGAGCTTATTAAGCTGGCTCCTCAAGCGGCAGTCAATCGCGGTCATGAAAGTCAACATGAAGATGTAATTGGGCTGCGTTTACTGTGTTTATATGGATTAAAAGGAGCGGCAGCTTATCTTGAACATGCACGTGTTTTATCTCAAACCGATGTTGAAGTGTATGGCGAATATCACAAAATAATGGCGTGGTTAGGCACCGATCCTACCGATCTTAAAGCGTTACTCGATATGTCAATGAAGATTGGTTTAGTTAATTATCGAATCATGGAAATGTTGGATAAAGGGGAAACGGATACCTTTGGTCATCCAGAGCCTTCACAAGTTAACGTTAAAACGGTTAAAGGCAAAGCTATTTTAGTCTCTGGCCATGATTTGCATGATTTAGAGAAAATTCTGCAGCAAACCGAAGGCAAAGGTATTAACGTTTATACCAATGGTGAAATGCTCCCTGGCCACTCATACCCAGAACTCAAAAAATACCCTCACTTAGTAGGAAATTACGGTAGTGCATGGCAAAACCAGCAAAAAGAATTTGCCAATTTCCCAGGTGCTATTGTGATGACATCTAACTGTCTACTCAACCCAAATGTAGGCCAATATGCAGACCGTTTGTTTACTCGTAGTATTGTCGGGTGGCCAGGTGTTAGTCATGTTGAAGGTGATGATTTCTCAGCAGTAATTGAATGTGCACTAGCACAAGAAGGTTTCAAACATGATGAAATAGAACAAATGATCACCGTTGGATTTGGTCGCAATGCACTAATGGCAGCAGCTCCTGCTGTAGTGGACCAAGTGAAACAAGGAAACATTCGCCATTTCTTCCTCGTTGGTGGTTGTGATGGCGACAAAGCGGAGAGAAGCTATTACACGGATTTCACTGCACAAGCGCCGGAAGACAGTGTTATTTTGACTTTAGCATGTGGTAAATTCCGTTTTAATAAGGGTGAATTTGGAGACATTAACGGCATACCACGTCTGCTTGATGTTGGTCAATGTAATGATGCTTATTCTGCTATTCAGTTGGCCATTGCGTTATCTAAAGAATTTGACTGTGATATTAACGAGTTGCCACTCACATTGGTTTTATCTTGGTTTGAACAAAAAGCGATTGTTATCTTACTGACGCTATTTGCTCTTGGTTTGAAAGGTATTTATACCGGACCAACAGCGCCGGCTTTCCTAACTGATAATTTGCTCGCTATTATGCAAAAAGAGTTCGATATGCGCAGTATTGGTAACGTAGAAGATGATCTAAAAACCATCTTAGCCGCCTAATTATTGTTTTTGCCGGTAATGATTATTCATTACCGGTTTTTTAATTTTTGTTCGATGGAGATTTTGGAATGTTAGCCTGGCAGCATAGCGACGCAATAGACCTTATTTGTACTGATAAATGGAGTGAAACTCCAGACACGATTAGTTTTTCTCTAGCAAGTATAAGCAGCGATACCGTATTCGATTTCAAACCGGGTCAATTTGTTACATTGGGTTTTTCGTTATTAGATAAAACCGCCTATCGTGCTTATTCGATTAGCTCTTTACCAATGCAGAACCAATTAAAGATGACGGTAAAACGAGTTAATAAAGGATTGGTTTCAAATTATATCGTTGACCAATTAGCGGTTGGCGACCAAGTTACTGCTTTAAAACCGGCAGGAAGTTTTAACAGTATTGATTGCGCACCAAGCAAAAAAGTTCTGATGCTCAGTGCCGGGTGCGGCATAACACCGGTAATTTCAATGGTGAAACAATGGTTGTCGAATAATACAGATATTGACATCGATTTTATCCATCAAGCGCAAGATACGGAAAATACGATCTATTTTTCTGAGCTTGAAGCTATCGCCCAACAACACAATAATTTTCATTTAAAACTGTTGTTGAAAGACAGTAAAGGGAGTTCCTATCAACAGGGACGTTTTGATCAACAATGGTTAGATAAACTTTGCCCAGACGTTTTACAACGTACGGTTTATTTGTGTGGGCCTGTTGGATTTATGCAGGATGCGCGTTGCTATCTTGAGCAACTTGATTTTGATATGACTCGGTTTTTTGAGGAGAGCTTTACGCCAGAAGCAAAAAACGTTGCGCCAGAGAATGAACTAGGTGTGCTTGGTACTGAATTAACCAATAGCGGTGAATTAGTCGCTGGATCGGTTTCTGTGTCAGTCCCTACATTTGCGGCTCAAGTAGAGGCTGAGGTTGATTCGATACTTATTGATGCACTAGAACAGGCCGGAGTGCCGGTTATTGCAGCTTGCCGTAGCGGGATTTGTGGATCATGCAAGTGTAAGGTTAAAGTAGGCGAAGTAGAGCGTACCAGTACAGAGACATTGACTGACGAAGAAGTGGAACAAGGATTTGTACTTGCTTGTTCCTGTGTAATAAAATCCGATTTAGAAATTAGTTTAAATTAAATAGAATGACGTTTTCAGGTAGTATGAGTGTGTTTATTAAATCACTAAATCCATACCGTTCAATAAAAAGGAGCCGGTAAATGAAAACAAGTGTTAATGAAAGAATCGTGATTTTAGGTATATCCGATAAACCTGAACGCTATAGCTTCAAAGCGCACCAAAAACTACTCGACAATGGTTTTACCAATCAGGTTGGTGTTTCGCCTAAAAATTTATCGTTAGCCGATATCGAGCTGGTTGATCAATTAGATAAGGTTACAAAGCAAGTACATACCTTAACCTTGTATATTGGCGTTGAACGGTTGGAGCCGATCATCGATCAGATATTGGCGCTATCACCAAAGCGTATCATTACTAATCCTGGAACAGAAAATCCAAATTTGATTGATAGAGCGATTGAGCAAGGGATCGAAGTGGTGCAAGGATGTACGCTAGTTATGTTAGACAATGATCAGTTCTGAACATTGGTAATTTTAAGTTATCAGTGAAATAACTCCAGAGAAAATAGTACTCTGGAGTAGGTCTTTTGACATCAGATCCTAAGCAATAGGTCTTACTTATCAGCCGGAAACACAACACCAGTTTGACGACGAATTTCAGTGATAATTTCTGATACGTCTAGTGAGCGTTGAACGTGCGCTTGATTCATTGCTTTATGTTCAATTTGTTCGGCAAAAGCAATGGCTTCATAAATCATAGTATTTTCTTGTTGTTCTACACTGATATTCTGTAAAGCTGCGTTGCGTTTTTTAATCTTAAATCCTGGACATTGTGACAAATGTTCCACCAATATGACACCATCTTCACCTTGGAATTCGCTAGCGATGTGGCCATCGGAGACTTTAGAGTGATGAATCGTTACTAAAAAACTAGGATAAGTTAGAACGACTGTTCCGTGAGCATCAACGCCAGAATCAAGTAACTTGGCACTCGCCTGCACTGAGTCGGGTTTCCCAAATAAAGATACCGCTGCCGATACATTGTAAAAACCGATGTCCATTATTGAGCCATTTGAAAAGGCAGGATTAAAAGTATTCGGATTTTCGCCATCCAAATATTTTTGATACCGAGATGAATATTGGCAATAGCTTAGGTAAACACTGCGTAACTTCCCAATGCTAGCAAGGCTCATTTTCAGTTCTTCGAAATTGGGTAAAAATTCAGTTTTAAATGCTTCAAATAAAATAACGTTGTGTTTATTCGCGTAGTCAAACATTTTACGTGTTTCGGAAATATTAGAAGAGATGGGTTTTTCACAAATAACGTGTTTGCCATTTTGTATCATCAATACAGCTTGTTCATAATGAAGGCTATTTGGAGAGGCGATATAAACTGCATCTATGTTGCTATCTAACGCAAGGGTTTCTAAATCAGTATAGAATCGGCAATTGACATCTTGGCTGTGTTTAGCAAAAAGTTGAGCACTTTCCAATTTGCGTGAGTAAACAGCGTTTAAGCTAAATTGTTTGCTTTGTAGGGCTGCTTCTACAAATGCTTCTGATATCCAGTTAGTTCCAATGACAGCTAAATTGAGCATTTAATCGATTCCTTATTATTTTGGCTAATTAGCCAAAACAGTTTAGCACTTTTAATAAAAAGAGTGACTTATCAATAACAATAAGTTGGTTTTTATAGCAAAAGAGGAGACTTAAGCTAACTGATATGATGTTAATGTTTTTGAACTACAGTGACATTTAAGGCTTTCTTGACATATGAAAACTACCAAAAGCAATTTTTTCTAGTGCTATTTGATTACCGTCATCTAGAAAGAAGAACTCTAAGGTGTCGTCTTTCTCTTTTCCGATAAAATGATGAATAATGCCATTTTCGGTAGTCTTTTTAGTGTAGGCGGAGATGGTTGCGCGCTTTATTTTTTGTTTAGACAAGTATTCATAATGTGATTGAGGTCCACCCAGTTTGAGATCGAGTATGACTTGGTTGATTAGAGGGATAAAAGGATAAACATTATCGGGTAGTTCGGTTTGTTTATTGTTTTTCTTGTTTTGTATGGTTTTGTTCAAAAAATCATAGGTGTAAGTTTTTCGCTTCGAACCAATTTTCTCAGCATAGTTAGTAGTGATAGGGACAATAGCTTGGTCTGTTTGTTTATAGGTGCCATTCTCATTGATTTTGGCACTGATAAACATAAATGACCCTTTGATGCGAGTTTCATAACTGCACACACTTTCATTGCAGCTTGATTCCATTATCACATCACCTAATTTTATCGGGCCTAATTCTACTGTGAAATGACCATTCGCGCCTGTCATTGCTTGACTGAACAATGAAAACGATAGGCTACTGATTAAAGTAACAATGGTTAAAGCTTTCACACACATATTTTTCACAAATACCCAATTCCTAATTTACACTTAATAGTAAGCATATATTGATAATTTAATTATATACAATCAATTTCGTTACAAACTGATTAATTATTTCCTTATATCACAGCCAATATTTTTATCTATAACTGTGAACTTAGATAATATCAAGCGAGTAAATAGTTGCTTTTTTAGCAAAATAATTATAAAAAATATAAAAATGATAATAAGGCTGAATGATATTAGTTATTTTTATACTATTCGTAAATACTTAAGTTTCACTGCTATTGGTCGAAGAACCACAAGTAATGTTGCGTACTTATTTGCTTTATCTTTAAGTCTTAGTCCTTTGTCTTCTTTGGCGCAAGGTGACTCTGTAATACTCGATCACGAGATAGCAATGTTACCCTCATCAAGGTCACTTTTAGTTTCTCCGACGTTCCCATCTTCAAATTTACCATCGCCCAACTCGCCATCTTCTGACAGTGAAGAGTACTTAAACAGTTTTGATTATGAAGATGAGACGTTTTGGTTGGATGAAACTAGGCAATATTTTGCAGACAGCGTGCATGACTTTAGTCTTTTTATCGACCAAGGTTTGGCTAAAGATGAAGATGAAGCGCCATTGGTTAACATGAGTTATTTAAAAATAAAGTATCGGGCTGAATATTCCGATTTGGGGTATTTTGAGTCGGATGAACGGATCTCTGTTCGTATTGACTTGCCACATGTCAAACGTGATTGGAAGTTGATTTTAGAAACTGATCCTGATGATTATGACTCGTTGGAAGATAAACAGCGTGGTCTATCTAGTGATAATTCAAAAAATGTAATTAATGGGGCAATAGGTGGCGTTCGTCTGCAAGATCAAGAAATTAGGAATTGGAAATCCAACCTAGACGTCGGTGTCAAAATAAGGTTGCCTATTGATCCTTTTACGCGGGTTCAACTACGTCGTGTAGAGAATTTCTCTCAAGACTGGACAGCACAATTTAAACAAGAAGTGTTTTATTATCATTCTGTAGGAGCGGGTTCACTAACAGAGTTGAATTTTTATAAACAAATGACAGAAAACTTTGCTCAGATACTTAAAATGAGTTCCAGTGCTCAATATATCTACGAAGAGGATAATTGGGAGGTCTTATTTCAACTTGAATACTTTGACCGATTGAACACTAATTATCTATTAGAGTATTCTAGCGGCATCACTTTCGAACCAAATAAAGCGGATGAAGTTTCAAACTATTGGGTGTCTACCTCATGGCGCCAAAAGTTGTACAGTGATTGGTTATATATGTCGCTGACGCCACAAATTAATTTTCCTCGCGAATTTGATTACAAGGTAAATCCTGGCTTTCAGATTGAATTTGAAGCTTTTTTTTCCAAAAACAGAACGCTCGATCGACTCAATCGTTTTATTCCTAAATCCACAAGAATGACCAATTCAGGAATTTAATTACCATTATTTGCAATGTCTGTTTTATCACTCTAACCATTTACTTCTTGAAAGCTAAGGTTTTACCTCCTATTGTAGAGGTTTTGTAAACGCCTAAATATTTGGTAGTGATTTTGATGAAAAAATTTTTGATTTTAGTTATAGCGCTTGTCTCCTCTTTTAGCAGTCTTGCAGAAGAGAAATATTCAGAAAGTGATATTTTAGATCGTCCGCTAGTTGAACGGTATATTCTGGATGAATTGAAGGCACTAAGGCAAGATCAACAAGATCTGGAGAGACGCTTAGTTATCCAGATAACAGATCGTGAGTTGGACGTCGCTGATAAATCAATGAACTACGTTAATGTTACGGTTAACTATTTTTTCTACATTATTGCAGGTGTTGCATCCTTAGTCGCGCTAGTAGGGTGGCAGTCTCTTAAAGAGATGAAACAAAGCACCAAGAAAATGGCGGATGCGCGTTTGGATAAGTTAGCCAAAGAATACGAATCAAAATTTTTAGCTCTAGAGCGAGATCTGAAACGTAAAACTCGCATTATTTCCGAAAATAACCAAGAAATTGAGATAATTAACGAAGTACATAACCTTTGGCTTAGAGCTCAAAATGCCCAAACTCCTGAGCAAAAAATGGAAGTTTGTGATGAAATTCTTAAAATCCGTCCCGGCGATTTAGAAGCCTTGACCTATAAAGCTGATGCAGCCATGGAAATGAGTGAGTATCACTGGGCAATGAGCCTATGTAATCGCGTGTTAGAAGTCGATGATAATAATGCACATGCACTCTATCAACGTGCCTGTTCCTACGCTCGATTAGGCGCTGAAGAACAAGCTATTTATGATTTACACCGTTCAATAGAAGTGAGTTCGTCTATTCGTGAGTTGGCTGCAGAAGAACCAGATTTAGAATCCCTACATGGTAACTTACAGTTTGACGCGTTAATTGAAGCAACAGATCAAACCATTACTAACAGTTAATTCAATATGTCTTCTAATCAAGTACTGTTTTTAAAAGGGACCGTAGCAATATTTCCATTGTCGATTGCTGTGATTCCTTGGGGGTTTTTAGTAGGTTCATTTGCCATGGATGTCGGACTCAACCCATTAGAAGGACAGGCGCTTTCCGCCATTTTATTTGCCGGGTCGGCACAGTTAGTTGCGGTCGGTATGTTTAAGGCGGGGGTTGGTTTGAGTACCATGCTTCTCACTACTTTTTTTATTACATCACGACACTTTTTATACAGCGTTTCTATGCGTAACAAAATTGCACCGTTGTCTCTGAAATGGCGATTGGTTTTAGGTTTTTTATTGACTGACGAACTATTTGCTGTGGTGGGAAACCAAACTCCAGATCGTTTTAAGCCTTGGTATGCTCTAGGTGCGGGATTAAGCTTTTATTTGGTATGGAATTTAGCCACCTTGGTGGGTATTGTAGCAGGAAGCCAAATTCCTAACTTGGAACAATTTGGTTTGGAGTTTGCGGTAGCGGCCACTTTTATTGCTTTGGTTGTGCCTATTATCCACAATTTTCCCATACTGTTATCCGTTTTAGTGGCTTTAGTATTATCTGTGATTTGTGCTTACTTCCATGTAGAAGGCGGGCTGATGATATCTAGTATTGTTGCTATGTTAAGTGGCTTCGCAGCAGAGGTTGCTGGTAAGCGTAATGTAACGAAAACGGGTCCACCAAAGACTAAGTCATCAAAATAAACTAGCAAGGAACGTATGATTATTCTGTCTATACTGGCGATGGCTGGCTTGGTGTTTTTTAGTCGCTATCTGTTTTTAGAACCGAAGCTTCCTATTCGGTTAAATTCGACTACTCAGAGATTACTGGCCTATTCTAGCCCTGCGATTTTGACGGCTATTTGGGCGCCGATTGTTTTTATTCAGGAAGACGAACTGGCCATCAGTGTCACCAATCCATATTTAATTGGTGCTTTGTTTGCCGCGTTAATGGTGTGGAAAACAAAAAGTGTCCTTTGGACGACCATTGTTAGTATGGCATTGTTTTTGCTCTTAAAACTGGTCGTTTTTGCTTAATTTTTACGGTAACAATTTCTGCAGCGGTGATTTTTTGCAACGGTAGGTAGCAGCGATGCTGCTAATTGATTGATAGCGGTTGCTTAACGTTAAGATTATAACTCAACACCAATATTGCAGCTCAACGTCAATATTACAATTTAACTACCTTTAAACCAGTTAAACAGTTTATCCGACCATTGTGTCACGGGTGTATCCACTTTTTGTTTCTCTTTTCCGTGATAATAACTGGCTAGCAGTTTAGTTCTTAATTCTTCGGTATCATGCGAATGTAAGGTTTTAACCAGTAACAAGGAGGTGTTGGTGGCGTAATCATTGGCTAAGCTAAAATCCATATTTAAGTAGCCTTGCACCATAAGCCATAATTTAGTGACTAAAGAGAGCTCAATTACTGATTCAGCAGTGAATTTATGTGTTTGAGTTTCACCGATAGTTGCTTCAAACACGTTGTTCATTTTACTGATTTGTTCCGCCTGTGTTTCCAGCCTTGCAGTTGCTTCAATCTGTAATTTGGTCAAAAGACCAAGTAATAATAATTTAGGGTCTTTTTCAGGGTTGTTTTGGCAAATATTGGCAAAGATATCGGCTTTTTGTTCAATCGCTCTGGCAAACAGCTCGGCTTCCTTATTGGAAAGATCGAGAGTGTCAATTCCCGCAACTTCAAGCTGTTGTTTTAACATACTTATAATCGAATCTTTCATGTTCTAATTAAACCTTCAATTGTTGCCATTCCACTTCACAATCACCGTTTTCAGTTGAAATATACGCCGAATTACCGGTTAGCATAATGGAAAGATCCATTGTTCGCTTTGCAAGTTTAGCCAACTCTTCAATTGCTTCTGAATCGAATTTATAAATTTCTGCATTAAGTAAGTTTAGTTTATCTGCATTTTGTTTCCACCAAACATCTGATTTTGTATTAAAACTGTATATGCGTACGCTACGAGCAAGGCGGGTGGATTTTTTTACTCTTTCTGGATCCGGTTCACCTACATCTATCCATAGCGAAGTTTGATTATCTAGAGTTTTATGCCAAATATCTGGCTCTTCAATATTAGAAAGCCCTTTTGTGAAGGTCAGATCTGGCTGAGCATTGAGCGCGAAAGCAAGCACACGTGCCATCATACGCTGTAAGTTTTCTGACGGATGTTGCGCTATTGTCAGGTTGAGCGAATCGTAATAGTCGCGATTCATATCAGTTAAGGCTATTTTGAGTTTGTATATTGTTGGTTTTAAAGCCACATCGGTTCTCGTTTGTTATTTTCTGGTCTTATTTAGGTAATCTTGCGCATTTTTTTGTCTTGCAGCGAAGGCGACTTCTTTTTCAACGATGGTTTTTCCTATCGGGAATAGAGCAATAGCCGCTAGCTTGAGGTGTTGAACGCTAAATGGAATGCCTATTATGGTGATAAAACAGGCGATAGCCGAGCAAATGTGTCCGATAGCAAGCCAAAGTCCAGCGAAACAAAACCACAACACGTTGCCGATTATGCCCAATGGTCCTGTACCCACATCGCGATCACTTGTTAGTTCTTCTCGATCAATAGCTTCTTTGCCAAAAGGAAAGAAAGAAAAATTGCCCATAACAAAGCAGGCTCGTCCCCATGGGATACCAATAATACTAATAAAGGCTAGTATGCCGAAAAGCCACCATGCCAGTCCCATGAAAATTCCACCGAATAAAAACCAAATAATATTGCCTAAAGTACGCATGTTTTACTCGCTTTGTTCAAGAAAAAGACAAAAAAATAGCCAGTCTATTGACTGGCTACAAAAATTTTAGCGATTAACAAAAAACCGTATTAAACAGGTTTGATGTTCTCAGCTTGTGGGCCTTTTTGGCCTTGAGTTACAGTGAACTCAACTTTTTGACCTTCTGCAAGAGTGCGGAAGCCGTCAGATTGAATAGCGCTGAAGTGTGCGAACACGTCTGGGCCATTTTCTTGTTGAATGAAACCGAAACCTTTAGTTTCGTTAAACCATTTTACTGTACCAGTCACTGTGTTAGACATAGTCTTATTTCCTATAAAAATTGTGTTGATCCCACTTCTTGGGAATCATATTTAGATAGCGTGGAAAAAATAGATTGCTATTTAGATACAACACGGCGGAGAGTTTTGAGCTAACCAACGACTTGTAAATCTTAAAACAAAAGCTTTTCTTTCTAGCCGAGACGAAGCTTAAATCAACTACGTAGGAAGTCAATGGATATTGTGTTAACTTTTTAGAATAAGGCCATTATTTTGTGAAAACGCACATTTTTGTGTATGTAACTAACAAAAGCTCATTGTTGAGAATGAATTGTGTGGCATTTAATTGACTGTATTGTCGATAATTTACAACAATAATCACAATTTTTTCATATATAAATATGATCTACAGAAAGATTCTATCAATACACCAAGAGTTTATTTTACGAGGTTTGAGTTGCAGTATGAACAGTGTCTTATTTTGGTTTTTTATCGAGCTTAGTAGACGATGAACACATTTAATTATCTCGCCCAACTATTGCTTACGTTGTTTGTGCTTTTGGTTACGCTTACGGCGTCTGCAAACGAAAATACCATTATTGTCGGAGGCGATCATAATTACCCTCCTTATGAGTTTATTAATGACAACGGTCTACCCGATGGGTATAACACGGAACTGACGTACGCTATTGCTCAAGTGATGGGTTTAGATGTAAAAATTGAGCTTTCCAGCTGGGACGTGATGAAGAATGAATTGGAAAGTGGTTATATTGACGTATTACAAGGTATTTCTTACTCGGAAGAGCGATCTAAGCGGTTAGATTTTTCTCCTCCTCATTCACTTATTCACCAATCTGTTTTTGCTCGTATCGGTTCTGCGCCTATTGCTAATTTGTCTGATTTAGCTGGTAAGTCGGTTATTGTTCAAAGCGGTGGCATTATGGCGGAACGCATAAAAAGCTCGGCTGTTGATGCGCAGCTTATTTATGTCGATACTCATGCTGCGGCCTTGCGTATGTTGTCATCCGGTCGATATGACTACGCCTTTGTTGCTAATCTTCCCGGTTTATACTTAGGTAAAGAATTGTCCCTTTCTAATATAGAACCTGTTGGTGAGCCAGTGAGTTCACAGCGTTATGGTTACGCAGTGTTAAAAGGGAATGATGAATTATTAGCTCGATTTAATGAAGGGTTGGCGATATTAAAAAATACCGGTAAACAACAAGAAATTTATAATAAATGGTTTGGTTCTTATACTGCTACTGGTGTTAATTGGCAGCAAATTAGCCGCGTGGTGGTGGTTATTTCTGTGCTGGTCATTTTGATTTTTTCCGCTGTAATTTTTTGGAATAGAAGTTTAGCTAAACAAGTAGCAAGACGGACTAAGGAATTGGAACGACAACAACAGCAATTAATTCAAGCGGATAAAATGACCTCACTGGGTGTTTTGGTGTCAGGTGTGGCGCATGAAATCAATAACCCAACCAGTTTATTATTGCTTAATCTGCCGGTACTAGAAGAATCTTTTGATGATATTGCTGATATATTGCAGCAACATTATCAGGATCACGGCGATTTTGAAGTCGCGGGCTTGAACTACACTCGCATGAGAAATGAAATACCTCTAATGTTGAGTGAAATGTTGGAAGGCTCACATCATATTCGACGAATTGTTAACGACTTAAGGGACTTCGCTCGAAAAGAACCCCATAGTCTAATAGAAGATGTTGATTTAAATCAGGTTGTTGCCGCAGCAATTCGTTTGACCGACCGAACAATCAAAGAGTCAACCCAACACTTTTCGGTCGATTATTTTGAAGGATTACCAACAATTAAAGGTAATAGTCAACGATTGCAGCAAGTGGTGATAAACCTAATTGTTAATGCTTGTCAGGCATTGCAAAATATACAGCAATCTATCGTAATTTCGGTTCAGTTTAATCCTTATAATCGTCAATTGATGATATCGGTTAAAGATGAAGGTTGTGGAATAGAAGCGGATAATTTATCTAGGTTGACTGACCCATTCTTTACCACTAAAAGAAAACAAGGTGGAACGGGACTTGGTTTGTCGATCTCCACCACCATAGTTGAAGAGCATGCTGGCAAGCTAACATTCAAATCTGAAATTGGTAAGGGAACGATAATCGAATTGATGTTTCCATTAGATAAGGAAAAACAATAACAATGAAAGATATGCGCTATCCTGGGTTTGGTCTATTGATCGTTGATGATGAATTGGCGTTTATTCGCAGTTTGTCATTGGTACTTGAGAGACGTGGTGGAATAAACCATTTGTATCAAACGTGTGACAGCCGAGAAGTGATGGATCTGATTGAGAACAATCCGATTGAATTAGTGTTGCTTGATTTGAATATGCCTCATATATCAGGAGAGGTGCTATTAAAGCAAATAGTAGAAAAGCATCCTCACGTTGGCGTTATTATTATTAGTGGGATGAATCAAATAGAGACAGCAGTAGATTGTATTCGATTAGGTGCTTACGACTATTTTGTTAAGACTACCGAAGAGAATCGTCTGCTAGATGGAATAAAACGTGCCATCACAATGCAAGAGATGCGTAGAGAACATGAAGCTATGCGTCGTCGTTTTTTGTCTGATACCTTAGAGGAACCTGAGGTTTTTAAATCAATCATTACTAAGGACAAAAAACTTCGCTCTATATTTCAATATCTAGAGTCGATTTCATCTAGCCAGCAATCGGTTATGATCACCGGAGAAAGTGGTGTCGGTAAAGAACAAATCGCCGCTGCCGTTCATCAACTAAGTCATAAACCGGGAAAAATGGTGAGTGTTAACGTTGCAGGTATTGATGATAATGTTTTCGCTGATACCTTATTTGGTCATAGTCGTGGGGCTTTTACTGGGGCAGATCGAAAGCGAATTGGTATGGTTGAATCGGCCTCTGACGGTACTTTGTTTCTAGATGAAATAGGCGATTTGAGTCATGCTTCTCAAACTAAATTACTGCGCTTGTTACAAGAAAATGAATATTATCCATTGGGTAGTGACAAACCAAAACGCAGTCGAGCTCGTATTGTAGCAGCGACGCATCAAGATCTGAAAAAAAAGGTAGAAGAAGGCAGTTTTAGGAAAGATCTCTATTTTCGTTTATGTACGCACCATGTAGAGATTCCGCCATTGAGAGAGCGCAAGGAGGATATACCGCTTTTATTTACCCATTTTCTCACTCAGGCTGCGACGGAAATGAATAAAGTAGTGCCTACTTACCCTAAAGAACTACCTGTTTTACTCTCTACCTACCATTTCCCGGGCAACATTCGAGAGCTGCAAGCTTTGGTGTACGATGCGGTAGGGCAGCATAAAAGTCACATTCTTTCTATGGAAGTGTTTAGACGAGTGATTGATGACTCGTCATATCAGATCGATACGTTGGATTTCGATACTGGTTTATTCGATCCTAATAAGCCGTTACCAACATTGTCTGAAATAAACCAACTTTTAGTCTGTGAAGCGATGGATAGAGCTAAAGGCAATCAATCTCTTGCATCACGAATGCTTGGTATCTCTCAGCCAGCGTTGAGTAAACGTATTAAAAAGTGTCAGGAAAACTAATCTACAAACCCCTATAACAAAAGTTATACTATATCCTTTGTTATAGGGCAGTATCCTATTGTAAATACATAAGAAATCGCTTTTTCCTCTCTTTTTTATAACTTAAGTTATATCCATTTAACTTGTCTTTTTATATTTAAATGTCCATTTAAACAATGAGTTACTTGTTTTTTATTAGTTGGCATTTTAGTTGCAATATTTCTAATTGATAAAAAACCTTAATTACAAATATGTTAATTGTAAATGTAGACACTTGGGCTACTGACTTTTCCAATGGTTAGTGTCGTGAGTAGCCGGTTGAAAATTACGCAATAAAAGGAAAGTACTATGACTAGAAAGGATTCAGCACCACAGGCAAGTGGTGGCTTTTGGAGTAAAATGGAATTGTGGAAAAAAATCGTAATTGGCATGGTCCTCGGTGTGGTAGTGGGGGCAGTAATGGGCCCAGATGCTGAAGTCTTTAAACCCATTGGTACGCTATTCATTAATGCAATCAAAATGCTGATTGTTCCTTTGATTTTCTGTTCACTGATCGTTGGTGTTACCTCTATGCAAGACTCACGTAAAATGGGTCGTATCGGTGCTAAAGCGATTATTTTATATCTTGGTACTACAGCGATAGCTATTACTATCGGTTTGAGCTTTGCCGCGATATTTACACCGGGTGCTGGCCTTAATATGGTTGCCGAAAACCCAGATATTGTAGCCAAAGAAGCGCCGCCTTTAGTACAAACACTATTAAACATTATTCCTAAAAACCCAGTAGGTGCTTTAGCTGCAGGTAACATTTTGCAAATCATTTTCTTTGCTCTGGGCTTGGGTATCGCTTTAACTTTGATTGGCGAAAAAGCAAAACCAGCAATTGCGGTTTTTGAAAGCTTAGCGGAAGCAATGTACAAACTAACCGAACTTGTTATGAAGCTTGCACCATTTGGCGTGTTTGGCTTAATGGCATGGGTTGCTGGTAAATATGGCGTTGATATTTTGATGCCGCTCATTAAGGTTATTGCCGTTGCGTATATCGGTAGCCTAGTTCATGTATTGGTTTTTTATACTGGCATCATCAGCTTTGTTGGACGCTTAAACCCAGCTCGTTATATTAAAGCATTAATGAACCCAGCTGCGGTAGCGTTCACTACAACAAGTAGCTCTGGTACGCTTCCGGCGACCATCAAAGCAAGCCGCGAAGAACTGGGTGTATCTAAGGGTGTTTCAAGTTTCGTATTGCCATTGGGTGCAACCATTAACATGGATGGTACGGCGCTGTATCAAGGGGTGTGTGCTCTATTTATCGCCCAAGCATTTGGTATTGATCTTGAAATGTCTGATTATATGCTGATCATCTTAACTTCAACTCTTGCTTCTGTAGGTACAGCTGGTGTTCCAGGTGCAGGTTTGATTATGTTATCACTTGTTCTTACTACGGTTGGCCTGCCTATTGAAGGTTTGGCGATTGTTGCTGGTATCGACCGTATTTTGGATATGGCTCGTACTACAGTGAACGTATGTGGTGACATGATGGTTTCTGTACTTATCGCGAAAAGTGAAGGTGAGTTAGACGAAACAATTTATAACGCTGAAGTGAGCGGTGCTGGAACAGAAACAGAAAACGCGTAATACATTGGGTATTATTATTCTGATTATGTAACACCATTGTTTTACAAAGTAATCGTTTTATAACGAAACAGTTTTATAAATTGATTGTGCAGTAGAAAGTTGATTAAAAAAGCAGAGCGCGTAAGTAAGCCGTTCTGCTTTTTTTGTATTGAAGCTTATCGAGATGGTTAGAGATGGTTAACCACGCGTTCTTGCATAACACATGGCTACATTAGGCATGGTTACGAGGGAAATTTTCAGTTACTCGCGTTGGATCGGATAAATACACCATTCTCAGTTGGTTGTCAGGTTCTACTTATCGAGTCAGTCGTCAGGAAGCTTTGATAGCTATATCGGTTGTGATAGCTGGTATTTTGCTCAGTTTACGCTTAAGTCGTTGGTTAACGCTGTTGGCTACTGGGCATCAATTTTCCCGAGCAAGAGGTCTTCCTATTTCGATAAGCTACATGATGTTGCTTGCTCTAGTGGCGGTATTTTGTGCCACAGTCACGACTACAATGGGACCGGTGGCATTTGTAGGATTACTTGCACCAAATATTGCCATCTTATTAGGCGCGCGACACGTTAAAGTCCAGCTGATTTTAGCTCCAATGGTAGGCGCGGTTTTGTTGTGTTTATCTGATTTAATTGGGCAGTGGATTGTCTTTCCTGCGCAAATAGCGGCAGGAACGATCGTATCAGTAATAGGAGGAAGCTACTTTATTTTCTTACTCACTCGCAGCCGAAGTAGTTAAGCTGGCTGTTAGTTTTTGATATCGCTTGGTTTGTAGTCAAAGTGATGAAAAAACACCCATTCGAACACGGTAATGCAAAAATGTTCTTTTCTTTTAATCTCGTTGTGGCATATTAACACCCGTTCCACGATGATGCGTGCATCGTATAATGGCTATTACCTCAGCCTTCCAAGCTGATGATGCGGGTTCGATTCCCGCTGCACGCTCCAAGTTTTCCCTTCTGTTTTATCAAACCCAACCTTTTGAAAAATAACCACTTTATTGTGGGTTTTTGCGTTTTTGATACGCGCTAATGTTAGTTGGGATTTGGTCTCCAAAATTATTGAGACCAAATTGAGACCATTTTGAGACCAGACTGAATTTTATGTTTTATTTTTTAAATAAATGACAATCACTGGAATTTCATCAGCGGACTATTAGAAAAACTAATCCAATTTTTCTTCCACTATAACTTCAAGAAGATCTCCTACCTCACAATCAAGGTAAATGCATATTTTCTCAAGTGTATCGAAATCGATCCGATTATTTGTTTCATGGAATAACCGATTAACGGTGCTCCGATTGATACCTGTATCTCGTACTACATCGGCAATTTTCAACTTTTTTGCCCCCAGCAGAGTAGATAAATGACATTTAATCATTTCTATAAAGACCCCAAATGTTTCGCTAAAGATACAAAATGGTGTTGACAGGTTTTATTTAATGTCATATTGTATCTTTAGAGCTACAAAGTGTAGCGTAAAAGACTGGAGTTAATTATGGCATATACCTATCTAACAACTGAAGAATTATCTTCAGTAATTAAATACGACCAACGAGTGATTCGTGAGCAACTTAAAGATTCAGTTCTTTTTGAAGGTATTCATTACATCCGCCCATTCGGTGGTCGAAAAATACTTTTCATTTGGGAAAGGATAGAAGAAGAGATGCTTAATGGCATTACAACTGAATCAATTCTATTGGGTCACTAGGAGGTTTTTATGGGGAGCGTAAATTCACGTGGAGGTCGCTTGTTTTTAGACTTTCGATACAAAGGACATCGTTGTCGAGAATATACAAAGTTATCAGATACTAAAGCTAATCAGAATCGAGTAAATCGTTTATTAAAAGTCATTGAAGCTGAAATAATGGTAGGCAGCTTTGATTACGAGAAATATTTTCCAGAAAGCAAATTAGTATCTAAATTTGCCGAGGTAAATGAAAGAAAGCGTCAGGCTAAAGCATATTTTGAAGCAGTAGATTCACCTAAAGTTAAAGAGTTTGCCGAAATATGGTTGTCAGAAAAAAAGATAGAATGGCGAAAAGGTCATTACCAAGATGTGGAAGGGATTATCAATAAATACATCATTCCCATGTTTGGTAGTAAGAAGATCAGCGCCATCACTAAACAGCAAATCTTAAGTTTTCGATCTACACTCGCCAAAGTTCCAGGTCGAAAAGGTAAAGAGTTAAGCCCATCCCGCATCAATCATATAATGACGCCATTAAGAGTCATGTTGAATGAAGCCGCCGATCGTTATGATTTTACGTCGCCATGGAAAAATATTAAAGCATTAAAAGTAGGGAGAACAGAAGTTGACCCGTTTAATTTGTTGGAAGTAGAACAAGTTATTGAACAGGCGCCAGATAAATTCAAGGCGTACTATATTACTCGTTTTTTTACTGGGCTTCGAACCAGTGAAATTGACGGACTAATGTGGAACGAAGTGGATTTAGAAAATAAGACATTAACGGTCAATCAAAGTTTAGTCCGCGGTGAGTTATCGGATGTCAAAACAGACGGCTCGTATCGAGTAGTGAGATTGACAAATAGGGTAGTGCAAGCGCTAACTGAGCATAAGAAAACGGCGTA
This sequence comes from Vibrio sp. TH_r3, assembly GCF_033101115.1. NCBI lineage: Bacteria > Pseudomonadati > Pseudomonadota > Gammaproteobacteria > Vibrionales > Vibrionaceae > Vibrio > Vibrio sp. TH_r3. The sequence continues at coordinate 3,857 of NZ_JAWMPW010000033.1, read as the reverse complement.
TCTGAGAGATAAATACGTATTCACGAATGATAAGCGTAAACCACTAAACTACCAAACCGTGTCAAAATCTGTCTGGTATCCAACGTTGCGCCGAGCAAAGCTACGACCTAGAAATCCTTATCAAACCCGACATACATACGCAACGTTGTTGCTTGCTTCAGGAGAATCTCCTGAGTGGATAGCGAACCAGATGGGGCACACGACGACAACGATGTTATTCAGGGTCTATTCCCGTTATGTCCCTAATTTGACTAGAAGAGACGGCAGTGCGTTTGAACGCTTTTTAGTTGAGGGAGGCGCAGCATGAAATACTCATCATTAGCTATTCATTGCACTAGCTTATGTTTTGATGTGATAGAAGGGAGAGATTTTAAGCGTCTCACCCACATAGATATTGATGGGTTTAAAGAGGATATTTATGGGTTGGTGTGCGAACGTTCAATGCTATCACCGACTAAATTTCGTAGAGAGCACGATTTTGCAGAACATGTAGCGAATGGCGTAGTTTGTGTGCTGCACCAATGTCTCAATAACCCGTCAGCACGAGACTCCACGTGGATCCTTGCTGCTTTAGAATCTCGTATCGAGCTTTCAATTAAAATCGTTCTTCAATAAACCTAAAGAGTACGTGTGCGCACACTTTCAATTTTGATTGTGCGCACACAGAAAATGGTGGCGATACATGAGTGTCAAATCAAGTTCTTCGTTCAATTCGAATACCAACCAAAAATCAGCCAAAAAGAATATTCGATTTGAGCATTCACTTATCAGGGATATTGAAGATAGTTGTCCTGAAGGCACGAGTTTTTCTTCGTGGGTGAAGAGAGCGTGTCGAGATAGATGTACCGTTGACAATATGATTGCTCAGTCAAGTAATCCACCTTCGAGAGTGTATGTTGCTTTGATAGTGACATTATACATGCGTGGCTACGACGCCCAACAGATTGCTTGGAAACTCAATTGTATTGGGATTTCGTCAACAGATGGAACGAAGTGGGGGAGAGGTGATATCGAAGCGATAATGATGGCTTTACGTTGATTTTTTAGTTCGTGCGATTGAATAAAAAGAGCTAACAAGCTTTTGCCCGTGAGACCTGAAGTCGTATGAAGCGTTGTTCACTGCTTTTTGAGTGAATGTATGTGTAGTGGCATAGTTAATTTGGCCACTACAACTGAGGCTATTAAATACCAAGAATAGTTATAGACTGTAGCCTATTTTTTGTTTTTTCTAAATATAGATGTTCAGTATGCTCTTCAGATTGAAGCTTATCTATTAGCTTAACCATGGACTTACAAGCGTGAATGAAGTTTTGTTTATTGGATTTAGAAAGCTTATTAAAGTTATCATTGTAGAACTCTGAGTATCTGCCTACTTGCCTGAACTTATATATGTCGTTTCCTAGGTGATGAAGTAGATTATGTGCTTTTTCAAACTTTGCGTAGACAACATTACCATCATTTATCGTCGAACAAACTGTTAGCCATAGTCTAGCTTGCTGTGTGTCGATATTATCTGTGTAGTAATCTGTTTTTTTCTCCGCTAAGTCGTAAGCTTGATCTAAGCAGTTTTGAGCTTTGGGGTAATTCTTAAATGCTATAAATGTCATTGCATATTGTAACCAGAAATGAGGATTAGTCCTTAGCCACGGAATATTCACCTTGAGATCTTCATAATAGCGTTGCAGATTACCTACTTTTGTTGTTGAAGGGAGAATTCGTTCAACAAAAGAAAACTTTAACATTGACTTGAACACACGCTCTTGTATGTGGTCTCTGGGCGCGATTCCATCAAACTTTGTTGCTATTCGAATCAGATGCTCTGTAACATGTGATGCAGTGTAATGTTCGTTCATAAGACATATACAAAAAATACTAGATGTGTTTTGTACAACGCCATCGTAAATTCTAAATAGTTGCTTGAATTCGGGTAAGCTGGTCAATTCCCCAGAGTATATAGAGTCATTGCCAGCCACTTCAGAAATCAAGCTTTTTGAGCTAGGTACACCTATGACTTTACATAAACAGATAGCTAGAATAGTTGACTTGAAGTCACTATTGGTTTCAAGTTTACCAAAAAGCTCCTTTATTTTTGCCTTAATTACTGGTGAATCTAAAAAATCGATAAGAGATAAAGATACTTGAGACTCATTCTTTCTTTTTATGTATCGTAGTTTCTCCACAGGCGTAGTTGCTTTATCGGCCCAGTACCCCAAATTTTCAAAAATTTTAATTAAGTTGGAGAGCTCATCTTCATCAAGAGTATCAATATTAAATTCTTCAAAATAGAAGCTGAACTGAAGCAGCTTGTCTCTTAAATATTCATGATCTGCTATACGCGCTGACGCGATAACAGTTACTTTGTTAATATTGGATCGAGAGATATGCTCGATCACTGGCATATATTGTTCATAGTCATCTAAAAATAGTAGGCTCCTTGATGGTAAGCTTGATAGGTACTCAATATCACCAACGTAGTCACCGTCAATATCATCGACGTTATAGATGTTAAAATCTCTTCGTCCCATCTCAACCTTGAGTTCATTTAGTAATAGACTTTTTCCATTCCCTAAAGCCCCATAGAAAATAACGTTTTTATCTTTTCTAATAGCATCAAGTGTTTTATCAACGTAGGTTCTATTTATGAGATATGGAACGTTAATGTCTCCGAGTACATACGAATCGATAGATTTTTGTGATATATCACCATACATTAGGAGTTTTTCTACATCACTATCTCGGATATCTGCTCTCTGTGTGCTTATTTCGTAATTACTCATAGTTTGTAACTGGTAGTCTGAATCACAAACGTCTTCACTTTGATTGTCATTTATGAAACGAGCAAAACCATCAGTACCAATGGGCAATACTGTCCCGAATTTTGAAAGCGTAAATTCGGTTTGGACGTCAGGAGCTTGGATAGTTACGAAGTACGTTTTTTCTTTTAGAGATTCATCCTCATAAAGAATTTTCTGTATATCAATATCATACAGGGAATAACCAACAAAGATAATAGCGTTAGCTCGTTCAAGATCTTTTTTAAATCCGTAGTGCCATCCAGAACTAAGGAATGATTCTGAAGAAACATACGAAGATGCTGAAAGTTTAAATGAAGTGTTTAGAGTTTCGCTATCAAGAGCGTTTATTGAGCCGTTTAAGTGAACACATAAACAAGTTTTGGGTTGAGAAACTTCACCATAGCTATGGTGTATATCGATCGTGTCAACTCTTCTCCCTGAAGTATTTGAAGCTATTTCTACAGATAAATCATAGTTAGTCGTATACACTCGGCGCCACGGTAAACTGCATATTGTATTTTGAGTTTCAGAAGTTGAAGTTAACGTGTAATTGTCTTTTAATATCTTAATCAAGTCGGTAGGAGTGTTCTGGGATAGAAAATAATCAGAAGTAAACATAAGATCTTCGTTATAAGGGATCTTTGATTTCTCCGATAATTTGTGAGACAGATCTTTTGCTCCTAATGGCTCGTCTCCCAAAGTATTCTTTGATCCGAATGAAAAACCTGCCCCAGTAAATAAAATCGCTTTTCCCATCCTAATTTTATTTACCAGGATGTCACAATCAACGTCTGTTCTTGTAACTACCACTGATTTTTTATCTATTGTTAAATTCATACTAGCCACTCTATATTTGCATATACATGGATAGTTATTTAATAGGTATAGCCGTCAAACATCAAGCACATAATGGTGGATGTGATATATGCCTGTTATTACCAGATATTGTAATTGTCAGGATTATCTTAAATTTTGACCACGTTACTAAAATTGAAAACTTCAAAAAAATAACTTATTGATAAAAACGGCAAGCTGAATTTTTTATATTAAAGAATTAATATT
>NZ_JAWMPW010000032.1:0-29989 GCF_033101115.1 Vibrio sp. TH_r3 | reverse complement strand
GATTTGACGAACCGCTAGTAAAAAGGGCATCATTTGATGCCCTTTTTAAGCACAAGAAAAAAGGGTTGGCTATTTTTATGTCGATCTTATTGAAAAATAAAGAATTTTCTAGTTGAGGTGTTTATCTTGACTGGTCGATACATTAGAATTTTTAATGTATGAAAGAATGAGCCCTGCAGCAGCGGGGTTGTTGTCGTCTAAAGTGAAGACTTGAAACAGGTTGGTTTTATGAACGCAAACGCTGAAACTCCTAATAGCTCAAGTGCAGCAGATACCTTTAAGTGGATTATCGCTTTTGCTCTGCTAGCCGCTGCTGTAGTGGGTAATTACCTGTATGGTGAAATGTCTGTTGTGATACGTGTCGCTGGTGTGGTTGTATTAATTGCCGCTGCGCTTGGTACCGCTGCAACTACAGTGAAAGGTAAAGCAGCGATCAGTTTTGCCCGCGAATCTCGTATGGAAGTTCGCAAGGTTGTTTGGCCTACGCGCCAAGAAACTATGCAAACAACACTGATCGTTTTGGTCGTATGTATTATTATGGCTTTAGTACTTTGGGGAATTGATGGCATTATGGTTCGCCTTGTTTCCTTTGTTACTGGTGCATGAGGGTTTTAATTCATGAGTGAAGCTCCAAAAAAACGTTGGTATGTAGTTCAAGCTTTTTCAGGCTATGAGGGTCGCGTAGCTCAATCTTTGCGTGAGCATATAAAAATGCACGCGATGGAAGATTACTTCGGTGAAGTTCTTGTTCCTACAGAAGAAGTAGTTGAAATGCGTGCTGGCCAACGCCGTAAGAGTGAACGCAAATTCTTCCCAGGCTATGTTCTTGTTCAGATGTTAATGAACGATGAATCTTGGCACCTAGTACGTAGCATTCCACGCGTGATGGGCTTCATTGGTGGTACTTCTGATCGTCCAGCTCCAATTACGGATAAAGAAGCAGATGCTATCTTGAATCGTCTAGAACAAGCAAGCGAAGCGCCGCGTCCTAAGACTATGTTTGAAGCCGGTGAAGTAATACGTGTTAACGATGGCCCATTTGCCGACTTCAATGGTACGGTTGAAGAAGTAGATTACGAAAAAAGCCGCATAAAAGTGTCTGTATCGATCTTTGGTCGTGCAACACCGGTAGAGTTAGAATTTGGCCAAGTAGAAAAACTTGATTAAAAAAACATCTTTTTAGACTTGTTTAAGGCGTGAAATGTGATTATAATTTCGCGCCTTTTTATAGGTTATTATTGAATTTTTTATAAATTCTTATTAAAAAAGCGGGGAGCTGATCCAATAGATTAGCGATTGTACCCAATCATTAGGAAATATCATGGCTAAGAAAGTTGAAGCTTATATCAAGCTGCAAGTAGCAGCAGGTATGGCGAACCCAAGTCCACCAGTTGGTCCTGCACTAGGTCAACACGGTGTGAATATCATGGAATTCTGTAAAGCATTTAACGCGAAAACAGAATCAATTGAGAAAGGTCTACCGATCCCTGTTGTTATCTCTGTATACAGCGACCGTTCTTTCACGTTCCTTACTAAGACTCCACCAGCAGCTGTTCTTCTGAAGAAAGCGGCAGGTGTTAAGTCTGGTTCTGGTCGTCCAAATACTGAGAAAGTTGGTACTGTAACTGACGCTCAGCTGCAAGAAATTGCAGAAACAAAAGCTGCAGACATGACTGGCGCTGACGTTGAAGCAATGAAACGTTCTATCGCAGGTACTGCTCGTTCAATGGGCCTAGTGGTAGAGGGTTAAGATAATGGCAAAACTTACTAAACGTATGCGCGTAATCCGTGACAAGGTTGACGTGACTAAAGAATACGAAATCAACGAAGCAGTCGCACTTCTTAAAGAGCTAGCGACAGCTAAATTCGTAGAAAGTGTTGATGTAGCAGTTAATCTTGGCATCGATGCTCGTAAATCAGACCAAAATGTACGTGGCGCGACTGTGCTTCCGCACGGTACTGGCCGTGAAATCCGCGTTGCAGTATTCACCCAAGGTGCAAATGCTGAAGCAGCTAAAGAAGCTGGCGCAGATATCGTAGGTATGGAAGATCTTGCTGAGCAAGTTAAGAAAGGCGTTATGGACTTTGACGTTGTTGTTGCTTCTCCAGATGCAATGCGCGTTGTTGGCCAACTTGGTACTATTTTAGGTCCACGCGGTCTTATGCCAAACCCGAAAGTTGGTACTGTAACTCCTAACGTTGCTCAAGCAGTTAAAAATGCGAAAGCTGGTCAGGTTCGTTACCGTAATGACAAGAATGGCATCATTCACACAACTATTGGTAAAGTTTCTTTCGAACCTGCACAACTACAAGAGAACTTAGAAGCTCTTTTAGTAGCAATTAAGAAAGCTAAACCATCTTCAGCAAAAGGCGTTTTCCTGAAGAAAGTAAGCATCTCTACAACTATGGGTGCTGGTGTGACGGTTGATCAGGTTAGCCTGAACACTGTAGCAAACTAATTTGCACAGGCGCAAAATTAATGTATAATCTTGCGCCTGTTTAATTTGTGGTTGGGACTGCTCGAAAATCAAGTTATTTGTGATGATTTTTTGCACAATTCACTTTATTGAGTAGTCTCCGTCCAAGACCGTAGGCGTTTCAAACTTTTTGCTTGAAACTTAATATCTACCTACGTAGACGGTGCCCGAACTGATAAAGCGAGACCAAATTGGTTGAGTCTTTTCTGGGAATGCACCGTATTAACTCCCGATACCCTTTTATAGGTATTGGGTGGTGTAACAACAACCAGGAGTAAATCCAAAATGGCTTTAAATCTTCAAGACAAAAAAGCAATTGTTGCTGAAGTCAACGAAGCGGCCAGTGGTTCACTTTCTGCAGTTGTAGCTGACTCTCGTGGCGTTACTGTTGGCGCAATGACTTCTCTACGTAAACAAGCGCGTGAAGCGGGTGTTTACATGAGAGTTGTGCGTAACACATTAGCACGTCGCGCTGTAGATGGCACAGACTACGAATGTCTTAAAGACGTATTCGTAGGTCCTACTTTGATCGCTTTCTCTAACGAGCACCCAGGTGCTGGTGCGCGTCTTTTTAAAGATTTCGCAAAAGAGAATAAAGAATTTGAGATCAAAGCGGCTGCATTTGAAGGTGTACTGACTGATCCAGAAGTATTAGCGACACTACCAACTTACGACGAAGCAATTGCGCGCCTAATGATGTGCATGAAAGAAGCTTCTGCTGGTAAACTGGTACGTACTATCGCTGCTGTTCGCGATCAAAAAGAAGAAGTTGCGGCGTAAGCCTTGCTTTTTATTGATTGCAAAATAAACTAATTGTTGACTTAAAAGAGAATTGTTATGTCTATTACTAACGAACAAATCCTAGACGCAGTTGCAGAAATGTCTGTAATGCAAGTTGTAGAGCTTATCGAAGCTATGGAAGAAAAATTCGGCGTTTCTGCTGCTGCAGCAGTTGTTGCTGGTGGCGCTGCTGCTGGTGATGCTGCAGAAGAGCAAACTGAATTTGAAGTAGTTCTTGCTTCTGTTGGCGGTAACAAAGTATCTGTTATCAAAGCAGTACGTGGTGCTACAGGCCTAGGTCTTAAAGAAGCGAAGGGTCTAGTTGATAGCGCTCCTGCTTCTATTAAAGAAGGCGTGTCTAAAGAAGAAGCAGAAACACTTAAAGCTACTCTAGAAGAAGCTGGTGCTACTGTTGAAGTTAAGTAATAATTACTTAGCTTAGCCGAAAGGCTAATGGCTGGTGGTTTTATGACCACCGGCCTTTTTGCGCTGTAGGGTGTTGGTGAATTTTCCTGCTGTTTAGATACCAATATCCATGCAAAAAAACACTATGTAAGTCAGCTTGCATAGGGTCTACAGTAAACAGTTGCTAGTACTGCCCCGCTCTTTTCGTTAGAAAATGATTGGGTAGATTGGGTCACTTATCAGCGAGCTGAGGAACCCCATGGTTTACTCTTATACCGAGAAAAAGCGCATCCGTAAGGATTTTGGTACTCGTCCACAAGTTTTGGACATTCCATATTTGCTATCGATCCAGCTGGATTCTTTCGATAAATTTATCGATCAAGATCCCGAAGGACAATACGGTCTTGAAGCTGCTTTTCGTTCTGTATTTCCTATTCAGAGCTATAACGGCAATTCTGAGCTGCAATACGTTAGCTATCGTCTTGGCGAACCTGTTTTTGATGTTAAAGAATGTCAAATTCGTGGTGTTACCTATTCAAAACCACTACGCGTTAAACTGCGTTTAGTCGTATTTGATAGAGATGCACCTGCAGGTACAGTAAAAGACATTAAAGAACAAGAAGTCTACATGGGTGAAATCCCACTGATGACAGATAATGGTACCTTTGTAATTAATGGTACTGAGAGGGTTATCGTATCCCAGCTGCACCGAAGCCCAGGTGTGTTCTTCGACAGCGATAAGGGTAAAACTCACTCATCAGGTAAAGTTTTATATAATGCACGTGTTATTCCTTACCGTGGCTCATGGTTAGATTTTGAGTTCGATCCTAAGGACAATTTGTACGTGCGTATCGACCGTCGTCGTAAGCTGCCTGCATCTATCATTCTTCGTGCCTTGGATAAATCGACAGAAGAAATCTTGGACATTTTCTTCGAAAAAGTTAATTTCGAAGTCAAAGACCAAACGCTAATGATGGAGCTAGTTCCTGATCGCCTACGTGGTGAGACAGCGAACTTTGATATTGAAGCAAACGGCAAAGTTTACGTTGAAACCGGTCGTCGTGTAACTGCACGTCACATTCGCAATCTTGAAAAAGATGGCGTCGACTTCATTGAAGTACCAGTAGAATATATTGTTGGTAAAGTCGCAGCTAAAGACTATATCAATGAAGATACCGGTGAAGTTATTGTAGCAGCTAACCAAGAGATTAGTTTAGAAGCATTAGCGAATCTGTCTCAAGCTGGTCACAAGAACTTACAGGTTCTGTTCACTAACGATTTAGATCATGGTCCATTCATGTCAGACACGTTACGTGTTGACAGCACTGTTGATCGTTTATCTGCGTTAGTTGAAATTTATCGCATGATGCGTCCTGGTGAGCCACCAACAAAAGACGCAGCGGAAGCTTTATTCCAAAGCTTATTCTTCGCTGAAGAACGCTATGATTTATCGACTGTTGGTCGTATGAAATTTAATAGCTCTATTGGCCGCGAAGATGCAGGTGATCAAGGTATTCTTGACGAAACCGACATCATTGAAGTAATGAAAAAACTCATCTCGATTCGTAACGGTAAAGGTGAAGTGGATGATATTGACCACTTAGGAAACCGTCGTATTCGTAGCGTAGGTGAGATGGCAGAAAACCAATTCCGTGTTGGTTTAGTACGTGTTGAGCGTGCAGTAAAAGAACGCTTAAGCCTTGGTGACCTTGATGCAATCATGCCTCAAGATTTGATCAACGCTAAACCGATTTCTGCTGCTGTTAAAGAGTTCTTCGGTTCTTCGCAGTTGTCACAGTTTATGGACCAGAACAACCCATTATCAGAAGTGACGCACAAACGTCGTATTTCTGCATTGGGTCCAGGTGGTCTTACTCGTGAACGTGCGGGATTTGAAGTACGTGATGTTCACGTAACTCACTACGGTCGTCTATGCCCGATCGAAACGCCTGAAGGTCCAAATATCGGTCTAATTAACTCGTTATCTGCTTTTGCACGTTGTAACGATTTCGGTTTCTTAGAAACACCTTATCGTCGTGTAGTCGATGGTATTGTGACTGATGAAGTAGATTATCTATCTGCTATCGAAGAAGGTCAGTTCATCATTGCTCAGGCAAACTCTGCATTGACTGAAACAAATACGTTTAGTGAAGAATTGGTTACAGCACGTCAAAAAGGCGAATCTGGTCTTCACCCACGTGATCAAGTTAACTACATGGACGTTGCAACCAACCAGGTTGTATCTGTCGCTGCATCGCTTATCCCGTTCTTAGAACACGATGATGCGAACCGCGCCTTAATGGGTGCGAACATGCAACGTCAAGCCGTGCCTACATTACGAGCTGATAAGCCTCTTGTTGGTACCGGTATTGAACGCAATGTAGCTGTGGATTCAGGAGTTACAGCAGTAGCAAAACGTGGCGGTACGATCCAGTCAGTTGACGCATCTCGTATCGTAGTTAAGGTGAATGAAAGTGAATTAGTACCTGGTGAAGCCGGTATTGATATTTACAATCTAACCAAGTACACACGTTCTAACCAGAACACATGTATTAACCAGCGTCCAACCGTATTGCCTGGTGAACCAGTTGCAAAAGGTGACGTTATTGCTGATGGTCCTTCAACAGACCTTGGTGAGTTGGCACTTGGTCAAAACATTCGCTTGGCATTTATGCCATGGAACGGTTACAACTTCGAGGATTCAATCCTTGTATCTGAACGTGTTGTTCAAGAAGATCGTTTCACTACTATCCACATTCAAGAATTATCTTGTGTGGCGCGTGACACTAAGTTGGGCTCTGAAGAGATCACAGCCGATATTCCAAACGTGGGTGAATCTGCTTTATCTAAACTAGATGAATCAGGTATTGTTTACATTGGTGCTGAAGTTAAAGGTGGTGACATCCTTGTAGGTAAAGTTACACCAAAAGGTGAAACTCAACTTACTCCTGAAGAAAAACTCTTACGAGCTATCTTCGGTGAAAAAGCGTCAGACGTTAAAGATACATCATTACGTGTGCCTAATTCTGTTTCTGGTACGATTATCGATGTTCAAGTCTTCACTCGTGATGGCGTTGAGAAAGATAAGCGTGCACTTGAAATTGAGCAAATGCAGTTAAAAGAAGCGAAGAAAGACCTTACCGAAGAATTTGAGATTCTAGAAGGTGGTTTACTTGCGCGCGTAAGAGCTGTACTTGTTTCAGGCGGTTACTCTGAAGCTAAGCTTGATTCTATCCACCGTAAACAATGGTTAGAGCAAACGTTAGAAAACGATGAACTACAATCACAGCTTGAGCAATTAGCCGAGCAGTGGGATGAGCTTAAAGCCGATTTCGATAAGAAGTTTGAAAGCAAACGTCGTAAAATCACTCAAGGAGATGATCTTGCTCCTGGTGTTCTTAAGATTGTTAAGGTTTATCTAGCGGTTAAGCGTCGCATTCAGCCTGGTGATAAAATGGCCGGCCGTCACGGTAACAAAGGTGTAATCTCTAAGATTAACCCTGTTGAAGACATGCCATACGATGAAAAAGGTCAACCTGTTGATATCGTATTGAACCCACTAGGGGTTCCATCGCGTATGAACATCGGTCAGATCCTTGAAGTTCATATGGGTCTAGCAGCTAAAGGTATTGGTGACAAGATCAACCAAATGCTTAAGGAACAGCAAGAACTTGCTCGTTTCCGTGAATTCTTGCAAAAGGTTTATGATCTTGGTGACACACGCCAGACAGTTAACATCGCAGAGCTTTCTGATGATGAAGTTCGTACATTAGCAAATAACCTTCGTGGTGGTTTGCCGATTGCAACGCCTGTATTTGATGGTGCACCTGAAGGATCAATCAAGGAGCTATTGAAATTAGGTGACTTACCAGAATCTGGTCAGTTACGTTTATTCGATGGTCGCACTGGTGATGAGTTTGAGCGTCCTGTAACGGTTGGTTACATGTACATGCTTAAACTAAACCACCTTGTTGATGACAAGATGCATGCACGTTCTACTGGCTCGTACAGCTTAGTAACTCAGCAACCACTAGGTGGTAAAGCTCAGTTCGGTGGCCAGCGTTTCGGTGAGATGGAAGTATGGGCACTAGAAGCATACGGTGCTGCTTACACTCTACAAGAAATGTTGACTGTTAAGTCCGATGACGTGAATGGCCGAACTAAGATGTATAAGAACATCGTAGACGGAAACCATAGTATGGATCCTGGTATGCCTGAATCGTTCAACGTATTGTTGAAAGAGATTCGCTCGCTAGGTATCAACATCGAGCTAGAAGACGAAGAGTAATCCCGTTTTCCTATAAATACTTATAGGAAGATAACAGGATTATCGGTAGAAAGGTTCTCGTTATTGACTGGTTAGTCCATCTAACGAGTTCCTTTTAACTCCTTACAGGAGCTGATTGTGAAAGACTTATTAAACTTTCTAAAAGCACAGCATAAGACCGAAGAATTTGATGCTATCAAAATCGGTCTATCATCACCTGACATGATTCGTTCATGGTCTTTTGGTGAAGTTAAGAAACCTGAAACGATTAACTATCGTACGTTCAAACCAGAGCGTGACGGGCTTTTCTGTGCGCGTATATTTGGACCAGTTAAAGACTATGAATGTCTTTGTGGTAAATATAAGCGTTTAAAACATCGTGGTGTTATCTGTGAGAAGTGTGGCGTAGAAGTTACACAAACTAAAGTTCGTCGTGACCGTATGGGTCACATTGAACTTGCGTCTCCAGTTGCCCATATCTGGTTCCTAAAATCGTTACCATCTCGTATTGGTCTGTTAATGGATATCCCACTGCGTGATATCGAACGCGTACTTTACTTTGAAATGTACGTAGTAACAGAGCCAGGTATGACTGATCTAGAAAAAGGTCAGATGCTGACAGAAGATGAGTATCTAGATCGTCTAGAAGAGTGGGGCGACGAGTTCACCGCTAAGATGGGTGCAGAAGCGATCAAAGATCTGCTTGCTACTATGGATCTTAACGCTGAAACTGAACAAATGCGTGAAGAACTTGAGACTACTAACTCAGAAACTAAGCGTAAAAAAATCACTAAGCGCTTGAAGCTTGTTGAAGCATTCATCAGTTCTGGCAACAATCCAGAATGGATGATTTTAACAGTTCTTCCAGTTCTTCCACCAGATCTTCGCCCTCTAGTGCCACTAGATGGTGGTCGTTTTGCGACATCTGATCTGAACGACCTATATCGTCGTGTGATTAACCGTAACAACCGTTTGAAGCGTCTTTTAGAGCTTGCGGCTCCGGACATTATTGTGCGTAACGAAAAACGTATGCTACAAGAATCCGTTGATGCGCTTTTAGATAATGGTCGTCGTGGTCGTGCGATTACTGGTTCTAACAAACGTCCATTGAAATCTCTTGCTGATATGATCAAGGGTAAACAAGGCCGTTTCCGTCAGAACTTGCTAGGTAAACGTGTTGACTATTCTGGTCGTTCTGTAATTACAGTAGGTCCATATTTACGTCTGCATCAGTGTGGTCTTCCGAAGAAGATGGCACTAGAACTCTTTAAACCATTCATCTACAGCAAGCTAGAAACTCGTGGCATGGCTACGACAATTAAAGCAGCGAAGAAAATGGTAGAGCGCGAAGAAGCGGTTGTTTGGGATATTCTAGATGACGTTATTCGTGAACACCCAGTATTGTTAAACCGTGCACCAACACTTCACCGTCTTGGTATTCAAGCGTTTGAACCAGTACTTATCGAAGGTAAAGCAATTCAGCTACACCCACTTGTGTGTGCGGCATACAACGCTGACTTCGATGGTGACCAAATGGCGGTACACGTACCTCTAACTTTGGAAGCGCAACTTGAAGCACGTACACTGATGATGTCGACGAATAACATTTTGTCTCCAGCATCAGGTGATCCAATTATCGTACCTTCTCAGGACGTTGTATTGGGTCTTTATTACATGACTCGTGACAAGATTAATGTTAAAGGTGAGGGCATGTACCTTGCTGGGCCAGAAGAAGCAGAAAAGGCTTATCGTACCAAGTCTGCTGAACTTCATGCTCGCGTTAAAGTTCGCATCACTGAAACTGTTGTCGATGAAGATGGCGAAAGCACAACCAATACTAAAATGGTTGATACTACCGTTGGACGTGCCATGCTTTGGCAAATCGTACCAAAAGGTCTGCCATTTAGCCTTGTTAACCAGAAGTTAGGTAAGAAACAAATTTCTACCCTTCTAAACGAGGCGTATCGTAAGCTTGGACTTAAAGATACGGTTATTTTTGCTGACCAAATCATGTATACAGGTTTTGCATACGCAGCGCTGTCTGGTGTTTCTGTTGGTATCAACGATATGGTTGTTCCTGCAGCTAAATACACTGAAATTTCTGAAGCAGAAGAAGAAGTTCGCGAAATCCAAGAGCAATTCCAGTCTGGTTTGGTTACTGCGGGTGAGCGTTACAACAAAGTTATCGATATTTGGGCTTCAACCAACGACCGTGTTGCTAAAGCTATGATGGATAACCTGTCGACAGAGACTGTAATTAACCGTGATGGTGAAGAAGAGCAGCAAGAATCGTTTAACAGCATCTATATGATGGCTGACTCCGGTGCTCGTGGTTCTGCAGCACAGATTCGTCAGCTTGCTGGTATGCGTGGTTTGATGGCTCGTCCAGACGGTTCAATCATCGAAACCCCGATTACTGCAAACTTTAAAGAAGGTTTGAACGTACTTCAGTACTTTATCTCTACGCACGGTGCTCGTAAGGGTCTTGCGGATACGGCACTGAAAACAGCAAACTCAGGTTACTTGACTCGTCGTCTAGTAGACGTAGCTCAAGATGTCGTTGTACATGAACACGACTGTGGAACTCATGAAGGTATCGACATGATGCCTCACATTGAAGGTGGTGACGTTAAAGTTGCACTTTCTGAGTTAGCATTGGGTCGTGTTGTTGCTGAAGATGTACTGAAACCAGGTACCGATGATGTATTGATTCCACGTAATACTCTAATTGATGAGAAGTGGTGTCAAATCATGGAAGAAAACTCTGTAGACCGTATGAAAGTACGTTCTGTAGTGACCTGTGATGCAGACTTTGGTTGTTGTGCTCAGTGTTATGGGCGTGACCTAGCACGTGGACACCTTGTTAACCAAGGTGAGGCAGTAGGTGTTATTGCTGCTCAATCTATCGGTGAACCAGGTACTCAGCTTACCATGCGTACGTTCCACATCGGTGGTGCTGCTTCAACAGCGGCTGCTGAGAACAGCATTCAAGCTAAGACAACTGGTACGGTTAAACTTCATAATGCTAAGTTCGTTATTAATAAAGATAATAAACTTGTCATTACTTCTCGTGCATCTGAACTGACGATTATTGATGAGTTCGGCCGTACGAAAGAGAAGCACAAACTACCTTACGGTTCTATGCTGAGTAAGAAGCATGACGAAGACGTTACCGCTGGCGACATCGTTGCTAACTGGGAAGCGCACACCATGCCAATCATTACTGAAGTGGCAGGTCGTATCCAATATGTGGATATGATTGATGGTGTAACCGTTACTCGTCAAACTGATGACTTAACTGGTCTTTCTTCAAGCGAAGTAACCGACCCAGCAGCTCGTTCTACAGCAGGTAAAGATATGCGTCCAGCTATCAAACTTGTTGATGCGAAAGGTAAAGATGTAATGATTCCTGGCACTGATATGCCTGCTCATTACTTCTTACCAGGTAAAGCGATTGTTCAAATCGAAGATGGTGCAGAAGTTGGTATCGGTGACACGTTATCTCGTATTCCACAGAAATCAGGTGGAAACAAAGATATCACCGGTGGTCTTCCTCGAGTTGCTGATCTATTTGAAGCGCGTAAGCCTAAAGAGCCTGCAATCCTTGCTGAACACACAGGTACTGTGTCGTTTGGTAAAGAGACCAAAGGTAAGCGTCGCCTTGTTATCACTAGAGAGGGTGGTGAGCATTACGAAGAGATGATTCCTAAGCATCGTCAACTAAACGTGTTTGAAGGTGAGAAGATCGAACGTGGTGATGTTATTGCCGACGGTCCAGAAACACCACATGATATTCTACGTTTACGTGGTATTCGTGCGGTAACCTCTTACATTGCAAACGAAGTACAAGAAGTATACCGTCTGCAAGGCGTTAAGATTAACGATAAGCACATTGAAACTATCGTTCGTCAGATGCTACGTAAGTGTACCATTACTCATGCAGGTGACTCAGAGTTCCTTGCTGGTGAACAGGTTGAATACGCTAACGTTAAAATTGCTAACCGCGCTCTAGAAGCGGAAGGTAAAGAGCCAGCGCGTTTTGAACGTGAACTACTGGGTATTACCAAAGCATCTCTAGCAACTGAATCGTTTATTTCTGCCGCTTCGTTCCAAGAAACGACTCGCGTGCTAACAGAAGCTGCTGTTTCTGGTAAGCGTGATGATTTACGTGGCCTGAAAGAGAACGTTATTGTTGGTCGTCTAATTCCTGCTGGTACTGGTTTCGCCTACCACCAAGAGCGTCAGAAACTTCGTGAAGGTGGAGGCCCAGAAGCGCCGTCTGCTGAGCAAGCTACAGACAATCTTGCTGCACTGCTTAATGCTGGCTTTTCTTCGGAAGAATAAGTATTAACAACGCATCAAAAAAAGCACCTTAGGGTGCTTTTTTTTTCGTTTATGCGTAGCCACTTGAGCCAACGGAGTTTGGCATGCAGAAAGGTTTAAAAAACCAATGATGCTATATTAATCAAACATTATCTATATAAACTTTTGATGTCAAAAAGCATAAGTTCAATGGAGCGTTGAAAGTAAATTGCCTATGAATATATTAATCAAGTGGGTATTGATAGTTGTCGCAAACTCGATATACGCGTTTAACGTTGCAGTGAACTCGGGAGAATTTGTTGTATCAGGTATAATATTAGGGATTGCGACCTGGATTATTATTTACGTTTTATTAGACACTTATCTTGCTAAGAAGGGTTATGTCAAGCAGAGCAAACAGCTGACTATTAGTACATGCCTTCGAATACCGTTACAGTTATTTTCTATTATCGATTTTTATGCGGGATTCGCTGCTATTAATACTGTGGAGCTGATTTTTCCGTGGGTAAGTTCTGCATTAGTTGGAACATACTTGGGGACAGTATGTACCGGTTTTTATCTTAGCCTTGTATGCGGAATCATATTGCTGTTTGTTCATTTAGTTGCTTGGTTAGCAGAAAGGGCAAGTAAAAGTAACGAGACAGGTAAAATATGATATTACCGCAAGATCCAAGTCCAAGTAGAGAAGGGCGTTTCAATTGCTTCCACTCTACTCGATTCGAGGTTAGGTTTAACTATAATAATATACTGTGATTAGTTTACGCGCCGGGTGGGACTGCTAAACTATCGGCTATCAATTGAATAAGATAATCCTCCACTTCAAATCTAGTTTCAATAATCTCACCAATTAATGACAAATCACTGTCAAAATCATCCAAAGTATCGTCTTGGTCTACATCTGCATATTTGTCGGTAAAATTGAGCAGGGGGTCCGTGGTCAGAATTATTTGTCCATAAGTTTGGTTTATTTCATCAGTTGGAGAAAAGCCAGTGGATTTCCATTTATCCATAACCATTTCATAAATTTTAAAATGGCCTTCAGAAATGTAATCTACTAGGTGTTGGCTAAACTGTTGTAACTCTTGAGGAGTAGGAAGTCGCTCAACCGCCTTTTTATTCGCGTTTGGGCTGAGTGCTGCGAGGTGGCAATATTCGACGATAACCACTTGTCGTGTATCGAGCCAATGATCAATTACATCGCTTGATCCGCCCCATTGTTCTTGTACTTTTTTAAATTTATTTAACATGACCATGTCCCTCATGATCAGATTGCGCACATTGCGACAATCGAGAAATCCCGTTACAGGGGCGTATATGAAATTATTATCTATTTGATACCAAAAGTAATATTAAACTTCATTGCACGAAAACTAATTCTGGTATGAATTTAGATTGCCAGTAAAATAAAGTAACTTCAAGTGACGAGGTCAAAGGATGTTAAAAAATAGAGTGAAAAATAATGAGGATGATGCCTATTGGATAGTTGTGAATGGCAGTTCGCTTTGGTTAGTCGATGATAAGATCCCATTTGGCAACCATAAAGATCTAAGCTTGCCGCCAGAAAAAGCGATTTGCATTGGCAAATATGAAAATTGTGACGTTATGTGGGTTAATGAAGTAGATATAGAGTCTCCATTAGAAATGACTTCTCTTCGAGACCATTTGTTGATGCCGCAAGCGTTATTCTTATTAGCAAGTAAGGCAATTCAATATGGTCATATGACTCAAACACAGCGATTTTGTGCTCAGTGTGGTGGACGAAATTTTTTAAATCATAATGAAATAGCGATGCAATGTGGAGAGTGTCGTAAGATACACTACCCGAGAATTTTTCCTTGTATCATTGTAGCGGTAAGAAACGATGACAAAATTTTATTAGCTCAACATCCACAACACAAAGGCGGAATGTTCACAGTAATCGCTGGTTTCTTAGAAGTAGGTGAAACATTAGAGCAATGTGTTGCCAGAGAAGTAAAAGAAGAAACCGGACTAAACATTAACAATATCCGCTATTTTGACAGCCAGCCATGGGCTTTTCCTACTAATATGATGATCGGTTTTTTAGCAGACTATGAATCAGGGGATATCAAACCTGATTATTCTGAGCTCGCGGATGTAAAATGGTTTACACCCGAACAAATACCGCCGATAGCCCCTAAAGGTACTATCGCACGTGCATTAATAGATAAAACTATCGAGAATATAAAACAGAAAAAAGAATAAAAAAAACCCTCCGTAAACGGAGGGGGTAAGTAAGATGTCGTTATGAGATTTCTAGGTATTTAATTACCTAAGTTTATTATAGTTTTCGCTAGCGATAGATTTGTAGCATGCTGGTTAGTCAGACGCAAAAGAATTAGTCGTTAAAAACTTGAGAACATGATCTAGGGCTCAAAGCTTGTGTCGCAGCTTACTCTAACAGTGTTAGAATAAGCGTTTGGAAAACTTAAAGTTCAAATTGGAAATGCGGAATGACCGAATTAAAAAATGATCGCTACTTACGCGCTCTATTAAAACAACCTGTAGATTACACCCCTGTCTGGATGATGCGTCAAGCAGGACGTTATTTACCGGAATATAAAGCAACGCGAGCTCAGGCGGGCGATTTTATGTCACTTTGTCGGAATGCTGAATTAGCTTCTGAAGTGACACTTCAACCTCTGCGCCGTTTTCCTCTAGACGCTGCTATTTTGTTTTCTGATATTTTAACCATTCCGGATGCTATGGGGTTAGGTTTGTATTTCGATACAGGTGAAGGGCCAAAATTTGAACGTCCTATTACCTGTAAAGCAGATGTAGATAAAATCGGTAATCCTGATCCTGAAGGTGAACTTCAGTATGTGATGAACGCTGTACGCCAAATACGTAAAGACTTGCAAGGGGAAGTGCCTCTTATCGGGTTTTCCGGAAGCCCATGGACATTAGCTACCTACATGGTGGAAGGCGGTACGTCTAAAGCGTTCACTAAAATTAAAAAAATGATGTATGCAGAGCCAGCAACACTGCATTTATTATTGGATAAATTAGCGGACAGTGTCATTGATTATCTCAATGCTCAAATTAAAGCCGGTGCTCAATCGGTAATGGTATTTGATACTTGGGGTGGTGTTCTCACACCTAGAGATTACAACTTGTTTTCTTTGCAATATATGCAAAAAATTGTTGATGGATTGATTCGTGAAAATGAGGGCCGTCGTGTTCCTGTTACGCTATTTACTAAAAATGGTGGAATGTGGTTAGAACAAATAGCCGCTACAGGTTGTGATGCCGTTGGATTAGATTGGACTATTGATATTGCAAATGCTAAAGCGCGTGTAGGTAATAAAGTCGCCTTACAAGGAAATATGGACCCATCAATACTTTACTCATCTGCATCACGTATAGAAGAGGAAGTTGCCACGATTCTGAAAGGGTTTGGCGAGGAAAATACTGGGCATGTATTTAACCTAGGACACGGAATTCATTTGGATGTACCGCCTGAAAATGCAGGTGTGTTTGTCGATGCCGTTCATAAATTATCTAAGCCGTATCATAAATAATATTGGAGGCGCTTGCGGCTTCAAATTGTCTATGAAATGAAGTAAAGCACTAATGCAAAATCATTAGTGCTTCTTAATTTTTAAAGGTTAATAACCTTTATCAAAATCGACTTGATTATCTAATTGGAATCCGTCACGCCATTTTAGATAATTGTCACTGAATATCTCAAAAACTTGCTCTGGAAAACTGTCTGCGGCGATATGTGGAGTAATCGTTACTTTGGCGTTATGCCAATAAGAGCATTGTTCTGAAATTGGTTCGTTAGCGAAAACATCTAAAAAAGCATGCGATATATTATCTCCTTCCAAAGCCTCTATAAGTGCAGCTGTGTTAACGGAATTGCCTCTACCTACGTTGAAAAATAAAGCATTACGGCAATGAGAAAAAAAGGTCTGGTCAAACATGTTTTTTGTCTGTGTTGTCCCAGGCAAAGTAGACACAATGATGTCAGCATCGGCTAAATATAAGTCCAATTGCTCAAAGTGGGCGGTTTGATCAAAAGCCGATTCTTTAGGCGGAATGCCGCTACGATTAATTCCTATCGAATGTAAATTGAGCGATGCGGCCGTTTTCGCTAAGTAATTACCAATTGCACCGGTACCTAAAATTAACAATTTTTTTCCAGCCAAAGTACTATAAGAGTGTGGTTGCCAACATTTTTGCTGTTGCTGCTGCCTGTAGAGGTTAAAGTGACGAAAATACTCAATGCAGTAGCCAAGTACATATTCAGATATTTGTTGACCAAATATACCTTTCACATTAGTGAGGTCGTAATCTTGTCGCAGGCCTGGCTGCATTAAAGGGTCAACTCCTGCATAAGTAGACTGAACCCAGTTCATATTAGAAAATGTATCAATACAGTCAGCTAATATGGGCGGAGCAGCAAGCACAATATTAGCATCGCTGTTTTTTTCAGTAATGATTAAACCTGGTAAATTGGCCTTTTCAAATAGCTCAAGATAAACACTATCACTTTTGGTTAAAATTCGTAGTTTGTTGTTGAAATTATCCATCTGTTTTCTTTTTTCCCTTTGCTTAATCGAGTACACTGCAGCTGATTATTTTTAAACCATAGAGCGGTTATGTTACAAAATCCACTTCAAGTACGCCTAGAAAAGTTCGAGCCTTGGCAGCAAATTACCTTCATGGCTTGTTTATGTGAACGCATGTACCCCAATTATGTCGTGTTTTGTGAGAATACAGAATTTGCCGAAGCGCGTATATATCGAGATATTCTCGATAGTGTTTGGGAATTAATGACAGTTAAAACTGCAAAAATTAATTTTGAGCGTCAGTTAGAAAAATTAGAAGTGCTTATTCCAGATTCAGAAGACTTTGATTTTTATGCGGTTTACCCTGCAATTGATGCTTGTAAAGCTCTATCTACGTTACTGCATGGATTGTTGGATCGAGACTATCTATTTGAAAATATGCTGTCAGTTAGCGAAATATCTGTCACCACGGTTAGTCAATTAGAAGAAGCACAGGGTAGTGAGCCCATTACTAATGACAATCAAAAAGATAACCTTGCGGTTTGTACCGAATGGGATGTTCAATGGGCTATTTATCGACCGCTTATTGAAGCAGAAAGACGAGATATAGAGTTAATCAAAGATTTACGCCAAGAAATTAAAGAGGAAGGTGTGAGTAATATAGGCCTCGCTCTTTAAGTTACTTTCGGTGTAGTTGATGTGATTAAGTTGTTATTGAACTTAATCACTATCATCACGGCTTACTTTTACGTCATGCATCTTTTTCCATGTTTCCCAACGTTGATACGCTAATTCTTGCATGTTGGTAGTTCGGTCCGCTTCATCAATGATTTGTTCTCCTAAAAGATGCTCAAAGATATCCTCTAGTGTCACAATGCCTTGAATCGTACCATATTCATCGACAACTAAAATTAATTGAAGTCGTTGAGCCAACATATGATCAAAAGCTTTTGGCAGCGCTGTATTATTGAGTAATACATTGATCGGGCGCATTATAGCGCCGAGTTGTCTTTCTCCATGACCTAATTGTTGTAGTTTGTACAGTTCCAGCCTATGAATGAACCCAAGGACGTTATCTTTTTGTTGGCTATAAATTAACGGACGAGAAAAGGGAATATCTTTATACTGTTCGATAAATTTATTGATGGTTAATTCTGCTTTCACTCTGAAAACAACCGGTCGAGGTGTCATTATTTTAGTAATCGGAACATCACGTAGAGAAAGTAGGTTGTCGAGTATTTTTGATTCGCCTTCATTAAACTCGCCTCTCTCTTTTGCTAGCATCGCCATCGCAGAAATTTCATCACGTAATTTAGGCGGAGTATGGCCATGGGCTAAGCGTTTGGTAATTTGCTCTGATAACCAAACAAAAGGTGTCAGAGCCCAAACCATCCATTCTAATATATTGGCTGCTAATGGCGCGAGCTGCCGCCAGTAGGTTGCTCCTATCGTCTTTGGAACAATTTCTGACAGCAGTAAAATACCTAGGGTTAATAACGCAGAAAAAACACCTAACCACTGATTGCCAAACACCGTAGCAGCTTGAGCACCAGCACCAGCAGCGCCAATGGTATGAGCAATAGTATTTAAGGTTAAAATTGAAGCGAGAGGTCTGTCTATGTTTTCTTTTAGTTGACTTAGTTTGAGCGCAGATGGGTGATTCTTTTGTCTCATTTGCGCTAAGTAACTAGAGGTAATACTTAATAGTATCGCTTCCAGTACCGAACAAATAAATGAAACACCAATAGCAATAGCGATATATATAGTCAGTAAGAACATAAAATTTTGTTGAGGCTTCCTGTAGAAATTATCAATAAATATTGGTCAATATAAGCTTATATTATAGCCCTTACATCTTGTATTTATTCATGTTAGTGCTATTTTTTAGGGGGTCGCAATAGCAAAAACTGTATCAATTTGTGATTTATTGCCCATATTCTGGTTAAAAATCTATCTTTTAAAGAAAACTTCATTCACAAACCTTTGCCAGACGGGGGCTTTATGCATTACAGTGGAATGAATTTGATAACAAATGAGAAGGGAAACCTATGAACAAGACCCAATTAATCGACTTTATCGCTGAAAAAGCGGATCTATCTAAAGCACAAGCAAAATCTGCTCTTGAAGCAACTCTTAGTAGTGTAACTGAAACACTAAAAGAGGGTGACCAAGTCCAACTAATTGGTTTCGGTACATTCAAAGTGAATCACCGTGCAGCACGTACTGGTCGTAACCCCAAAACCGGCGAAGAGATTCAAATTTCAGCGGCTAATGTCCCTGCATTTGTTGCTGGTAAAGCACTGAAAGATTCAGTTAAGTAATAAGGTCGACACCGAACATATTACTGTTCGGTGTCATTCTGATTATGAAAAAAATCATTTTAGTTCTACTCGCCAGTTCTTTTGTTATCGGCTGTTCTTCTGGCTCAAAAGAGACAGATAGTCAGCGCTTCATGACTTTTACGAGTGGGCAAACCGCTGGTGATTCAACTAGCTTTTACTGGTATACCGAGCGACTAGATATGCCCTATTCTGCGGCAGATGTGGTTACGTCAGGAGATTATGGTTGGTATCAGTCTAATTATCGCTGGAGAGAAAATAGCGTCAAAGAGATTGTTCGCGAAGGGACAACACTGCAAACATCAAACGAGTTAGTACCATTTAAAGTGCATTTGCGTTTTAATCAAGATGGAGAGGCGGTTTACCAACAATATAGGCTTGATGGTAAGGTGCTTCCTTTTACTCCTAAACAGATTACACAACTAAAAAATGAAGCGATGTCGGTTAAGATTTCTACCGAGGTTGGCAGTAAGAATGGTGTAAAACTGATTCAGGGCTATTGGGATGGTGAGCAATTTACCGATTGCTCTGGCAACGAATACGATAGAATTGAATTTAATCAGACGTTACCAAGTTTCGTTGTGAACCGTTTAGCAAGCTTAGACAGTTACGCGGCCTTTACGGGCTCTAATTTTGTTGGAAAACTGGTTGTGACAGATTTATTAATGCTTGATGATGATGATCATGAGTGCGTTATGCGACCAATTCTTATAGAAGAGCAATAAAGGCCAATAGGAAACAGATAAA
Source organism: Vibrio sp. TH_r3 (assembly GCF_033101115.1). Lineage (NCBI taxonomy): Bacteria > Pseudomonadati > Pseudomonadota > Gammaproteobacteria > Vibrionales > Vibrionaceae > Vibrio > Vibrio sp. TH_r3. The sequence goes on along the minus strand of NZ_JAWMPW010000032.1, from coordinate 10,119 downwards.
AACTTTCAAAGATACATAAAAATATCAGTTTCACCTGTTAATAGAACCCCATAAAAAAAGCGCCTTAGCGCTTTTTTTTATGGGAGAAAAAACTTATTGTTTATTCTCTCTTTCTATTGCTCTGTAGCCGATATCATTGCGATGGAACATGCCATTCCAGCTGACTTGTTTTGCAAGCTTATAAGCACGTTCTTGAGCTTCTGACACAGTATTGCCAAGTGCAGTGGCACAAAGTACACGTCCGCCACTAGTAACTATTTTACCGTCTTTTTCACTGGTGCCAGCATGGAAGATTTTTTCTTCTATCGCGCTTTCTTTATCGTTGAGTTGCTCGCTATTCGGCAGGCCAGAAATAATCTCACCTTTTGCGTAATCAGATGGGTAGCCTCCTGCTGCTAAAACGACACCAATAGATGCGCGAGGATCCCAATAAGACTCAGCATTTTCTAGGTTTTCGTCAATAGCATCTAAACAAAGGTCAACCAGATCAGATTCCATACGCATCATGATAGGTTGCGTTTCTGGATCACCAAAGCGACAATTATATTCAATCACTTTCGGTGTACCATCAGCACTAATCATTAATCCCGCATACAGGAACCCTGTGTAAGGGTGCCCTTCTGCATCCATACCACGAACCGTTGGATAAATGACTTCTTGTAGAATACGTTCATGTATTTCTGGTGTAACCACAGGTGCAGGAGAATAAGCACCCATACCGCCAGTATTCGGGCCGGTATCTTTATCGCCAACACGTTTATGATCTTGGCTGGTGGCCATTGGTAACACACTTTTACCATCAACCATAACAATAAAGCTGGCCTCTTCACCTTCTAGAAACTCTTCAATAACAACGCGGCTGCCTGCATCACCAAAGGCATTACCAGCCAACATATCTTTAATGGCTTCTTCCGCTTCTTCAAGCGTCATGGCCACAATTACCCCTTTACCCGCAGCGAGTCCATCTGCTTTTATAACTATTGGTGCGCCTTTTTCTCTAACATAGGCAATAGCAGGGTCAATTTCAGTAAAGTTAGCGTACCAACCCGTTGGAATATCATGACGAGCTAGGAAATCTTTAGTGAATGCTTTTGAACCTTCTAATTGTGCTGCGGCTTTGGTGGGACCAAAAATAGGCAGCTTTGCTTCTCTAAATGCATCTACCACACCAAGTACTAGCGGTACTTCCGGGCCAACGATAGTGAGTTCTATCGATTTTTCTTTAGCAAAAGCGACTAAAGCGTCGATATCTTCTACAGCAATAGCAACATTCGACAGCTTGGGTTCAAGTGCCGTACCTGCATTACCCGGAGCCACGTAAACTGTTTCAACATCAGGATTTTGTGCCGCTTTCCAACCTAATGCATGTTCGCGACCACCCGCACCGATAATCAATACATTCATTTTTACATCCTTAATTATTCCCTGTTCACAAAAGGGAGCAACTATTAGTTAATTTTCCCTAGAGTTCAGTCTGAACTCTAGGGCTATGTATCATTTTTGATGATTAACAATCTATAGCGATTAGTGACGGAAGTGACGCATTCCGGTAAATATCATCGCCATGCCATGTTCGTCAGCTGCTTCGATAACTTCGTTATCTCGCATCGACCCGCCAGGTTGAATAACACATTTGATACCAGCTTCAGCCGCTGCATCAATGCCATCACGGAACGGGAAGAAAGCATCAGACGCCATTACGCTTCCGGCAACTTCTAAACCTTCATCTGCCGCCTTAATACCAGCAATTTTTGCTGAGTAAACTCGGCTCATTTGACCAGCACCAACACCAATGGTCATATCACCTTTTGCATAAACAATTGCATTGGATTTCACGTATTTGGCGACTTTCCAACAGAATAAAGCATCTTTTAATTCTGCTTCTGTTGGCTGACGTTTAGAAACAATGGTTAGGTCATCTAGCGAAACCATTCCTTGATCGCGATCTTGCACTAACAGACCACCATTGACACGCTTAACATCAAAACCAGTTGTTTTTGTTGTCCATTCGCCACACTCAAGTAAACGAAGGTTTTTCTTAGTTGCAACAATTTCAATTGCTTCAGCTGATACACTTGGAGCAATAATCACCTCAACAAATTGACGCTCAACAATCGCTTTTGCAGTTTCTGCATCTAACTCTTGGTTAAACGCAATAATACCGCCAAAGGCAGACGTTGGATCAGTCTGATAAGCGCGGTTATAAGCTTCAAGAATGTCTTTGCCAAGTGCCACACCACAAGGGTTCGCATGTTTAACAATAACACAAGCTGGTTCTACAAACTCTTTTACGCATTCCAGTGCCGAATCAGTATCGGCGATATTATTGTAAGACAGAGCCTTACCTTGGATTTGTCGCGCAGTAGAAACAGAAGCTTCTTCAGGCTTGCTTTCAACGTAAAATGCGGCCGCTTGATGGCTGTTTTCGCCATAACGCATATCTTGTTTTTTCTCGAACTGCTGGTTGAAAGTACGAGGAAACTTACTTTTGTTTTTAGGGGAAGGTTGGTCGTCTTGGTTATTATCACCATAAGAAGGAACCATGGTGCCAAAGTAATTGGCGATCATGCCATCATATGCGGCAGTGTGCTCAAATGCAGCAATGGCGAGATCAAAACGAGTTTCTAATGTTAATGATTTTTCATTCGCATCCATTTCTGAAATAACGCGAGAATAATCAGATGCATTAACAACAATAGCAACGTCTTTATGGTTTTTGGCTGCACTACGTACCATCGTTGGGCCACCAATATCGATGTTTTCTACTGCATCAGCTAATGTACAACCTTCTTTGGCCACTGTTTCAGCAAAAGGGTAAAGGTTAACAACCACCATATCGATAGGGTCGATACCGTGTTGTGCCATAACAGCATCATCTTGACCACGACGGCCAAGAACACCGCCATGAACTTTAGGGTGAAGCGTTTTTACACGGCCGTCCATCATTTCAGGAAAACCTGTATAATCAGAAACTTCAGTTACTGAAATGCCTTGTTCTGCAAGTAAGCGAGCAGTGCCTCCAGTAGATAAAATATCGACACCATGGTCAGAAAGAGCTTGAGCGAACTCAACAATACCAGTTTTGTCTGATACGCTAATTAGGGCGCGACGGATTGGGCGGGCGTTATTCATTGCTTCCATTTTCCTCGAATTCACAGAGTGATTGATTAAGAGATATGTTTGTAACGATTGCAGCGATAATACTTGCTGATTTTATGGCGCGTATTCTACCCAATTTGTACTTAAAATGCTCGCGCAATCGATTGGCTTCACAAAAATAATTAAATTGGTCGGTTTTTAAGATAAAACGAAGGAAAAAATAGTATGTATTTGATTGGTGAATTGGCAAAAAAAAGTGGAGTGACAACGGATACGCTTCGATTTTATGAGAAAAATGGGCTTATTAATCCCACTTCACGCAGTGAATCCGGTTATCGCTTGTATTCGGAAACCAGTCTTGAACAAGTTCGCTTTGTTTTAAATTCGAAACAACTTGGTTTGAGTTTAGATGAGATTAAAGAACTTTTGGATATTCGTTTAGAAGCCACGCTACACAGTTGTGCAGAAGTAAAAAACATCACTTCCGCTAAACTGGAATTGGTCGATGAAAAAATTCGAGAGTTGAGCAAAATCCGCAGCGCACTAAAGAAGATAAATGATGCATGTTGCGGACAAAGTGAAAAAGATGCCAGCCACTGTTCAATATTAGAAGCGTTAAAATAAGGGCAGAATAATGACTGCCCTTATTTATGTTAATTAAGTACTTTGGTTAACTAAGTACTGTGGTTTATCAAATGCACCAGTCCAATTAACTGCCGACATGCTGGCCAAGTACAATAAAGAAAGGCACATTAAATAAAACGTTAAAAGGAAATGTAATACCTAGAGACGCGGTAATAGACATACCCGCATTTGCTTCTGGCAAGCTTTCTTTCATTGCAGCTGGCACTGCAATATAAGATGCACTTGCTCCTAATACAGCCATAAGGGTAATGCCTCCAGAGCTAAAACCGAGCAGATAACCAAGAGTAGTTCCGGCTAGGCCTCCAATCATTGGCATGAGCACGGCGAAGCTAATCAAGAATAAACTGTTTTGTTTTAATGCTGATAACTGTTGACCTGCGGTCATGCCCATCTTCAATAAGAATAAAGCTAGAACGCCAGAAAACAATTCGATGAAGAAAGGAGATAATTTTTGCACACTTTCACCACCCCAGTAACCTATCAATAAGCTACCAACCATAAGCAGTATACTTGGGTTAGCAATTAACTCTTTCTTCAAAAAATGCGCGTTTATCAGTTTTACATTACCCTTAGCCAAAACCAGACCAACGACAATTGCCGGCATTTCTAGCAATACGACAAAGAGTGGGAAGTAAGCTTCATAACTAATATTGTTAGCTTCCAATAACGCCACGGCCACGGCATAAGTCGCTACACTTACAGAGCCATAATGCGCAGCAATGGCACCCGCATTAACTTTATCCAGTTGGCCGAAAAATCTAAGCAGAGGATAGGCTATCAAAGGCAGTAATAAACCAAAGGCAACGACTGCCAGTGACATAATAATAAGATCAGGATCAATATATTTTTGTAAGGCTAATCCACCTTTAAGACCAATCGCAATCATTAAAAACATACTAAGTGTTTTATAAAGGCTTTCTGAAAAGGGGATCTTAGCTCCCAGTAATTGACAAACAATGCCTAAGACGAAAAATGCAACTACTGCGTCAATGATCATGACTTATTTCTCTCCAATAGCTTGTTGTGTAAGCACAATGTCACGACGGCGACTTTTATTTACACATGACTTGACGGTGTTAAATAAGGTAAAAACAGTCAATATGGCTGCAGATGCTAAAAAACCAAACGAATCATGACCAATTGATGTACTAATCGAGTGAAACAGAACTAACATAGTAATAGTGATTGATGGTAAAACCATATTTCGATATTTCATAAAATTCCCCCTTAAATTTCATTGCATGTTATTCTTTTATTTGCATAGATAAAAATAGATAATCTATATATTTAGAATAGATAAAAATCTATGGAATATGATTGATGAATTAGATTTGAACCACTAGTTGAAGAGCATTAACGGAATTGGAGAGGGGTATGGCGTCTCGATTACACGCACATATTGGCACGTTTCGCCAACTTGAAATTTTGCTGGCAGTTTATGAGCAAGGCAGCATAAAATCTGCCGCCGATACGCTGTTCTTAACTCAACCCACGGTATCGATGCAATTAAAGAAGTTGGCAGAATCTATTGGTCTGCCGCTATACCAGCAAGTGGGTCGAAAATTAAAATTTACCGATGCTGGGCTAGCGACGGTAAAAACGGCGCGACAAATACTGCAAAGCTGTGAAGAATTAGATATGCACTTATCTAGTCTAAAAGGACTGGAGGTTGGTACGTTAAGGTTAGCCGTTACCACAACGGCCAAGTATTTTATTCCTCACCTGCTAGGGCCATTCTGCGAACGTTATCCTGGGATTGATATTCAGTTAACTATTGCCAATAGACGACAAGTTATAGAGCGGGTAGAAAACGGCTCAGATGATTTTTATGTGTTCAGCCACTTACCACAGGATTTGGATCTTGAGGTGATCGAATTTATGTCAAATGATCTAGTTGCGATTGCTCAAGTTGACCACCCCTTTACTAAACAGAAAGTTGTTTCATTACAAGAGTTTTGCCAACAAGACTTTCTAATTCGCGAGGAAGGGTCTGGCACAAGATACGCCACAGAAGCTTTCTTTAAAAAGCAGCCATATCAACCTAATATCAAAATGACCATAGCCAGTAATGAAGCAATTATTCATTCGGTGTTATCGCGATTAGGTGTGTCTATTTTATCGGCGCATACGTTAGCGTTCGGGAATGTTTATGATGTAAAGGTGATTAACGTTGAATCCCTACCTATTCAAACGCACTGGTCATTTTCTTGGACAAGAAGCCAATCTTTGTCACCAATAGCCAAGGTGTTTTTGAACTATGTTGAAACAGAAGGCAGAAACATGATGCGTGAAGTTCTATAGAATTGAAATGATTTGTAATAGGTTGTAGTTCGAATTTATTGTATGAAAAGGGAAATATATGATTGTACTCAGAGCAATGCGTGCAGAAGAGTATCCAAGGTACTGTCAGTATTTTATTGACGATTACAGCCACGAAATAGCTAAGAATTATGGGCATTCAATGGAACTTGCCATTGAGTTAGCTAAAAAAGATTTGCATCGTTGTTTTCCAAATGGACTGGAAGGAGATGAGCATTCACTGCTCTGTATTGATGCTGATGTTAATGGTAAGCAAAACCTAGTCGGTTATTTATGGCATTCAGATAATGTTAAAGATAAATCTACCTTCATATATGATTTTTATGTGTTTAGCGACTACCGTGGGTTAGGTTATGGAACGGAAGCTATTTCTGTGTTTGAAAAGCAATTGCAAGGCCGAGGAATTAATCAAATCAAGCTGAGAGTTGCTTATCACAATGAACGAGCCCTTAAGTTGTATCAAGAAGTCGGTTTTGTGATTACAGGCTTTAACATGTCTAAGAAAATAGGGGCTTTATAGCTTAAAAACGCATTTCTAGTTAATACTGTCGTCAGGCAATACACCACAAAGGTTCCACAGTTTTTCAGCTTTTAAACCGGTCAAGTTTCAGATAAATAGAAGCTAAACTGATTACTGTCTTTGGGAGACTTAATGTGAGATCTTGGGTACGACTTCACTCCGTCTTTTATTTTTTAATGGGCTAGTCAAAATACGCACTCCAGCTTTCCATAATTTCTACACCATACTCTACTGACTCTTGGTATGCGGAGTGCATTGATTCAGATATATCTGTACTAAACTCAGATGATTTTTTTTGTGCTTTATCGAGGGAGCGCTGCACCTCAATACTTAATTCTGTAGCTGTGGGAATCGAATACTCATATCCGCAAACTTTATCGGTTTCATCAGTAGTAGTGCTATTTGTTATTTTAAAGTTTGCCTCTATCGTATCGATATCCTTCATTGTCTGGCAGGCATCTTTAATATCAAGGCTTAATGACGCTATAACTGCTGCTATACCAACATACGGTACTGCTTCAACTACAGAAGAACCTAAATTGCGTGCGGCTGATTTAGCCGTTCGTTTCGCAATATTTTTTGTCAGTTTTGTTGTATTGGATTTTAGTTTCGCATTACGTCTTTCCAGTTTCTTAATTTCTTGATTCAGTTTATTGGAACGTACTGTAGGGCTATTTTCACGCAAATGAGCCATTGGTAATTTATCGATTAACTGAAAAACCGCATTGTGAACCACAGAACTCGTTACAGTCAGTATATTTAGAGAGATTAGAGCCAAAATTACTCCAATATTAAGTGTTCTGAGCGAGTTTTTTAGCATAGCGTTTTATATAATGAGAAAAACATAACAATAACATAAATATTAGAAGTAATAGGCGTGTTATACACGTGAGTATTAAAGCTGCTTAATTATCTGGTTGTCCTAACCAACTTAGGACTGTTTTTAAACTTAGGATATCGAAAATTCCTTTTAATTCATATGTATGCCCTAATATCCTAAGTGTCGGATACTTTTCTGTTTTTTCTACATATATTTTTTACTGTCAGAATAGACAAATGTTTCGCATGAAAATTATTCTAGGTGGCACGACGGAGGTTTTTTAGTTTGGGGGTTTTGTTGTGGGTTTGAAAATAAAAAAAGACCTAACCATTAATGGATAAGTCTTTTTAAATCAATGCATTACAGTATTATTTTTTAGTTCATGCCGTATTATCAGTTTTGTGTTCATGGTTGTTCTTTTATGTTTGTGGTTTTATTTTTAACTTATTGTTATTTAATTAGTTTTAGTTCGTGTTTGTACATTGTTAGTCATTAGGATATATTGATATTCAATGAATTGTGTGTAGCAAGGTGTGTAGCAAATATATATGGTCGCTATTAATAAACTCTCAGATAAACAGCTAAAAGCTATCAATGGTAAACCTTACACAGGTAGTAAAATGCTCACAGATGGAGCGGGTCTTTCTGTTCGAATTTCTCCTAAAGGTAAAATTGGTTGGGTATATCGTTACCGCTTGGGAGGCCGTGATACAAATCCTAAGTGGGCTAGCCTAGGTAGTTATCCCGAAACAACATTAAAGCAGGCTAGAGAAAAGCGAGATCAATGTCGAGAATGGCTTGATAATGGTCTTGACCCTTCGGTAGAAATTCAATTAGCAAAAGACAAACGTGAAAAACCAATCAATGTACAAGATGCTCTAGAATATTGGTTGGTAGAATATGCTTCTGAACATCGTAAGAACGTTGAAAAGCATAGAGCGCAATTTAACAAGCACATTTATCCTTATATTGGCTCTCTACCTTTAGAGCAAGTAAGTACACAAATGTGGGTTGCTTGTTTTGATCGGATAAGGAAGGGAATTAGCGGGAAACAGAGAGCTGCACCAGTTGCCGCAGGGCTAGTTTTTCAAGGCTGTAAACAATCGTTAATATTTTGTAGGAAAAGAGGCTTTGCTATTAGTCATGCCTTAGATGACTTGATTCTTTCAGACGTAGGAAAAAAGCAAGCAAAGAGAGATAGAGTTCTGACCGAAGTGGAACTAAGAGATCTTCTTGAGTTAATGCAGAAACCTAAATTTCCTCTTTACTACAGAAACCTTCTTTTGCTTTTAATTATTTTTGGTGCTCGAACTCAAGAAGTTCGATTGTCTACATGGAATGAGTGGGATTTTAATTCGTTGCTATGGACAGTACCAAAAGCCAACAGTAAAACAGATGAAAAGATAGTGCGACCTATTCCAGAGTCACTGATTCCTTGGTTGTTATTATTAAAAACTAAAACGGAAAAAACAGGTTATGTTGTAGGTGGATTGAAAAGCTCAGAATCAGTTAGTGCCTACGGGCGAGTACTTTGGAAAAAGTTAAAGCATAGTGAAGCGTGGACGTTGCATGATTTACGTAGAACTATGGCTACTAGACTAAATGATTTGGGCGTTTATCCTCATGTTGCAGATCACTTGTTGGGTCATACGGTTGCTGGCGTTAGCGGCATCTATAATCGGAGTCAGTATCTGCCCGAAAAAATAGAAGCACTTGAGAAGTGGCTTACATATCTTCATATACGGGAACAGACTTTTCTTTCCTTATAAGACAACGTTCACATAGGTTAAGAAGATTAGTCCATTACGTTATGTAACGTATGTTGTTATTAGAATTCTCGTAACATAACATTATAGAGCAGTCGTGTACTTTATGGGTTTCAAATATGGTCGTAAATAAACGTAGATTTATTCGTATAGAAGAAATAGAGCAGAAAACCCCGTTAACGAAAGGGGATATCTTAGAACTTATAGATAACGGAGAGCTATCATTTTCCGCAAAGGTTAAAACCGACAGAATGGGGGCTATTCGTCTTCAGAACAATACTCGTTATGTATACGGGGTTTTCTGTTATGAGGGTATGATTGGCTTAACCAATAAAGCATCAAAGTGGTTTGCTGAAAAAGAGAAAGCTTACGATGTAAATTTGGTGCTTATTAAGCAACCAGAGAATATTTTAGACTGGGAAACGGTAGAAGAGTGTTTCGGGGAGGTTGAACACGATAATACGCCATATACCCATACCAAGGAGAGCAAACCAGAAAATATGATATGGGCTTTCTCAAAGCTTAGTGTCGGGAAGTCAGGCCTTCAGATGATGTCCAATATGGCGGTTATGTTAAGTAAAGCTGCTGGGACATATGGAAAGAATCCACAAGATGCAAATGTTAAAGAAGACCAGAAAGATTACTTTCGTTCGGATAAATTAAGGGTTACTCCAGAAGCATTGCGTATCGACTTGGAAGACCTTAGCCGATTTATAGACGATGAGAATAAGCTTCAACTTCAACTTCCTGTAGAAGGCGTTCAGGTTAATGTTGAAACCCACCCAATAAAGCAAATCATTGAAAGGGTATTAGTTCAAAACTCAGGCAACAATTCTCGTGAGATTTGGAATCTGGTTCGGAAAGATATTGAATCTGATTTAAAACAGTTCGATATCGATAACGTCATATTTGAAATTACTCAAGATGACTTGAGCTATTTTGGTCGAGAA
>NZ_JAWMPW010000031.1:0-39141 GCF_033101115.1 Vibrio sp. TH_r3 | reverse complement strand
AATACCAGTTAAGTTAGACAAATTTAATCAATTTTCCTTTCATTTAGAATATATAAAATTTCTTATTCGTATGTAATATTTGGTATGCCTTCTTAACAGAATACGTACTTTCAACATTTAGAATGTTTTATTTTGAAAGTATTAAAATAGATCCCTATATGTTAAATCCGAGCTTAGGATGTATGTCCTGACATTAATGCAGTTAGTCTGGAGTTTATATCAAAGGTGCATGTCCTTGTAATTCGCAGTTAGTTTGGAGTTTATATCAAAGGTGCATGTCCTTGTAATTACTTGTAATTATCCTTGTAATTAGTCTGCTGGGTAGATAACTCCTAAAGACGCTGGCTTACTTGCGCCGGTTACTTCAGGAAGGTTACTTGGCAAGCTATTGCATCGTCTATATGCTAACCATGCAAAAGCAATCGCTTCCATATATTCGCTATTTACTCCCTTGTCGTCAGTGGTACAAACATGCCAATTTGGTAGTAAAGTTGCTAGGCGTGCCATTAATCGTGGATTACGTGATCCTCCACCGCAAACGAGTAACTCGGGTGCATGTCCTTGGTAATATTTTTTCACCTCGTTGGCTATGGTCAAGGCGGTAAATTCACTGAGTGTTGCTTGGACATCTTGAGGTGCAAAAGTAGAGTTCAATTCGTTCAGTTTTTTCTTTAACCAATCTAGATTAAATAATTCTCGTCCAGTACTTTTAGGCGCTTCTAATTGGAAGTAATCGTCGTTACATAAAGAGGTTAGCAACTCGGGGATAATTTTTCCCGTCGCTGAATATTGCCCATTTTTATCGTAATTATCACCTGTTTGCGTATAAATCCAAGCATCTAATAACATATTTCCAGGTCCAGTATCGTAACCCAATGTAGCGGTATTTGCTCTTAATACAGAAATATTGGCGATACCACCGATATTTAGTACTACGATGCTGGAGTGAGAAGGATTAAATACCGTTCTATGGAAGGCAGGAACCAAAGGCGCGCCTTGACCTCCTAATGCAACGTCTTTGCGTCTAAAATCCGCAACGGTCTTAATACCGGTTTTTGCGGCAATAATATTGGCATCACCTAACTGAAGCGTAAAGGGATAGTCACCAAAAGGCTGATGATAAACGGTTTGGCCATGGTTACCAATCGCAGTGATAGCAGAAGCATCCAGATTAGACTTTGCTAACAGCTGGTTAACTGCGTCCGCGTAAAGGTGGCCTAATTGACAGTCTATTAATCCCACTTCTACTAGGTTTGTCTGTTGTCCCATCGCTATATTGAGTACATGTTGTTTAACATTCTCGGGGATAGGAAAGGTATCGGAAGCAATAAGTTCGGTTGTATCAGAGTCAATAGCAACAAGAGCCGTGTCTATACCATCTAAACTTGTTCCTGACATGACACCAATATAGAGTGATGTAGTTTGCATTAGGCCCTCGATTTTTTACTGTTTAATGCTTGAATTTGAGTCGTCTACAGTCAACAGCGATGGATTGGAAATTTATAAACTTTACTATATCTACCGCTATTAAGGTTATACTATTTTCCTCAATTGTTACACCAACACATACTAGATGACAGATTTAGGAGAAGTTTAAAATGGGGCCACTATGGGTCGATGTTGCTGGTTATGAATTAGATGCAGAAGATAAAGAAATTTTGCAACACCCGACAGTGGGCGGTTTAATTTTATTTAGTAGAAATTTTCACGATAACGATCAGCTGTTGGCTTTATGTCGACATATTCGAAAAATAACCAATGAAAAAGTACTTATTGGTGTTGATCAAGAAGGTGGTTTAGTACAACGTTTTCGAAATGGGTTCTCTAGTATCCCGGCGGCTCAGCAGTTTGCTCAGCATCACAATGGAGCATTTTTAGCGCAACAAGCCGGTTGGTTAATGGCTGCCGAACTGATTGCGCATGACATTGATCTTAGTTTTGCCCCTGTGTTAGACATGGGGCATGAATGTAAGGCTATTCGAAGTAGAGCGTTTGGCGAGGATATTCAAACGATAGTGAAATATAGCTCAGCTTACATGAAAGGCATGAAACAGGTGGGAATGGCAACGACAGGTAAACATTTTCCTGGACATGGTGGTGTCATTGCCGACTCTCACATAGAAACACCTTATGACTCTCGAGACGATATTTTAGACAACGATATGGATATCTTTAAACAACACATATTGATGGGGGTTTTAGATGCAGTCATGCCAGCTCATGTAATTTATCCACATTATGATAATCAACCTGCGAGTGGTTCGGCTTTCTGGCTACAAGATATATTACGTGAAAAATTAGGTTTTTCGGGTGTGATTTTTTCTGATGATCTTAATATGACAGGCGCTTCAGTAATGGGTGAAGCTGCACAACGAGCGAAACAAGCGTTGGTGGCTGGATGTGATATGTTGTTACTATGTAATAATCGTCACGCGAGCATCGAAATTCTTGATCAACTTCCTATATGTGAGCAATCAGAAGTCGTACCTAGAGCAAAAGCACTTTTTAAAAAACAGTCGTTTACGCTTTCTGAATTAAAGCTTTCTAATCAATGGAAAGAAGCGAGTGATGCTATGAAAAAATTAATCGAACAGGCCAATGATTAAGAACACAATCTTCAATTTTACCGTAAAAAATAGGTTTTATGTTACACGATACCGAGCTTTTCTTTGAGGGTTTTTAAGTAACGACGGCTTACCGGAATGCAATATTCACTTAGAGTGATGATTTCCGCTAAGCCATTCTCCAGTAGTTTTATCTCTTTAATCGTTTTGGTATTCACTAAATATTGTCGATGGCATCGTAATAAATCGGTTTTTTCTTCTAAGACTTTAAGGGTTAATTGACTTGTAGCTGTCTGAGAAGAACTACGAATGTGGACACCACTGATATCACTGAATGCGCACTCTACATCTTTTGTTGGAATGATCATAATTCGGTTCAAGCCTATACAAGGAATTTGTTCTAATGAAATAGGAGCAATGACTGAAAGATCTTGGTGTTGATTGTCTTTGTTGTGTTGTTTGATTAATCGACAAACCGTTTTATCTAAGCGAGTTGTATCAATAGGCTTTAATAGATAATCAAATGCATTGTCTTCAAAAGCTTGTACTGCATATTGGTCAAAGGCAGTAACAAAGACCACCTTAGGCATCGTATCAGGATCGAGCATAGCAAGAAGCTCAATACCAGTTATTTGTGGCATTTGAATATCCAAAAAAATAACGTCAGGCTTAAGGGTGTTTATTTTTTTCAAACCTTCAATAGCATTACTTGCTTGATCGACTACTTTTATCGCTTTGGTATCTCCTAACAACTCAATAAGTTCTTCTCTGGCAAGTTGTTCATCATCGATGATTAATGCTGTAAGCATTTATATAACCTTTATTTTTTATTATTGATTAGGAATAATAAAACTCATTCGAGTTAACTGGTCTTTTTCAACGTGGGTTTTTAGTTCGCCGCTAGGCCCAAAGTAGTTCGATAAGCGCTTACTTACAATTTGCATACCTAATCCAGTATGGTGGTCATCTGGCTGCGCGTAACTACCCGCATTGTCTTCCACAATAATTTCACATCCATGTGTATTATAACGACTGTAAATTTTAATTCGTCCGCCTTGTAATAAATGTGATATTCCATGCTTTATTGCATTTTCAACCAGAGGTTGAAGAGTAAAGCTTGGCACGACTCTATCTTGTAGAGTCGTATCGATATCAATGTCTACCTCTAATCGATCACTAAAACGTGCTTTTTCTATCGTTAAATAAGCATTTACATGATCTAGTTCTTCTTTCAAGCTTACTGTTTCAATGTTTTGCTTTAGATTACTTCGGAAAAAATGGGATAAATGCTGGATTAGTTCTCGAGCTTTATTCGGGTTTTTTCTAATAACAGCACTGATGGTATTGAGCGCATTAAAAAGAAAGTGAGGATTAACTTGAGCATGTAGCAGCTTTATTTCAGATTGAGACAATAGCATTTGTTGTTGTTGGTAATCGCCATAAAGAATTTGGCTAGAAAGAAGTTGGGCAATACCTTCTGCCATCGACATGTTGATCGTAGAAAATAATTTTCTTTTCGGTTCATATAATTTTATAGTTCCGACTACTTTATCACCCGCTCGTAAAGGAATAATTAACGCTGAACCAAGTTTGCAATGGTTAGAAATTGAACATTGATAGGGCGTTTCTTTTCCATCAAGGTAAATAATATCATTTTTTTCCATCGCATCTAACGTGCGTTGTGATGATATTGGGGTATTCGGGCGGTGGTGGTCATCACTAATACCCACAAACGCTAATATTTTATCTGTATCGGTAATTGCAACTGCACCTACATTGGTCTCTTCGTAGACTATTCTGGCAATTTTAGCCGCATTCTGCGAGTTGAAACCGCTATTTAAAATACCAACAGAACGTTCGGCTATATTCAGGGCTCTTCTAGAGAAAGTCGCAGAGTATTTTTCAAAAATGGTTTTTCTATCTTGAAGAATACTCATAAAAAGAGCAGCGCCAATAGAATTTGCAATGATCATTGGAGCAGCAATAGCAGACACCAAGTTATAAGCTTGATCAAAAGGCTTCGCAAATAGTAGAAGTATTAACATTTGCGTTATTTCAGCGAATAGCGTAACCGAGAAGACGACTCTAGGATTAAATAATTGTTCTCGTTTATTCTTACTTATTAAATAACTGTGCAATAAGCCACCGATAAGCCCTTCCGCAGTGGTTGATATAGCGCATGCAATATCAGTAAAGCCTCCTAAGGTATAACGATGTATTCCCCCAGTAAAACCAACAGCAAAACCAACTATTGGTCCACCAAAAATGCCTCCCATTACTGCCCCTATAGCGCGAGTATTGGCGATAGCATCGTTTATTTGTAGGCCAAAGTAAGTACCCATTATACAAAATAGCGAGAATATGAAATAGCAGTTCAGTTTGTTTTCTAGGCGGCTTGATATATTAAGTAATGGTAAAAAAACAGGGGTTTTACTGAGCATATAAGCTAAGACAAGATATACGCACATCTGTTGTAGTAGAGAGAGAATCAAATCCATAATATAAACCGAGTCAATGTGATTGCTATATCATGATATTCCAGATCAAATAACGAAAGTAGCGGCTAGACTAGAATTTTTAAAATAGTTCAACCATTTATTGTTGTAAACTTAATTTTACATTTAATGTTTTTAATTATTTACACTTGAAACTTTCGTTAATACTGTTATTTTATATGTAATTTGGCTGGTTTTTCTCACTGACCAAAAATAAGTGTAAATTATAGTTTACGGAAAATAAGATGAAAAAAAGTACATTAAGTAATATTAATATCAGTGATGAACAAGTTTTAATCACTCCAAGCGAATTAAAGAAAAAACTGCCTTTAAGTGATAGTGCTCGGCAGTTTATCCAAGAATCACGACAAACAATTGCAAATATAATACATAAAAAAGATCACCGTTTATTAGTGGTATGTGGGCCGTGTTCTATTCATGATATTGATGCTGCGATGGAATATGCTAAACGATTGAAAGAACTTGCGGCTCAATTGAATGATCAAATTTATATTGTTATGCGTGTTTACTTTGAAAAACCACGCACTACGGTTGGGTGGAAAGGATTAATTAATGATCCTCAACTGGACGGCACGTTTGATATTGAACATGGTTTGCATGTAGGACGTAAACTGCTGGTCGATCTTGCTGAAATGAATATCCCGTTGGCAACAGAAGCCTTGGATCCTATTAGCCCTCAATATCTTTCAGACACGTTTAGTTGGGCTGCAATCGGCGCTAGAACAACCGAATCGCAAACTCACCGTGAAATGGCTAGTGGCTTATCCATGCCAATAGGATTTAAAAACGGCACTGATGGTAGCCTGTCTACCGCAATTAATGCCATGCAAGCGGCGTCCTCTAGCCATCGATTTATGGGTATTAATACTGATGGACAAGTCGCTTTACTTACCACACAAGGTAATAGTAATGGTCATGTTATTCTTCGTGGCGGTAAGCAAACCAATTATGATTCTGTCTCGGTTGCTGAGTGCGAAGGTGAGTTACAGAAACATGGTCTTGATGCGTCGCTAATGGTAGATTGTAGCCACGCTAACTCACGCAAAGATTACCGCCGTCAACCTCTGGTCGCTGAAGATGCTATTTCTCAAATACGTCAGGGAAATAAATCCATTATTGGTCTAATGATAGAAAGTCATATCAATGAAGGTAACCAGTCATCTGATATTCCTTTGGATGAAATGGCTTATGGTGTATCAATTACCGATGCGTGTATTAACTGGCAGTCTACTGAGACACTGTTACGTCAAGCACATAAAGAGCTGGTTCCGTTTTTAAAAGATAGGCTCAAATAAATTTATCGTATTGACATCGTTCATCAGTTGTATAAGTTGGGATAAATTATCGTGTAATGAAAGGCAATGTTAAATCGTGATAGTTGATGTACTCATCATCTAAATTGATATACTACGCATGTTAATTTATATACCGATTTGGTGACGAAACATAAACAGTGAAGCATCTTTAGTTGCTTCGCTTTTTCTATAATTACTTTTCTATAAACACTGTGTATCGATGTTCTTTCATAATGAGAATACAGGCGTAAATATTATAGATAGAAAGAAGATAAAGGCAGATTGGATGGCTGTTGAGTTAAATGAGTTGCGAGACCAAATAGATGAAGTCGACAAACAAATGATTGATTTGTTGGTACGTCGTCTAGCGCTTGTAGAGAAAGTGGGTGAAGTTAAAAGTGAACACGGGTTGCCTATTTACGCGCCTGACCGCGAAGCGGCAATGCTCGCATCTCGTCGACAAGAAGCAGAAAAACGCGGTATTCCACCACAGCTTATTGAAGATATTTTACGAAGAACGATGCGTGAATCTTATGCGAGTGAAAAAGATTCTGGTTTTAAATGCTTAAATCCTTCATTACGTTCAGTTGTTATCGTTGGTGGTCATGGGCAATTAGGTGGTCTATTTGCTCGCATGTTTACTTTATCTGGCTATCAAGTGAAAATTTTAGGCAGTAAAGATTGGCATAACGCAGATGTATTACTTAAAGATGCGGGGCTAGTAGTGATTACTGTTCCTATTCATTTAACGTCAGGCGTGATTGATAAATTAACTCATTTACCCGATGACTGTATTTTGTGTGATTTAACTTCAATTAAATCAAAACCGTTAGAAAAAATGTTAAGTGTTCATGCTGGTCCAGTGGTGGGATTACATCCAATGTTTGGCCCTGATGTGCCAAGTTTGGCCAAACAAGTTATTGTGTATTGCCACGGTCGTGGAGAGGAAGATTATCAATGGCTATTAGATCAATTTACTATTTGGGGTGCTTCTCTTAGTAATATCGATGCAGAAGAGCATGATCATGGTATGACTTTGATTCAAGCATTGCGTCACTTTACCTCTTTTGCTTATGGTTTACATTTAAGCCGAGAAAATCCAAATATTGACAAGCTGTTGCAACTTAGTTCTCCTATTTATCGTTTAGAGTTGGCTATGGTCGGGCGGCTGTTCGCTCAAGATCCTAATTTGTATGCCGATATTATTTTGTCTTCGCAAGAAAATATTCAGATGATCAAACGTTTTCACTCCAGTTTTGGGGAAGCAATTGAGATCTTAGAAGGTCATGATAAAGAAGCCTTTGTACAAAATTTTGCTAAAGTGAGTGATTGGTTTGGTGACTATTCTCAGCAGTTTATGACAGAAAGCCAAAATTTGTTAAAGCAAGCAAATGACGCCATTCAAAGAAATTAGTTTTTTAATATAAAACTAGTCAAGTGATCATGTGGTATTATCTAACTTATTGATTAATTTATAATATTTAAACCCCAGTTAGTTCAATAGAACGAACTGGGGTTTTGTTTTTGAAGACGATTAATCATAAAGAAACCGCTAAGAATAAATGGCGACACTAGGGATCGCTAGAAAATAGCAACTTTCCATATCTATCAAGTTGTTCCAATCGCTGCTTTGCATTGGCTAAGAAATTGGCTTTGTCTTGCCCTTGTAATGATTTTGATTGAGGTAATTTTACCGTTCTTGGATTTTTATGGACACCGTTTACCAAAAATTCATAATGCAGATGCGGTCCAGTAACGCGGCCTGTCCCTCCTAGAGTTCCTACAGTATCGCCTTGTTTCACTCGTTGTCCGGTTTTGACATAACGGCGCTTCATATGCAGATATTTGGTAATATAAGTATTGCTATGGCGGATAAATACATAGTTACCATTAAATTGGTTGTAGCCTGATTTATCAACAATACCGTCTCCTGCTGCCCAAATAGGTGTCCCAACTGGGGCTGCATAATCTGTACCTCTATGGGCGGTGATTTTTCCTGTCACAGGATGTCGTCTGGTAGGATTGAAGTTAGATGTCACGCGTCTGAAATCAATAGGTGAACGTAAAAAGGCTTTTTTCATCGCTCGTCCATCTTGATCAAAATAATTACCAGTGTTGTCATCAATAATAGCGGTAAAGGTTTCTCCCTGGTTTGAAAACATAGCGGCAATGATTTTACCTCGGCCCATTTTCTCGCCTTCCACCAGCTTTTCTTCATACAGAACTTTAAAACTATCACCCGAACGGATATCCAGTGCGAAATCAATATCCCAACCAAAAATTCCGGCAAGTTCCATAATTTGATTCGGTGTTAAATGAGCAGCGAGTGCAGCATTCCAAAAATTTGATGAGATGGTTGCTTCAGCGTAGTTAAGTTGAATATTAACGTCTTTACTTTCTAATTTACCTGCGAACCCTTGCTCTGTTTTACTGATACGGAAGGTTTCGAAAGGACTTAGCACTCGGGTTATTTGCAGTAAATCGTGCTTTTGATCAAAACCAAAAGAAAGTTCATCCCCTACACGTAGGCGAGAAAGTTGATTATTAATTTCTTTATCACTGGAAATGACTTTATGCAAAAGTTGTGGAGATAAACCAATTCTATTAAATAATTTTGCTGCACTTTCACCCGAGTTAATGGTGTATTTTTCCCATTTAACGACCGAACTTGATAATTGGTTGTTTATTATTGTTGGTACTTCAAGTTTGATTTCAAGAGGATAATGTTTACCTATTTCTAGAGTTGTTTGATTTTTGCTGAGAACTTCAGCGTCAGGAAGAAATAACAACACAGTTATTAGTGCAGAAATAACGAGGATCAATGTTCTATGGAGACTAGGAAGCCGAAAAAAAGTAGCAAGCATGGTTATTAATAGTTAATTTAGGTGAAATATTGGCAATACAGAGTTTAACTGGTTTCAAAATACATAGCTATTCAAGTAAACTGTACACCAAATAATTTTTGCCAAATCTGCGGGAGTTAACAAGAATGGCGAGTATAGAAACAGCATTGGCTGAAATAAAACGTGGTATCGATGAATTATTACCAGAAGATGAGCTAATTGCAAAGCTTAAAGAAAATCGTCCATTACGTATTAAGTTAGGAGCCGATCCAACTGCACCAGATATTCACTTGGGTCATACCGTTATCCTAAATAAATTACGCCAGTTTCAAGAATTAGGACATGATGTCACGTTTTTGATTGGTGACTTTACTGGTATGGTAGGAGACCCAACAGGGAAAAATACAACTCGTCCGCCATTGACTCGCGAAGATGTATTAGCTAATGCAGAAACATATAAACAACAAGTATTTAAAATCCTCGATCCAGAAAAAACCAAAATAGAGTTTAACTCGACTTGGTTGTCTGAATTGGGAGCAGAGGGAATGATTCGTTTAGCTGCCAATCAAACCGTAGCTCGCATGTTAGAACGCGACGATTTTAAAAAACGTTATTCTAACAATCAACCTATCGCGATTCATGAATTTATGTATCCGTTGTTGCAAGGCTATGATTCTGTTGCAATGGAAACCGATGTTGAACTAGGTGGTACCGATCAGCGATTTAATTTGTTAATGGGGCGTGAGTTGCAAAAAGCCAATGGTCAAAAGCCTCAATGCGTCTTGACTATGCCCCTGCTTGTTGGTTTAGATGGTGAGAAAAAAATGTCTAAATCAGCTCATAACTATATTGGTGTCAGTGATGCACCTAATGATATGTTTGGTAAAATCATGTCAATTTCTGATGATTTGATGTGGAGTTACTATGAGTTGCTCTCTTTCCGTCCTTTGACTGAAATAGAACAATTTAAAGTGGAAGTTGACGCAGGAAAAAATCCTCGTGATATCAAAATATTACTCGCCAAAGAAATTATTGCTCGTTTTCATACCGATGCAGATGCAGAAGCCGCAGAACAAGATTTTATTAATCGTTTTCAAAAAGGCGCTATACCAGATGAAATGCCGGAGTTTGAGTTTGAAAAAGGCATCGCAATTGGTAACCTTCTTAAAGAAGCGGGTTTGGTTAATTCAACATCAGATGCAATGCGTATGATACGTCAAGGTGCAGCCAAAATTGATGGTGATAAAATTGAAGACACTAAAATGATTCCTCAAGCGGGTACAGCGGTTTATCAAGTCGGTAAACGAAAGTTTGCTCGTATAACGCTAAGCTAAAGTTGTAGCATCGTGAGGTGTATAACTTTTCTATTTTTCAATTAGCTAGAACGTAAGTTGCTTAGCTTGTGAAAAATGGCTTGTTAAAAATAGCGTGTTAAAATTAGAAAAAGGCGCAGTTTGCGCCTTTTTTGCATTCGGCTATTTATACACGATATAAATAACTTAATTTAAAGCAAACAGATATTAACTTTCTCACCCATAACGCAAATCAAATAACTAGAGTATTTAAGGATATTATTGTAGATATTCGCTGTGTTCAGATAATTTGATTAAATCACGATAAAAAGAATCTTCAAACTGAAAGATTGCTGGAAATGCGTTAGTTGTTGTCTGGTTTTTAGCCGGAAAATAATCGGTTACAAATTGTACAAATACCGCTTTTGGTTGCTTATTTGGGTTGAGTACGAATCCTGCCATGTTGTAGCTTCCATAAATTGAGCCACTTTTAGCTTGTAGCTGCCCCTTTATTTGAGGTGTGTTCATACTTTTTCTATATCTAAGTGTGCCTGTTTCACCTGATGTCGCAAGCATATTTACAAAGTTTAATTTTTGGTCGTTATGCCATATATAGGTCAGTATTTGAGTTAAGTCGTTAGCACTAATTCTGTTATTTCTCGATAGTCCCGAACCATCAGCTAGCTGCGCATCATTTATATCTACACCTGTATTTGAAAAAATAATCTGTTTTATCGCTTCTGTTCCATTGGTAAAACTACCGGGTTGTGAGTAAAAACGAGCACCAATAGTCTTAGTGATATTATCCGCAATCAGGTTGGTTGAATGCTTCAGCATTTTTTCTATTATTTGTGATAATTGTGCAGAAAAATGAGACGCAATAACGTGACCTTCGATGTCATTACTTAGTAAAAACTGACCATTGAAGGCAATGTTATTTTTTATAAGTAGGGTACGTAATTTATCTTCGACATATAAATCCGTTTGTTGCACCGCAAATTTAAGAGGCAATGGTTTATTGCGTTTTACAAGGCAGCCTGATAGCAGATACTCATTTCCGGAAGAGGTGGTCAATTCCAACTCACATTGCTGTGCTTTCTGTTGCTCTTTTGACACAGTAATAGCGTTAGTTTTAACGACGATAGGTTGATGCTTTGGAACATGGACGCGCGTCGTTCCATCATCATTAGTATAAATTGAAGCCTGTACGCAATTACCATCTAACGTTATTGCACTGGATGGTGCGCTATAGCAAACGCCTAGAATATCCCAAGGCCAGCCAACTGCTCGTTCATATCCTGAAAAAGCCCCTTTATTCAGCCATATATTGCCTTCAATTTTGTGTAAACCTTTATTATGTAAGGTGTTAAGCAGTTTATCTAAATCGTTGTAAGTTAATGTTGGATCGCCAGAGAAACGAAAAATAATATCATTTCCTTTTTTTTGGGCCTGTGTTTCGAAGCGAAAATTGTCACCCAATTCTAACTTTGCCGCTAAAGCGGTAATTATTTTTAAGGTACTAGCCGGTGGAAAAAGTTTGTCGGTATTAATTGATAAAAGCGTTTTTGATGAAGTGGTAACCGATAAACTGACTTGACTGCCCGAAGGCAATATTTCGACTGGTGCATAAGCGGATGAATAACTAGAGAAAAATAATAAAATGAAAGCCACAATTAAGCGCATTTTTACCGACCAACAATAGGATGAAAAATTGAGTATATCCAAGAAAAAAAATGCCTGCTATATAAAGCAGGCATTTTAAGATCATTTAATCTTGGCAGTATTATACTTTATCTGTCAAACAAGATTTAGAAATCGTATCGGATACCCAAAGCCAGTTCATCTTCTGCATTAACCTTGCCTACATCATTCTTATCAAGCATGTTGAAGTTATATGATATATAACTGCGGAAGTTTGGTTTGAAGTAGTAAGTGGCATCAATTGCAAGACTGTCTGTTGCTGTTACTTTATCTTCTTCGGCGTTGTTATAGGTTGTGGTTAAAACTAATTGATCGATTTTATAAGCTGCGGCTAATTCATACCCGGTATAATCAACGTTGGTATCTATAGTACCGTCAGTATAAATACCAGCGAGATATAAGTCGGCAATTTTGTATGATGCAGCGAACATATACTCGTCTTCATCACCTTGTTCAGCATAACCAGCACCAAGAGTTAGTCCTGTATCCGAAATGGCATAAATAGCGGACAATGAATAGCCATTAAGACCGTTATCTACAAAATCTGTGTCGCCATTATTAGTATCTCTATCTGCGAAACGATAGCTAGCCTTAAATCCTAAATTGTCCATGTTACCTTTATAGGTAACCATGTTGTCGGTACGGTCAGCTACGGCAATTTTATGCGCAGCACTGTTACCGTGATATGCCATGATATCGGTAAAGTCAGTGATAACGCCTAGTGCACCACTATTTTTACCGTAAGTCATTTCTCCAAACGTACCACCAAAGCCCGCATAAGCGTAACGATTGTCTAAGTCACTGCCATCGCCATTGTCTGCCGTAGTGAACTCGCCTTCATAAAAGCCAACACCATACAGTTCGTCAGTGATTTGTGTCGTACCTAAAAAATTAAGACGAACACGAGATTTATCTTCCGCTTTGCCATCTTGCATAGAAAGACGAGCTTCTGCACGACCACCAATTTCCAAACTGTTGCCGTTAGAACTGTATATCTCTGTTCCGTCGATAGAACCTGCTTGTTTTCCTTCTGCCGCGGCGAACGCACCGGTTGTAATTGTTGCCGTGGACACTGCTAGCGCTAACATTGTTTTGTTCATTTTATTTAATCCTAAATTTGCTTAATAATTTTAAAATATAAATGATGATTGAATTTAAAGTATAAAAAAGAATTTGAACTTGTGCTGAAAAGCTCAAAAGCAATTGTTGATGTTTTGCCTGTTAGAATTTGTACCGTTAAAGTTCCCTATTAGGTTAGTAAAATGATGTAAAAATAGTGGGTGTAGGCCTAGTTTTTATTTTAATTATCTGATTTTAAATAATTATATCCCTTCTTTATTAAAGAGGAATTTACTGGTTTTTTAGTTATTTTTAGGTTTTGTCATATTACACCGTTACTGAATAGGCACGAAATTATATTGGTTTGTACTCATATGCTAATTTTGTGATACAAATCGTTAATATAGATGATTAATCACCAATCTTTGTTTACACTAGAGCAAATTCAATTATATCTAAACTCACTCAGCTTATGTTGAGTGGGTTCGTTTTGTCCAAAGCTGACTTTGGTTTAGAGGTTAAAAATGGAAAAAGTCCCAATGACTCTCCGTGGTGAACAAAAACTGCGTGAAGAATTAGATACATTATTAAAGCGTCGTCCGATTATATCTGCTGCAATCGCTGAAGCTCGAGAGTTAGGTGATCTAAAAGAAAATGCTGAATATCATGCGGCAAGAGAAGAACAAGGTATTTGTGAAGCTCAGATTAGAGATATTGAATATAAACTGTCAGTTGCACAAGTTATCGATGTCACCAAAATGGATAACACAGGTAAAATCATCTTTGGTTCTACCGTTACTTTGATTGATTTAGATACTGAACAAGAGTCGACCTACCAAATTGTTGGTGAAGATGAAGCTGAGATCAAAGCAGGGCGCATTTCGGTGAGCTCACCTATTGCTCGTGGCTTAATTGGTAAATTAGAAGGTGATGAAGTGGTTATTTCTACACCGGGCGGCGATAAAGATTATGAAATTGACAAGGTTCAATATATTTAATCTAACCGTTTGTTGAGTTGAGTACAGAAAAAGGGTCGCAATCGTAGCGACCCTTTTAATTATAACGTATATTATTTTCTTGGTATTTCGATTTTACGTGCTTCAGATTGGCGATAAAGTACAAGGGTTTTTCCTATAGTCTGTACTTTTTCAGCTTTGCTCTCACGAATAATCGCATCAATGATAAGTTGCTTAGTTTCTCTATCTTCAGAGGCAACTTTAATTTTGATTAACTCGTGGTGATCTAGTGCGAGTTCTATTTCCGCTAGAACAGCCTCAGTTAATCCATTGGCGCCCATTAGCACAACTGGTTTTAAGTTGTGTGCTAGGCCTTTAAGGTGCTGTTTTTGTTTGGTGCTCAGATTCATTACGCGGCCAATTATGTTAGTAGTTAAAATGTGCTTTAATTTCAAATATCAAAAAATGCATGATAATTTTTGAAAGTATAAACGAATTCGGGGTTGAAAAACGGTATTTTAACGCCATCTAATCACGAAGACTAATTTTTCTACCATACTTATTTGGTAATTCGTCTAAATTTACTAGGAATAGAATGAGTAAACAGAAACTTTCAGCAAGTTCAGGACGTTGGCTTAAAGAGCATTTTGACGATAAATATGTCAATGAAGCGAAAAAAAGAGGCTATCGTTCTAGAGCGATCTTTAAGCTTGAAGAAATTCAAGAAAAAGATAAATTGTTGAAGCAAGGAATGTCCGTTGTGGACTTGGGGGCAGCACCTGGAGGCTGGTCACAATATGCGACTCAGATCGTCGGGGATAGTGGACAAGTTATTGCTTGTGATATTTTACCGATGGATTCCATTGCTGGAGTGAGTTTTTTACAAGGTGATTTTAGAGAGGATTCAGTTTTAGAAGCACTTTTGGAAAGAATTCAACCCGATATGGTTGACGTGGTAATGTCTGATATGGCGCCTAATATGGCGGGGAATTTGTCGGTAGATCAACCAAGGGCGATGTATTTAGTCGAACTTGCGCTTGATATGTGTCGACAGGTTCTAGCTGCTAATGGTAGCTTTGTTGTCAAAGTGTTCCAAGGTGAAGGCTTTGATCAATATGTAAAAGACGTACGTGATTTGTTTAAAGTCGTCAAAATTAGAAAACCGGACTCATCGAGAGCGCGTTCTCGAGAAGTTTATATAGTGGCCACTGGATATAAAGGCTAAACTATTACGCTGTAGATACAGGCAACGATCTGTAGTACTCTACTTTTAATTACAATTAGTTATCGAGAGGCTTGCACCTTGAGTGACATGGCAAAAAATTTAATTTTATGGTTGGTTATAGCTGTTGTTTTGATGTCGGTATTCCAGAGTTTTGGACCCAGCGAAAGTAACGGAAGAACAGTAGATTATACCACCTTTGTACAAGAAGTTGGCCAAGGCCAAATTCGTGAAGCACAGTTTGATGGCCGAGAAATCGTATTCTATCGTCGTGATAATTCACGTAACGTGACGTATATGCCTCTTAGCGATGATAAATTGCTTGATGATTTAATTAACCAAAATGTGAAAGTGCAAGGTTCTCCACCAGAAGAGCAAAGCCTACTTGGTTCAATTTTCATTTCTTGGTTCCCAATGATTCTGCTGATTGGTGTATGGATCTTCTTCATGCGTCAAATGCAAGGCGGCGGCGGCAAAGGCGCTATGTCATTTGGTAAGAGCAAAGCCAGGATGATGAGCGAAGAGCAAATCAAAACCACCTTTGGTGATGTTGCAGGCTGTGATGAAGCCAAGGAAGATGTTAAAGAATTGGTTGATTATCTTCGGGACCCGAGTCGATTCCAAAAATTAGGCGGTAAAATACCGACCGGTGTGTTGTTGGTTGGGCCTCCGGGAACAGGTAAAACGTTACTTGCAAAAGCGATTGCAGGTGAAGCCAAAGTTCCGTTCTTTACTATTTCTGGTTCAGACTTTGTAGAAATGTTTGTTGGTGTTGGTGCTTCTCGTGTACGTGACATGTTTGAACAAGCAAAGAAAGCTGCACCATGTATTATCTTTATTGATGAAATTGATGCGGTAGGTCGCCAACGTGGTGCTGGTGTGGGTGGTGGTCACGATGAACGTGAGCAAACGCTTAACCAAATGTTGGTGGAAATGGATGGTTTTGAGGGAAATGAAGGTATTATTGTTATTGCCGCAACTAACCGTCCTGATGTTCTTGACCCTGCATTGTTGCGTCCCGGCCGTTTCGACCGTCAGGTCATGGTTGGTCTGCCAGACGTGCGTGGCCGAGAACAAATCCTAAAAGTACATATGCGCAAAGTACCGTTATCTGGCGATGTAGAGCCATCGCTGATTGCTCGTGGTACACCTGGTTTCTCAGGTGCAGATTTGGCTAACTTAGTGAATGAAGCTGCATTGTTTGCCGCTCGTGGAAACAAACGCAATGTCTCCATGGTTGAGTTTGAATTGGCCAAAGATAAAATCATGATGGGTGCCGCTCGTCACTCTATGGTTATGTCTGAGGAGTCAAAAGAATCTACTGCATACCATGAAGCAGGGCATGCGATTGTTGGTTTGCTAGTTAAAGACCATGATCCAGTTTATAAGGTATCGATTATACCTCGTGGCCGAGCTTTGGGTGTTACCATGTTCTTGCCAGAGCAAGACCGCATTAGTATGTCTCGTTTGCAGCTAGAATCTTCTATTGCAACTTTATATGGTGGTCGTCTAGCAGAAGAAATGATTTACGGCTCAGATAAAGTTTCAACTGGTGCTTCTAATGATATCGAGCGAGCAACTGATATAGCGCGTAAGATGGTTACTCAGTGGGGCTTCTCTGAAAAATTAGGTCCATTGCTGTATGCAGAAGAAGAAGGTGAAGTATTCTTAGGCCGTAGTGTAACTCAGACTAAACATATGTCAGATGATACAGCTAAACTGATAGATGCTGAGATTCGTAGTATTATTGATAAAAACTACGCACACGCTAAGCAAATATTGGAAGACAATATGGATATCATGCATGCGATGAAAGATGCATTGATGAAATATGAAACTATTGATGCTGGGCAACTAGAAGACTTGATGGCAAGAAAAGAAGAAATTCGTGAGCCACAAGGTTGGACCAGTGATTCAGCTGAAAAAGTGAGCCAAGCTCGAGCAGATGCTAAAGCAGCAATGGGTACAGACAAAGCAGAAACAGTTCAACCTAACGCGACTGAAGAGGATATTACTGCCGAAACAGTGGCAGAAGATATTGAAGTGAAAGACTCTTCCGACAATGCTGAACAAAAAGCAGAAAAACAAAGTGACGTTAATAAAGATAACAAATCTGAGTAACTGCTAGATACTAAAACCAAGACCTCGATATGTTCGGGGTCTTTTTGTATGTCGAATATGCCAATATGATTTTAAAGTCGAATAATAAACAGCTGTCGTTGAACTCACCGCAAGTCATGGGGATACTAAATGTGACCCCTGACTCTTTTTCTGACGGAGGTGTGTTTAATAATATTGGTGATGCACTGCATCGAGCAGAAAAAATGATAGAAGCAGGCGTTGCTATCATTGATATAGGCGGTGAATCAACCCGACCTGGCGCAACTAGGGTTACACTAGAAGAAGAACTTGCGCGAACCATTCCAGTAATTGAAGCGATCAGAGCAAAGCATGATGTGTGGATCTCCATTGATACCAGTAAGGCAGAAGTTATGCGCCAGGCTCTTGAGGCTGGAGCGGATATCATTAATGATGTCCGAGCATTAAGCGAGCCAAATGCTTTAGACGTCGCAGCATTGTTTGATGCGCCAGTATGTTTGATGCATATGAAAGGACAACCACAAACAATGCAAACTAAGCCCGTTTACGACAACTTGTTTACAGAAGTAGAACAATTTCTTGCTCAACGAGTTCAAGCATGCAGTGAAGCTGGTATAGATTCGAGTAGAATAATTCTCGATCCAGGTTTTGGGTTTGGTAAATCGTTACAACATAATTATCAGCTACTTGATACTTTAGAGCAGTTTCATTCATTTGGTTTCCCATTATTAGTTGGAATGTCGAGAAAATCGATGCTGTTTAACTTACTCAATAAAAAACCATCGGAAACTCTGGCTGCCAGCATTAGCTGTGCAACTATTGCCGCATTAAAAGGTGCGCAGATAATCAGAGTTCATGACTTTGAAGAGACATTAGATGCGTTAAAAGTAGTACAATGTCTCACTGAAAATAAATAC
Organism: Vibrio sp. TH_r3; assembly: GCF_033101115.1. Classification (NCBI taxonomy): domain Bacteria; kingdom Pseudomonadati; phylum Pseudomonadota; class Gammaproteobacteria; order Vibrionales; family Vibrionaceae; genus Vibrio; species Vibrio sp. TH_r3. The sequence continues at coordinate 20,676 of NZ_JAWMPW010000031.1, read as the reverse complement.
AAATAGAAAATAATGACAAATAAATAGGATACTAACATGTCAGAAAGACGTTATTTTGGTACCGATGGTGTTCGTGGCAAAGTGGGTGAATTTCCAATTACACCAGACTTTATACTAAAACTGGGTTGGGCTGCAGGTCGTGTTCTTGCCAAGCAAGGTACAAAAAAAGTAATCATCGGGAAAGACCCACGTATTTCCGGATATATGTTGGAATCAGCGTTGGAAGCTGGGCTAGCGGCCGCTGGGTTAAACGCAACGCTAACCGGCCCTATGCCAACACCTGCTATTGCCTATTTAACGCAAACTTTTCGTGCAGAAGCTGGTATTGTTATTTCTGCATCACATAACCCTTATTATGATAATGGCATCAAATTTTTCTCATCGGAAGGAATGAAACTACCTGATGAAGTAGAACTTGCTATCGAAGCAGAGCTTGATAAAGCATTAGTTTGTGTTGAGTCTTCTCAGCTTGGTAAAGCCGCTCGCCTAAATGATGCCGCTGGACGTTATATAGAGTTTTGCAAAAGCACATTTCCAAATAATCTAAATTTAGCCAAATTAAAAATAGTGATTGATTGCGCTCATGGCGCGACTTATCACATTGCGCCTTCTGTTTTTAAAGAGTTAGGTGCTGAAATCGTTACTATTGGTGTTGAGCCTAATGGCGTGAACATTAATGCAGAAGTTGGAGCGACAGATGTCAGAGCTTTACAGAAGTTAGTCGTTGAAGAGAAGGCTGATTTAGGACTCGCATTCGACGGTGACGGCGATCGCATTATTATGGTCGACCATCAAGGTAATAAAATAGATGGCGATCAGATCGCTTATATTATTGCTCGAGATGCGCTTCGCCGAGGAGAGTTAAAAGGTGGGGTAGTTGGTACCTTAATGAGCAATTTAGGTATGGAAAATGGACTAAAGCAACTCGGTATTCCTTTTGTTCGAGCGGCGGTTGGCGATAGATATGTAATGGAGCAACTGCAAGAGAAAGGATGGTCAATTGGCGCTGAAAACTCTGGTCATGTTATTCTACTTGATAAAGTCACAACCGGAGATGCAATTGTTGCAGCGTTGCAAGTACTTGCGTCAGTGGTTGATAGTGAAATGACATTAAAAGATTTGTCTGAAGGAATGACACTATATCCACAAGTATTGGAAAACGTAAGATTTTCTGGAGATAGTAATCCACTTGAAGCGGACGTGGTGAAAACGGCGACCCAACAAGTAGAGAACGAATTAGGTTCGAAAGGGCGTGTGCTTTTACGTAAATCCGGTACCGAACCTTTGATAAGAGTGATGGTTGAAGGTGAAGATGAACAACTGGTTAAGGCTTCTGCATTAAAGATTGCCGACGCTGTAAAAACAACTTTTGATGTTTAATTGACCATTTGGAATATAACTCGCATTTTTTACTTGTCAGCTTTATTTCAATCCTATAGTATTGCTCGGCCTTCGATACCGGAGGTCGCTGGCTTTGCCTTTGAATAATAGGTGGTGCTAGTTCGACAAATAGTTACGTAGGTGAAAAAATGACTACTATTCTACTTGTGGTTTACCTGTTGGCTGCTGCTGGTGTTATTGGGCTGGTACTGATTCAACAAGGTAAAGGCGCAGATATGGGAGCCTCATTTGGTGCCGGTGCTTCAAACACAGTGTTTGGTTCTGGTGGCTCAGGGAATTTCCTAACCCGAATGACTGCAATATGTGCAACTGTATTTTTCGCTGTAGCTCTTGTTTTTGGTAATTTAGCAACACACCAAACTGAATCTCAATGGATAGACCCAACACAAGGTCAAATAATCCTTGAAGATGCTGCAGCAGATTTACCGAGTGAAATTCCAGCCGAACAAACTGGCGACGAAATTCCTCAATAAAGCTTTTAATTATTGTAGATGTTTTATTTATTATAGACAGAAAACAATATATGCCGAGATGGTGAAATTGGTAGACACGCTAGCATGAGGTGCTAGTGCCTTAGGGTGTGAGGGTTCAAGTCCCTCTCTCGGCACCATTAATTTAATTTTGATAGCAACATCAGGATTAGATTGATGTAACTTGTAAATCAAACTGTTGAGCGTATAATGTTCGACAGTCGGACGCGGGGTGGAGCAGCTTGGTAGCTCGTCGGGCTCATAACCCGAAGGTCGTCGGTTCAAATCCGGCCCCCGCAACCAATACTCATCGAGGAACTGATGTGCAAGTTATCATAGTTAATGGCGATTTATAAAGTCACATTAACTATGAACTAAACGGTAATGTAAATTATAGTTTAGTTATATCAGGGTCCAGCAATACTAAACCTCGGCTATTTCGGGGTTTTTTATTATCTGTACTTCAGGTTTTAGCTGAAGTGCGGTGTTATTGCTTGGGATTTAGAATGGGCTCTGAGCCCTTTTTTCGTTTCTGGAGTGGTTAAATGACTGGTTTAGAAAGACAACTAACGGAAATGCTTGAATCTCCTGTTGGAGCATCAGGTTACGAATTAGTCGGTCTTGAGTTTATTCGTGCAGGCGAACACTCAACTTTACGTATTTATATTGATAGTGAAAACGGCATTAACGTGGATGATTGTGCTGAAGTTAGTCGTCAAGTAAGTGCGGTACTGGATGTTGAAGATCCGATCTCTGTTGCATACAACTTGGAAGTATCTTCTCCTGGTTTGGAAAGGCCACTTTTTAAAACAGAACATTACCAACAATTTATTGGTCACGAGGTCAACATTGTTCTGAAAATGGCCATGGATAATCGTCGTAAATGGAAAGGCGTTATCCAAGCTGTCGAAGGTGAAACAATCATTATCACCGTTGAAGGACAAAGTGAAGAATTTGCATTAAGCAATATTTCTAAAGCTAACCTGATCCCTAAATTTTAGTTCTCCTAGAGAGAATTTTTTATGAGGCTAGATAAATGAACAGAGAAATTTTAGCAGTTGTTGAAGCTGTTTCTAACGAGAAAGCTGTTCCTCGTGAGCGTATTTTTGAAGCGTTAGAAATTGCGTTAGCAACAGCAACAAAAAAGAAGCATGAACTGGAAATTGAAGTTCGTGTGGAAATTGACCGTAAAACCGGCGATTTTAATACCTACCGTCGTTGGATGGCAGTAGAAGAAGTAGAAAACCCAACTAAAGAAATTTCGATTGAAGCTGCTAAATACGATGACGAAACAATTGAACTTGGCGGATTTATTGAAGACGATATCGAGTCAGTAACGTTTGACCGAATTACTACGCAAACAGCGAAGCAAGTTATTGTACAAAAAGTACGTGAAGCTGAACGAGCACAAGTTGTAGAACAATTTATCGATAACGAAGGTGAGCTTGTTACCGGAGTTGTGAAAAAAGTAAATCGCGAAACTATTATTTTGGACCTTGGTAATAATGCGGAAGCGGTTATCATGCGCGATGATCAACTTCCTCGTGAAAACTTTCGTCCAGGTGACCGGGTTCGTGGGCTTTTGTATTCAGTTCGTCCAGAAGCTCGTGGGTTCCAGTTATTTATTACTCGCTCTAAGCCTGAAATGTTGACGGAGCTTTTCCGTATTGAAGTACCGGAAATTGCTGAAGAATTAATAGAGTTAAAAGGCGCAGCTCGTGATCCTGGTTCACGTGCTAAAATAGCAGTGAAAACCAATGATCGTCGTATTGACCCTGTTGGTGCTTGCGTTGGTATGCGTGGTGCACGTGTACAAGCTGTTTCAGGTGAACTTGGTGGTGAACGTATTGATATTGTATTATGGGATGATAACCCTGCTCAATTCGTTATTAATGCCATGGCTCCAGCTGATGTTGCATCAATTATCGTCGATGAAGATGCTCATGCAATGGATATCGCAGTTGAATCGGATAACTTAGCCCAAGCAATTGGACGTAATGGTCAGAACGTTCGTTTAGCATCTCAGCTTACCGGTTGGGAGTTAAATGTTATGACGGTTGAAGATTTACAGAAAAAACATCAAGAAGAATCGGTTGCTTCCATCGAAAACTTTATGAAGTATCTCGATATTGAGCAAGATTTCGCTGAAATGTTAGTTGAAGAAGGCTTCTCAACACTAGAAGAAGTAGCTTACGTTCCAGTAAACGAACTATTAGAAATTGATGGTCTAAATGAAGAGATCGTTGAAGAGCTCCGTGGTCGAGCAAAAGACTCGCTAACGACCCTTGCTCTTGCACAAGAAGAGTCATTTGAAGGCATAGAACCAGCAGAAGATCTACTCGGTCTAGAAGGTTTAGAGCGTGAATTGGCATTTAAGTTTGCAGCCAAAGGCGTTGCAACATTAGAAGAATTAGCTGAACAAGGCATTGATGACCTCGAAGGTATTGATGGTTTAACAGAAGAGCGAGCGGGTGAACTTATCATGGCAGCACGTAATATCTGTTGGTTCAGCGACGAAGATTAATTTCAGCAAGGAGGGAGCGCATGACGCAACTTACAGTTAAAGCACTGAGTGAAGAAATCGGTACACCGGTTGATCGCTTGTTAGAACAACTTGCTGATGCTGGTATGTCAAAGACCAGCAACGACAATGTTACCGATGAGGAGAAGTCGAATCTTCTTACTTATCTTAAAAAAGAACACGGCGATACTTCAGGAAAATCTGAACCAACTCGTTTAACGCTACAACGCAAGACTCGCAGTACACTAAGCGTGGCTGCTACTGGCGGTAAAAGTAAAGATGTACAAGTAGAAGTACGTAAGAAACGTACTTACGTTAAGCGCAGTTCAGTTGAAGATGAAGCGAAACGTGAAGCTGAAGAAGCAGCAAAACGCGAAGCCGAAGAAGCAGCAAAACGTGAAGCTGAAGAAGCAGCAAAACGTCAAGCTGAAGAAGCAGCAAAACGTGAAGCAGAAGCAAAAGCGAAGCGTGAAGCTGAAGCTGAAGCAAAAGCAAAACGTGAAGCAGAAGCAAAAGCGAAGCGAGAAGCAGAAGCAAAAATGAATCCAAAAGAAAAAGCTAAGCAAGATGCCGCACAAAAAGAAGCCGATGCGTTGAAGCGTCGTCAAGAAGAAGAAGCGAAGAAAAAAGCCGAAGAAACCGCGCTTAAGCTAGTTGAAGAAGCTCGTAAGCTAGCAGAAGAAAACCAAGAGCGTTGGTCAGAAGAAGAGAAGAAAAAGAAAGCGCAAGAAGAAACGTCTGACTATCACGTAACGACATCTACTCACGCACGTGAAGCAGAAGATGAAGCGGATCGTCAAGCTGCAGCACCTGGGCCAAGTCGTCGTAAGCGTAAGAAGAAAGCGCCTGATTCTACAGAATCTCAAGGTCGTGGCGGTCGTAACCAACGCGGTAAAGGCCGTAAAGGTAAGCTAGCTAAGCCAACTTCTATGCAACAGCACGGATTTGATAAGTCTGCAACAGTTGCAAAACAAGACGTTGCTATTGGTGAGACAATTGTTGTGTCTGAGCTGGCAAATAAAATGTCAGTTAAAGGTACTGAAGTCATCAAAGTCATGATGAAAATGGGAGCAATGGCAACCATTAACCAAGTTATCGATCAAGAAACCGCTGCTCTTGTCGCAGAAGAAATGGGTCATAAAGTTATTCTTCGTAAAGAGAATGAATTAGAAGAAGCGATTTTGTCTGATCGTGATGGCGCAGCTGAAGCTGTTCCTCGTGCGCCCGTTGTTACTATCATGGGGCACGTTGACCACGGTAAAACATCGACATTGGATTATATTCGTAAAGCACATGTTGCATCGGGCGAAGCGGGTGGTATTACTCAGCACATTGGTGCTTACCATGTAGAAACTGATAACGGTATGATCACCTTCCTTGATACTCCTGGACACGCCGCATTTACTGCAATGCGTGCTCGTGGTGCTCAAGCTACAGATATCGTTGTATTGGTTGTTGCTGCTGATGATGGCGTTATGCCACAAACAATTGAGGCTATCCAACACGCTAAAGCGGCGGAAGTTCCTCTAATTGTTGCTGTAAACAAGATAGATAAAGAGGGTGCAAACCCAGATAATGTAAAAAATGAACTTGCACAATATGACGTTATCCCTGAGGAATGGGGCGGCGAAAATATGTTTGTTCATATTTCTGCTAAACAAGGTACCAACATTGAAGGCTTGCTAGAAACTATCTTGCTTCAATCAGAAGTTTTAGAATTAACGGCGGTTGCTGATGGCATGGCTTCTGGTGTGGTTGTTGAATCTCGTCTTGATAAGGGTCGTGGTCCAGTTGCTACTGTATTGGTTCAAACCGGTACATTGAACAAAGGTGATATCTTACTGTGTGGCCAAGAATATGGCCGAGTTCGCGCAATGCGTGACGAAAATGGCAAGGAAATTGTTTCTGCTGGTCCATCTATTCCTGTAGAAATAATTGGTTTATCAGGAGTTCCTTCATCTGGTGATGAAGCAACAGTTGTGCGTGATGAACGTAAAGCGCGTGAAGTTGCTAACTATCGCCAAGGTAAGTTCCGTGATGTTAAGCTAGCACGTCAACAAAAATCAAAACTTGAAAACATGTTCTCGAATATGGAAGCAGGTGAAGTTGCTGAACTCAATGTGGTTCTTAAAGCTGATGTTCAAGGTTCAGTTGAAGCCATTACCGATTCACTACATAAACTGTCTACCGATGAAGTAAAAGTAAGTGTAGTCGGTTCTGGTGTTGGTGGTATTACCGAAACTGATGCGGTTCTAGCTGCAGCTTCTAACGCTATTATCTTAGGTTTCAACGTTCGTGCAGACGCCTCTGCTCGACGTACCATTGAAAATGAAAACCTAGATCTACGTTACTACTCAATTATTTATCAATTGATCGACGAAGTGAAACAAGCCATGGGTGGCATGCTTGCTCCAGAGTTCAAACAAGAAATTATTGGTTTGGCTGAAGTACGTGAAGTGTTCAAATCACCTAAACTTGGTGCCATTGCAGGTTGTATGGTCACCGAAGGTGTGATTAAGCGTAACGCACCAATTCGTGTTCTACGTGAAAATGTAGTTATCTACGAAGGTGAGCTAGAATCATTACGTCGTTTTAAAGATGATGTACAAGAAGCCAAAAATGGTTACGAATGTGGTATCGGCGTTAAGAACTATAATGATGTTCGCGCAGGGGACCAAATAGAAGTATTTGAAACCGTTGAAATCAAACGTACTCTTGATTAATCGCGATTGACGAGCGTTTTGAAAAAGCGTTACTAGCCCTTGGTTAACATGCCAAGAGCTAGACCCTAAAATAACTTTAGGGCCGGTTGCTAAATACACCATGAGGGGCTCTTAGCCCCTCATTTTTTCTAAGAGAAGAAAATAATGTCAAAAGAATTTAGCCGCACGCAACGCGTGTCGCAGCAATTACAAAAAGAGCTTGCGTTGATTTTACAACGTGAAGTTAGAGATTCACGAATTGGTATGGTCACTATCTCTGACGTCGAAGTTTCTCGTGACTTAGCGTACGCAAAAGTATTCGTAACATTTTTATGTGTTGGCGACCAAACACCAGAAACAAGCCTTGCTGCTTTGAAAGAGCACGAAACACATGTGCGTATGATGTTAGGCAAGCGTATTCGGCTAAGACTTACTCCAGAAGTGCGTTTTACCTATGATAATACTCTTGTTGAAGGTATGCGCATGTCGAACCTTGTGAGTGAAGTCGTTAGTGATGACAAACGTCGTGCTAATGAATCAGGTCGTGAAGAAGGTGAAGAGTAATGGGTCGCAGAGGTCGTCGTAAAGGTCGTTCTGTTGATGGAGTGATTTTACTTGATAAGCCATCAGGTATTACATCTAACGATACGCTGCAAAAAGTAAAGCGAATCTACTTTGCAGAAAAAGCGGGCCATACGGGTGCACTCGATCCATTGGCTACGGGGATGTTGCCTATCTGCTTTGGTGAAGCGACTAAGTTTTCTCAGTTTCTACTAGAGTCAGATAAACGTTATCGAGTGATTGCTAAGCTCGGAGAAAGAACCAATACATCTGATTCTGATGGCGAAGTTGTACAAACTCGAGAAGTGAAAGTTGATCGAGGTCAGTTAGAGCGTTGTGTAGCGAAGTTTCGTGGAGAAACCGATCAAATTCCATCTATGTTCTCTGCGTTAAAATACCAAGGCAAACCTTTGTACGAGTATGCAAGAGAAGGTATCGATGTTCCGCGAGACTCTCGTAAAATTACCGTTTACTCTATTGAAATTATTCGTTTTGAAGGCTCTGAAGTTGAAATGGATGTTCATTGTTCTAAAGGAACATACATACGAACTATTGTTGATGATTTGGGTGAAATGCTGGCTTGTGGCGCACATGTTAGTTATTTACGTCGGACGGGTGTGTCTAATTACCCTTACGAGAAAATGGTGACATTAGAGCAGTTAGAAGCCTTACTGGAGAAAGCTCACAATGAGGATATACCTCCGCGTGAACTACTTGACCCATTACTTATGCCTATGGATTCTGCTGTTCAAGATCTACCTGAAGTGAATTTGATCCCAGAGCTGACTCATATGATACAGCATGGCCAACCAGTACAAGTGTTTGGCGCACCATTAGACGGTATTGTCCGCATGACCAGTGGTGAAGAGCGATTGTTTATTGGGATCGGTGAAATCGATGATGATGGAAGAGTTGCGCCCAAAAGACTGGTCGTTTTTCGGGATGACGTTGTTCAAGGCTAGTGAACAAATGTTCGATGTTAAAATAGCACTTGCGCAATTGTATCTAGCCAAGTAACATACGCGCTCCTCGTGTCGGCTGAATCAGAGATTGGCGGCACACTTTATTTACTTAACTCTTATTTAGGAGAGATTATGTCTCTGAATGCAGAAACAAAAGCAGCTATCGTAGCAGAATATGCACAATCTGAAGGCGATACAGGTTCACCAGAAGTACAAGTAGCACTACTTACTGCTTCTATCAACCACCTTCAAGGTCACTTTGCTAACCACAAACACGACCACCATAGTCGTCGCGGTCTTTTACGTATGGTTTCTAGCCGTCGTAAACTTCTAGATTACCTTAAAGGTAAAAACCTAGAGCGTTACCAAGACCTTATCAAACGTCTAGGCCTACGTCGCTAAGAACAGTTTGTTGAAAAGGGGCTATTTATAGCCCCTTTTTCTTTTTAGTCTAAAATCTTCATAAATTTGCTTTCTTTTCCCTGCTTCTGTCTGCACTTTTTTGCATTTTTCATCTATACTATCGCCCAGCTAAGTTTTGCTTAGTTTAAATTTACATTTTATCGAGTATTACAGTCAGCGTAGCCGGCCTTTAGGTTGCGACTAATGAAAGTGAGTTATTTTTGGTAGATCATTTTTATTAGTCGCGATGAGTAATACCGAAAGGTGTATTCTCTATGTGGTTCTGAAAAACAGAATCCAGCTATATTTAAGGAAATATAATGTTCGCGAATCCAGTCGTAAAAACATTCCAATACGGTAATCATACCGTTACTTTAGAAACAGGCGTTATTGCACGTCAAGCTACATCTGCTGTTATGGTAACAATGGATGATACTGCAGTATTTGTATCTGTAGTGGGTAAAAAAGCAGCCGTTGAAGGCCAAGACTTTTTTCCTTTAACTGTTAACTACCAAGAGCGTACTTATGCAGCTGGTAAAATTCCTGGTGGCTTCTTTAAGCGTGAAGGTCGTCCTTCTGAAGGTGAAACACTAACCGCTCGTTTAATCGACCGTCCAATTCGTCCACTCTTCCCTGACGAATTTAAAAACGAAGTTCAAGTTATTGCAACTGTTGTTTCTGTTAACCCAGATGTACAGCCTGATATCGTAACTATGATCGGTACTTCTGCTGCATTATCTATTTCTGGCATTCCATTTAATGGTCCTATCGGTTCGGCTCGTGTTGGCCACATTGATGGTCAATTAGTGCTAAACCCTAGCAATACAGAGTTAGAAACATCTAAATTAGATTTGGTTGTTGCTGGTACTGATGGTGCGGTGTTAATGGTTGAATCAGAAGCGGATAATCTTACTGAAGAAGAAATGCTATCTGCTGTTGTATTTGGTCACGATCAACAACAAACCGTTATTACAGCTATTAAAGAATTTGCAGCTGAAGTTGCTACTCCTGCATGGGATTGGGTTGCACCAACTGTTGACGCTGACCTGAAAGCTAAAATAGCTGAATTAGCAGAATCTCGTTTTACTGAAGCGTACCAAATAACAGAAAAAATGGCGCGTTATGAGCAAGTTGGTGAAATTAAAGCTGACGTATTAGCGGTATTGAAAGCCGAGAATGAAGAGCTTGACGAGAACGAAGTGAAAAAAATGCTTGGTTCTTTAGAGAAAAACGTTGTACGCGGCCGCATCATTGCTGGTAACCCACGTATTGATGGTCGTGAAAAAGATATGGTTCGTGCTCTTGATGTACGTACGGGCGTTCTTCCTCGTACACATGGTTCCGCTCTATTCACTCGTGGTGAAACTCAAGCACTGGTTACAGCAACGCTTGGTACACAACGTGACGCACAAATTATTGATGAATTAACAGGTGAGAAGAAATCACACTTCCTTTTACACTATAACTTCCCTCCGTATTGCGTAGGTGAAACAGGTTTCGTTGGTTCCCCTAAACGTCGTGAAATCGGCCATGGTAAGCTAGCAAAACGTGGTATCCAAGCAGTAATGCCTTCTGTAGAAGACTTCCCATACACGGTTCGTGTTGTATCTGAAATCACAGAATCTAACGGTTCTTCTTCAATGGCTTCAGTATGTGGTACTTCTCTAGCTTTAATGGATGCAGGTGTTCCAATTAAAGCGTCTGTTGCCGGTATTGCAATGGGACTTGTTAAAGAAGGCGACGATTTTGTTGTTCTTTCTGACATCTTGGGCGATGAAGATCACCTAGGTGACATGGACTTTAAAGTTGCGGGTACTAACGAAGGTATCACTGCACTTCAAATGGACATCAAAATTGAAGGTATAACTAAAGAGATCATGCAAATTGCGCTTAACCAAGCACAAGGTGCTCGTAAGCACATTCTTTCAGTAATGGATGAAGCGATTTCTGGCGCTCGTACTGAAATTTCTGAGTTTGCTCCTCGTATTCACCAAATGAAGATCAATCCTGAGAAAATTCGTGACGTTATCGGTAAAGGCGGTGCTGTTATTCGTTCTCTTTGTGAAGAAACGGGTACAACTATTGAAATTGAAGACGACGGTACCGTTAAAATTGCAGCAACTTCTGGAGATCAAGCTGAAGATGCGATTAATCGTATTAAAGAGCTAACAGCTGAAGTAGAAGTTGGAACGATTTATACTGGTAAAGTAGCTCGTTTGGCTGATTTTGGTGCTTTTGTAACGATTCTTCCTGGTAAAGATGGATTGGTTCATATTTCTCAAATCGCTGACAAGCGTGTAGAGAAAGTGACAGACTACTTAACCGAAGGGCAAGAGGTTAAAGTTAAAGTACTCGAGATTGACCGTCAAGGACGTGTTCGCTTAAGTATGAAAGAAGCACAAGACAAGCCTGCTGAAACAACAGAAGCTGAATAAGCGACACTTTGTAACTTGTGCTCTAGTTCAGCTTTGTGATTAAACTTAGGCTTTTCTAGTAAACACCGTTAAAAGCATGTTATAAAAGGGAGAACATTAATGTTCTCCCTTTTTTTACATCTAAAGTGTACAAGTGGGTTGTTTGGCATATAAGGAGATATGTATCTGTGAAATGGTTACAAATAGCAAGTGTCAGCTTAATGCTGGTGCTTTCCGGTTGTGCTACCACGACAAATGAGCAACAGCAGTGGGTTTATCCACCAATGGCGGTACCATTACAAGCCAGTATTCAGCAAGAAGTGCAAATTGCTCGGCTTAACCAATTACTACAACGGTCCGATTTAAACAACGCCACAAAAAGTAAAATGTATTATGAACGAGGCAGTTACTACGACAGCGTAGGGCTACGTGATCTTGCGCGTCTCGATTTTAATCAATCTTTAAATCTCAATCCGGCTCAACCTGATATTTTTAATTTGCTTGGAGTTTATTTTACTCAAATAGGTGAATATGATGCGGCTTATGAGGCGTTTGATTCAACTCTAGAACTTGATCCATATAATGAATATGCTGAACGTAATATGGCGATTGCTTTATATTATGGCGGTCGTGATGAGTTAGCATATCAAGAGATGAAAGCACATTACGATAGTAATCCAGATGACCCGTTTCGAGTATTGTGGCTTTATATCATTGAGAGGGAGCTAACCCCTTTAGAAGCAGAACAAAATCTTAAAATGCGTTATGCCAATAAAAATCAAAATTGGGGTTGGATTTTAGTAGCGATAATGCTCGATGAGGTTAGCGAAGAACAAGCGTTTAAAGCCGTGTTGAAGGGAACGCAAGACAATATAACTCTAGCGCAACGTTTGACAGAAGTGTATTTTTATTTAGCGAAACGCTATCAATTCTCTGAACAATACGCTGATGCAATCGCCTTATATAAACTAGCCTTGTCGTTCAATGTTTATGAATATGTTGAACATCGCTATTCGTTTTTAGAACTGTCTCGTATATACGATGATGTAAGAGCCATTCAGCAATCGGCATTGGAAGAAACATCAGAAGGAAGCTAGCGAGGATTAACGTTTAATTGAACGCCGAATAATAATTCGGCGTTTATATTTAGTTGATTACTTAAAACCTTAAATTTAAAATTCAGGCCTTAAATTAAGTAAGATTGGATTATAGTTTGAATTTATGAGCTCTCCATTCCAGCCAGTTGATGCCAATACCCGTTACATTGGAAATTAGATAGTTTTTCTGGTTTTGACCCATCTTCATTTTGGCGGAATTGTTCTAGTTTAGCGAATGTTTCGACATTAAGTGGACTTAAACGAACGACGTCTACTAATCCTTTCATGCCTTTTAAGTCATTGATTAAGTTATAGCAATAACCAGATTGCGTCTGAATTCCATTAAGGTTAAAAACCGCCTGTCCTTCTTGGCTTTCAACTTGTAAACCGGTTGGATACTCGATACAGCATGTCTCACATTCATCTTTTGGCCGATTTTGAGCTCTTGCGGTAAAGCAACGCGCCGAATAAGCTAACGGAAGATAGCCATGACTGAATACCTCTATTTCAAATTGATTCTTAATTCCCAGCTCACCACATTGCCTGATAGTTTCTTGTAGCCATTGCTTAGAAAGCTCCACTGGCATACACCAACGTATCATACCCTTCTGTAGGAATAATTTAAGAGTATGGGCATTATACGTGTTAACTGCTGGTCCGACGACGAATGGAACGCTGTGCTCGTGGGCGAGTTGAATAGCAGATACATCATTTGCTTCAATTAAAAAATCGCCATTATTTATATATCTTTTCATCATATTGACTTCGCTTGGCGCTTCTAGCAAAGCCATAGTAGACAAAACCACTTGTTTACCACTTGCAGCAAGATCTGTCGCAATACTTAACCAATCATTTGGCTTCATTAATCTTCTTTTTGAACAGACGGTTTCACCGAGGTAAATTATGTCGGCATTTGAAGATTTTGCTTGTACATAAAATTTTTCTACATCTTGTTTAGGCCAAAAATAGAGTATTGGCCCTAACGCATATTTCATATCATTAGGCATACTTGTCTCCACCTTTTTATTGCCATTTACGGTGGTAAGCACCGAGTGTTGTTTGTGTGCCTTCCGAAACATTAGCCAGTGTTTGATTCCAACATTCGTCAACATGATAGCTTTCTGGATTGCTTTGGTAACTATCGATAGCGGTGCGCCATATTCGAGTGACTTGTTCAACGTAAGCAGGACTGCGTTGACGACCTTCTATTTTTACCGATGCGACATTGGCAGCAAAAAGGTCAGGTAACATAGACAAAGTGTTTAAACTGGTTGGTTCTTCTAACGCATGATATCGCTTATTATTGCCAGCTAGTTTTACGTCAAACCGACCTTTGCATAAGGTTGGATAACCTGCATTCTCACCTTCGGAATACCGATCGATCAAGATTTCATTCAAACGAGATTCCAGGCCATTGTTTGTTTCTTGCCAACGTACATATTTAGCTGGAGAACAAGCGCCAACGGTGTTGGGGGATTCGCCTGTCATATAAGAAGAAAGGTAGCAACGCCCTTCGGCCATAATACACAAACTACCAAATGCAAAGACCTCTAACTCAACATTTTGATCAATGGTTCGAGAAAGCTGCTTAACTTGATGAATGGAAAGAACGCGAGGTAAAACTACCCGCTTTATATTAAAATTTTGTTGATAGAAATGGATAGCAGCGACATTAGTAGCCGATGCTTGCACCGACAAATGCAGTTCTAAATCGGGATACTTGGTCGCCGCGTATTCTAATATGGCAATATCGGCAATAATGAGTGCGTCTACACCCATTGCTACTGCATTATCTACCGCTTTTGTCCAACGATTAAAGCCATCCGGGTGAGCGAAAGTATTTAATGCAACATGTAGTTTTTTATCGTTATCACGAATATATTGTATTGCTCGGTCTAGTTTTTTACCCGTAAAATTGAGACCAGCAAAGTGTCGTGCATTAGTCTCATCTTTGAATCCGATGTAGACAGCGTCTGCTCCACAATCGACGGCTGTTTTTAATGCAGGTAAGTTGCCCGCAGGGCAAAGTAATTCCATTAGATCTACCCAATTATTAATGATATTTGCATTCTATGGGCTAACGTAATAGGTATATTTGATGTAAGGCAGGTTTATTTTAATCTACACCGATTAATCACTTTTTTATCTGACTATTCGGTAATTAATACTAATTTTTATGCCTTTTGTTCTGGGCCAACAGCTCTTCTACATCATGTTTAGGTTGGGGCCTATAGAAATGGAACCCTTGAATAGTGTGGCAGTTTAAATTAGATAAAAGAGTGGCTTGTTGTCGTGTTTCTACTCCTTCGGCTACAACCGTGAGATCTAAAGAACGGCCTAAATTAATGATGTTTTCGATCACAGTTACTTGTTTTGGTAGTTTATCTATATCGTTAATAAACGCCCGGTCAATTTTAAGTTCGTCAATAGGAAAACGAGCTAAATAGGAAAGGGAAGAATAGCCAGTACCAAAATCATCAATTGATAAAGAAAAACCGAGGTTTTTTATCGCTTTGAGCATTTGGAGCGTATGCTCACTATCGCTCATTACGGCACTTTCAGTCAATTCGAATGTAATACAATTTGGATCAAGCTCTGTTGTACGGAGTTGCTTTTCCATATAATCGATGAGTTTAGGGTTACCAAATTGTTCAGGAGATAGGTTTATCGCAACACGCCCAGGAAGAATTCCTTGAATTTTCCAGCGCTTAACAGTAGCAAATACTTCTCGCATCACCACTCGTCCCAGATGTTCTATCAATCCTGCTTTTTCAGCAACTGGTATAAAAGCTGCGGGGCTAATATAACCCTCAATAGGGTGCTTCCAACGAATTAACGCTTCAGCGCCATTGATACTAAAGTCGCGTGCATTTACTTTCGGCTGATACCATACTTCTAGTCCATTTTGTTGCAGCGCTTTTTGTAGCTCGATTTCTAACCAAAGACGCATACGTGCTTCTTTGTTCATCTGATCATGGTACTTAATGAGTCGATTTCGGCCACGATCTTTAGCTTCGTACATAGCGGTGTCTGCATTTTGCAATAAGATTCGCGCATCATTTCCATCTTCAGGAAACATAACACTACCAATTGAGCAGGCAAGACGTTTGCTAAAATGGTGTAGATCAAATGGTTGATTGATAATAGAGATGATTTTTTCTGCTAAAGACTCCGTTGTACCGCTGTGTTCCGGCTCTGGTAAAATAATGCCAAATTCATCACCACCTAAGTGGCCTAATATCGCTTGAGAAGGTAGCAAGCGTTGTAAGCGTGATGACACTTCTTTTATTACTTTATCGCCAATATGATGCCCTAGAGAGTCATTAATGTTCTTGAAGTTATCTATATCTAAGTAAAACATGATAAGAGGCACTTCATTGGTAATAAACTGTTCGAGACGTCGTGTAAATCCATAGCGATTATAGAGTTTAGTTAGAGAGTCGTAGTGGGTATCGTGTTTATCATTGACAGAACCAGAATGATCAACGTCTGCATCTTCAATAATGATGATAGTTGCTTCGGTACCTAAATTACTGGCATTAGCTGCCCTTAAACGCACTTTTCGTTCAACGCCGCATCTGGCGCTGGTTAAGCAAACAAGTGGTTCACTAAGTAGCATTGAACTGAAGGATTCACTGAATACCGTTTTCGTTTTTTCATCTAAGAACAGACGATATATTTGTTCTCCTAATATACTTTGAATATCAGAAAAACCAAGTAATCTCAAGGTAATGGAGTTAGTAGAAATAATTGTTTCGTTTTCAACCAATAAAAAACCATCAGGTAATAATCCCGTTAACATGGAGAATTTCACTTCAGATTCTTCTAATGATCGAGTTAGAACTTGTTTTTCAGACGTATCGCTAGCATGAAAAGAGATGAACTCTACTTCGTCATCAATTAGTACCGGAGAAACACTAAAGTGCAGGCTGGTATCCTGTTCTCTCTCATTTAAAATGATCTCGGTTTCAATGTGTTCGCCAGCGAATGCACGGGCGTAGAAAGGCTCAAGTGTCGAATAGAAATGATCACCTAAAATTGTGGCGTCATTCATGCCAGTTAGCTCATCTTCGGACATGCCTGCAATTTCACAGTAACGTTCGTTAACACTGACGTAATTATGATCTTTGTCGAGAACGGCAAAGAGAAATGGACTGGAGTTTGTCAGTTTTGAAAACCAGTGCTTTAACTGCTTTTTTGGCATTAAGTTTCTACCGCTTTAACATTGAGCAATTGAATGAGTATCATTCGGTTAATATATATTATTGTTTACTATAACCGTGAAAGTAGCGAGATGAAAGAGATCACAACATCACAAGTACTTTTTATGATGCATAACAGGAATTCTGGAACGATATCTATTATCATAGCTTAATTGAATCAATAAAGTATCGGAATACCGTAGTGTTAAACAAGCTTCGAAGTAAAATAGTTGAAAATTCAGCGCAAATTTTGAGACCTTCAGTCCAATTTTTGCCATTACCTATACAAAATAAAGTCTTACTTGAAACATTGAAGTACGTTTTCCATGAAGCATTGGAAGACGGTGATTTTGAGTTTTTACAAGGAAACTGGTTGAAAATCACCATCATTGATTTAGATTTACAATGGTTTATTAGCTATCAGGATGACAAACTGGTTGTAAGTAAAAAACAACAAGTCGAACAAGTCAGCTTTTCAGGGAAATTGAATGATTTAGTGTTAATCGCTGGTCGCAAGGAAGATCCTGATACTCTATTCTTCCAAAGACGGTTAAGTATTGAAGGTGATACAGAACTTGGGTTAGAAATTAAAAATTTAATGGATAGTGTTGATCTTGATGCATTACCTAAACCACTTACATTGCTTTTAAATGAACTGGCTGATTTTGTTTATAAAGGGCTACATACTGAAAAAGACCAGAATGGAATAGCGAATGCTTATTAGAACAGAAGCCCCTGCCGATATACTACCTATTGATGCATTACTCAAATCTGCTTTTGAAACAGAAGCAGAAGCGAAACTTGTTATGAGTCTGCGTGAAAACAGCCGTTTCACTTTGTCTTTGGTCGCTTGTACTGATGAAGGCGAATTGATTGGATACGCACTGTTTACTCCTGTTTCATTGAATGGTGAACAATTAGGATGGCAAGGGCTTGCTCCTATAGCGGTTAAAGAAGAGTGTCGTCGTCAAGGTATTGCGGGAAAAATGATAGAACAAGGCCTAGATTCGTTGTACGAATTTGGTTACTTAGGATGTGCGGTGTTGGGAGACCCTGAGTTTTATTCTCGTTTTGGGTTTATCGATGCAGGTGAGTTTGGTATGCGTTGTAGTTGGGATGTTCCTCAAGGTGTTTTTCGTGTTAGAGAGTTAACTGAGAATGAGTTTACTGGCAAACACGGATTATTAGAATATAGCCCTGAGTTTTCTGAACTTTAAGCCTGTTATGAAAGAACCTAATACTGATATTCAATATTTAGCCGAAATGGGGATTCAACACTGGGGTTTATCGCATCCTGCCAGACTCTCAGGGGTTGAAGTTGAACCATTGCGTTTACCTGAATCTTGCCTATTGCTACTGGTTTCGCCGGTAAAACCAAGTGGCGATATGGTGTTTATGTTTAATAATGTATTGAAAAGTATGAAATTAAGCATTGAACAGTCACAACATATTTATCCTGAACACTTTTCTCAATTGAGTGCTGCTCAATTACGATGGATTTGGTTTGCTGGTTGCGAGCCGATGAACAATATAGACACGGCTGTTAAGACGTTAACCAGTCCTCTTTTGTCTCAAATAGAAGGGAATAAACAGCATCGTCGAGATTTATGGCAACAAATATGTGCTTATGAATAATCAAATTAAACCGTTAGAAGAAGCTTTCTTACAAGATGTATGGCGAATAGAGCAAGTTGCTCATAGTCACCCATGGAAACAGTCTATGATTAACGACGTGAATAGCCGTGGTGCATGCCATCATGTTTTAGTGAGTGAAGAAACAGTGGTTGGTTATTTTTATGCTCAAAACATTGTAGGAGAAGTAACCTTACTCAATATAGCGGTCGACCCACAACAACAAGGGAAAGGGTTTGGAAAAATATTGGTCGAATACTTTTTATCTGTTTGTGAGGAGGCAAAAGCCGAAAGTGCTTGGTTAGAAGTACGTGAAAGTAATCGCAAAGCGCACAATTTATATGAATCAGTTGGTTTTAATGAGGTGGATCGACGTCATAATTATTACCCAACTAAGAAAGGGAAAGAAGATGCAATTATTATGAGTTATTTGTTCATTTAATTTAACCCACCGAATTTTCTCCTTGAGTAGCAAAGAAATAATGAGCAATTATTCAAGCATTGATTGTTTATAACGTTAAGATCAGCGAAAATAACGATCAACCAAGATTAACGCAACGGATTTTAATGAAAAGGAACTGAAATTAGCGTTCTTTCGTCAATGTAATTAAATCTGTGTACAAACTAAAAGAACTTATCCATGGCAAACCAAGAATTTCTGAATGAAGTTAATAAGCGAAGAACCTTTGCTATCATCTCTCACCCCGATGCTGGTAAAACAACAATAACTGAAAAAGTGTTACTTTTCGGACAGGCTATTCAGTCTGCGGGTACGGTAAAAGGTCGTGGTTCAAGCCATCATGCTAAATCAGACTGGATGGAGATGGAAAAAGAACGTGGTATTTCGGTAACCACTTCTGTTATGCAATTTCCTTATAATGAATGTTTGGTTAACCTACTCGATACTCCAGGACACGAAGATTTCTCGGAAGATACTTACCGAACGCTTACTGCGGTAGATTCTTGTTTAATGGTAATAGATGCAGCAAAAGGGGTAGAGGACCGTACGCGAAAACTGATGGAAGTTACGCGTCTACGAGATACTCCTATTGTTACATTTATGAATAAATTGGACCGAGATATTCGTGATCCAATGGAACTGTTAGATGAGGTCGAAAACGAGCTTAAAATCGCTTGTGCGCCAATTTCTTGGCCTATTGGCTGCGGTAAAGAGTTTAAGGGGGTTTATCATATCCATAGAGATGAGACTATCTTGTATGCAACAGGACAAGGTCATACCATCCAAGAAGAAAATATTATTAAAGGACTAGATAACCCTGAACTGGATATAGCAATTGGCGACGATTTAGCGGAACAACTCCGAGAAGAGTTGGAATTAGTGATTGGCGCATCACATGAATTTGATCGTGATTTGTTTTTGTCTGGCGAATTGACGCCAGTATTTTTTGGAACAGCATTGGGTAACTTTGGTGTTGACCATATGCTCGATGGATTAACGGAGTGGGCTCCGCTTCCTTTACCTCGCCAAGCTAATGAGCGCGAAGTTGAAGCAACAGAAGAAAAGTTTTCAGGTTTTGTTTTTAAAATTCAAGCGAATATGGATCCTAAACACCGTGACCGTATTGCCTTTATGCGTGTAGTTTCAGGAACTTACAATCAAGGCATGAAAATGAACCATGTTCGTCTTGGTAAGCAAATAAATATCTCGGATGCCGTGACCTTTATGGCAGGAGATCGTTCTCGTGCGGCACATGCGTATGCGGGTGACATTATTGGCTTGCATAACCATGGCACAATTCAGATAGGCGATACTTTTACACAGGGAGAGTCTTTGAAGTTCTCTGGTATCCCTAATTTTGCACCTGAACTTTTCCGTCGTATTCGTTTAAAAGATCCATTAAAGCAGAAACAGCTGCTTAAAGGTTTGGTACAGCTTTCTGAAGAAGGCGCTGTTCAGGTATTCCGTCCACTACAAAATAATGATCTGATTGTTGGTGCGGTTGGTGTGCTTCAATTTGATGTGGTGGTTGCTCGATTGAAATCGGAATATAACGTTGAAGCCATATATGAAGGCGTTAACGTTGCGACTGCTCGTTGGGTTGAATGTGCTGATGAAAAGAAACTGGATGACTTTAAACGTAAAGGGCAAGCAAATTTAGCTCTAGATGGTGGCGATAATCTTTCTTATATCGCACCAACAATGGTTAACTTGAATCTTGCTCAAGAACGCTTCCCTGATATTGTATTTAGAGCAACGAGAGAACACTGAGTTTTTAACTTCTAACTCGACTAATATTAGTTACTGTGTTTATAAAATGTAACTAACTAAAGAAAAAATGGAGCCAATTGGC
>NZ_JAWMPW010000030.1:0-39192 GCF_033101115.1 Vibrio sp. TH_r3 | reverse complement strand
AGTTTTGTAAAAATAACTAATAAACTAACAACTAAGACTATAAGTCTGTCAATCTTTCCACTTAAGTAAACTTGGTTTATTTTTATTATTGATGCTATCCAAGTTTAATTTCTGCTTCATTTAGTAATATCGCGACATTACTAAATAGGACTGGATCATGGCTACTCTTTACACCTTAGAAAATGACTATCTAAAACTCCAGATTTCAAGTACTGGTGCAGCGATTCATCAGCTGTTATACAAGCCAAAAAATTTCCATATATTACGTCAAGGTAGCTTCAAATCTGCCAACGAATCTGGATTGTTTCCGATGGCTCCTATGGCCAACCGCGTTAAAGGAAATAATTTTGTATACGAGCAACAAGACTTTTGCCTTCCCCATCATAAGTTTGATAATGACTATTTTCTTCATGGCGATGCATGGATAAATGAGTGGCAAACTGAAAAATGGCGGTCGCATACCAATTCTTTAACGTTAACTATGGAATCGAATGTTTATAAATGCTGTTCCTACCAAGCCAACCTTACCTATACTCTCGAAAAGAACCGTCTATTAGTTTCTTTATCGATTACTAACTTAACATACACACCCTTTCCATTTGGTGGTGGTTTTCATCCATTTTTTAATACTATTGAAGGTTCTAAAGTTCAGTTTGACGCAGCAGGAATATGGTTAGAAGGTGATAACTACCTTCCTACTAAATATGTGACTAACATACCTAAACACTACGACTTTACTACTCAAAAAAAAATACCCGATATATGGATAAACAATGGTTATCTTAGTCCAAAAAACTGTAACGTTTCTATTATTCATCCAAATGGTATAAAACTAACAATGACAAGCCCTATGAAATACCTGCAAGTGTATCAACCTAATAATAGAAGTGGTTTTATCTGTATAGAACCTCAGTCTCATTGGGTAGGCGCCCACCACCATGTAAAATGTGACTCATTGGTTCGCCTAGAGGGGGGAGAAACACTGGAGATGCAAATGACGATAATGGTGGACTTAAACGGAAGAGCATAAGTTAATGAAAGCCGAATAGGCAAAAATATTTACTAGACTCATTCTACCTCTTATCCAGTTCATTACCGTGTAATCAATAAGTGTAAGTAATGGCGATTCAGCAGACAAAGCCACCACATGAGTTTCTAACTATTAGTTTAGGGGAAAAAACAACGCTTTTAATTGGTTGCTTATCTCCTTTCATTCTAGCAAGAATAATTGCGCCTGCAGCTTTGCCTATCTCCCGCGCAGAAACCGAGATAGAAGTCAATGAAGGTATAATATCTGATGACTCAGCAACGTCATCAAAGCCAACTACCGCGATATCCTTACCCACTTCTTTGCCAAAATGTTTAATACCTCTCATCACTCCAAACGCAACAATATCTTGATAACCAATGATAGCCGTAATTTCTGGATGTTCAGTAAGTAACTCTTTAGTAACCTTTGCGCCTTCTGTACGACTTGCAGAACAACTGCGAATATATCGTTCGTTGAATACAATACCATGTTCCATTAGCTTGGACATGTAACCGCCAAGTCGATGAGAACGGGTCCTCGATGACTTCAACCCACCAATAAACGCAATGTGTTTATGGCCTTTTGCAATTAAATGTTCAGTTGCCAACTGCAAGCCCATAAAATTATTCGTGCCAACGAAATCAAACTGTTCTTCATCTAAAGGCCTGACTGCTAGTACAATGGGGAAACCACGTCCTTGCACTGTTTTTAGGAAATCAATATCAGTTCCCATTGCTGGACATACCACCACACCACCTGCATTCTGGCTTAGTAGCGAGTCTATAAACTTATTCTGCCTTTCAACACTTTCTTCAGCATTTGCTAAAAAGAGTAACGAATCTTGTTCTTCTAAGTAGTGGCTCAGGCCGGCAATCATATCGGAATAGAAAGGGTTTGTAATATCAGGAGTCACTAACCCAACTAAATTACTCCGTTTGTGGCGTAAATTTGCTGCTGCTTGATTATAAACATAACCTAGGTCTTTAACTGATTCTAAAACACGTTTTCGTGTCATGGTTGATATTCGACCTTTATTGGTTAACACCATAGAGACCGTAGCGGTAGAGACACCGCAATGCTTAGCGACATCGGCAATGGTTGGATTCAAAATATCTTACTCCAAGAAAATGAAATTATAGTTATAACCAATTGCTAATTGGATTAAATTTAGGTTAAACGATTAATCACAATTTAATCTAAATAACAGCGTGATTATGTGACTAACTGCAAAAATGTCTTAAAAAATAAAGAGTAAAAACTGACAAACACAAGGTTAAACTCGTTAACCTACTTGTAGGTTGGTTAATTGATTAGATACACTATTAACGAATATTTAACATATGGTGATCTATGAAATACCTGTCAACTCAACCTAATTATGACAAATTTCCGCACATAGACGTAAAAGGTTTTGAGCAAGAAGCAACTGAAGGCTGGAGGAACATCGTCGGTGTAATTAAGCAACGTATTCTCGAAAAAAATAAGCATGTTCTGGTAATTGACACTTACCACGGAGTTGACCATAACGAACTTCTAAACCAGTTTGTTAATGAACTTTTTCCTTGTGTGATTTTAAATACTGAGGATGCAAAATACTCGGAAAAACACATCTTCGAGATGTTAGAGCGCAATATAACGGATGATCGAGTATTTGGTGTCATTTCTCACCATAAACTAGAAGAGTTTTTTGACGATAAAAAGCTACAAAAATTAAGAGACGAGGTTACTTCAACTAGCAGTGGATTAGTCGTTGTAATTGGTCACGGAGCAAGGCTGGTTTCTGAAGGTGACACTTTTATATACGCTGACATGGCTAGATGGGAAATCCAACAACGCTTTCGTCGAGGAATGTTGGATAACTGGGGGGTACAAAACTACAGCGAAGACGTATTGCGTAAATACAAACGTTCCTTCTTTATTGAATGGAGAGTATTTGATCGTTACAAAACTAAGCATCTTCCAAATGTTGATTTCTTACTAGATAGCAATACAGCATTAAACCCTAAATTAATAAGTGGAGACGCCTTTCATGCAGGGTTAAAACAAGCGACAACACAACCATTCAGACTAGTTCCTTTTTTTGATCCGGGAGTTTGGGGGGGACAATGGATGAAAGAAGTTTTCGATCTTGATCAAGATAAACAGAACTACGCATGGTGTTTTGACTGCGTTCCTGAAGAAAACAGTTTACTTCTCAAGTATGGTGAGGTTGTTGTTGAAGTGCCGTCACAGGATTTGGTACTGACTCAACCAAACGCTTTACTCGGTAACAATGTCCATTCTCGTTTTGGTGCTGAGTTTCCTATTCGATTTGACTTTCTAGATACAATGGAAGGTCAGAACTTAAGCCTACAAATACACCCTCTTACAGAGTACATCCAAAACGAATTTGGTATGCACTACACCCAAGACGAGAGTTATTACATGCTGGATACCACAGATAACGCTAACGTTTATCTGGGCACTAAATCTGACATCGACCCGAATGAAATGATGAATGACCTTCAAGCAGCACAACGTGGCGAAAAATCCTTTGATGACGAACGTTTTATCAATAAGTTCCCCGCTAAGAAACATGACCATTTCCTTATTCCAGCAGGTACGATCCACTGTTCTGGCGCTGGAGCAATGGTTCTTGAAATTAGTGCGACACCTTATATCTTCACATTCAAACTGTGGGACTGGGATCGTTTAGGGCTCGATGGGTTACCAAGGCCAGTTCATCTCGATCACGGAAAAGAAACTATCCAATGGGATAGAAATACGAAATGGTGCCAAGAGAACTTAGTTAACGTTATAACACCTATTGCCGAAGGAGACGGTTGGAGAGAAGAAAGAACCGGACTTCATGAGAGAGAATTTATTGAAACTAGACGACATTGGTTTAGTAAACCAGTACTGCATAATACGGAAGGGACCGTAAATGTTCTGAATTTAATAGAAGGAAAAGAAGCCATTATTTTAAGTCCTGACAATAAATTTGAACCGTTTATTGTTCATTATGCCGAGACTTTTATTATTCCAGCCGAAGTAAATGACTATATTATCCAACCATACGGTCTAAGCGAAGGTGAAGAAATTGCCACTATTAAAGCATTTGTACGAGGATAATTATGATCCACTTTATCGTAGCGAGCCACGGACCATTAGCTACTGCACTTATCAGTAGTGCAGAGATGGTCTATGGCGAAATAAGTAATACTACTGCCGTTTCCCTTACCGAAAAGGGGGGGGTGGAGCAATTTAAACAAGATTTCCATAAAGAAATCACATCTATAGCATCTAATGTCGATGGCATTATCGTGCTGTGCGATTTGGAATGTGGTACTCCATATAACGTCGCTTGCACTTATGCATTTGACCCAAATTTTAGCCCTAATGTTGAAATAGTTACAGGAATAAATTTTCCCACACTACTAATGACTGCAGATTTCATTGAAGAGAAAAATTCATCGGTAGTAGCAACCACTCTTCAACAAGAAGCGCTTAATACTATTGTCGTCGCAGAACTCATAGAACAGGTTGACGAAAACGATTTTTAAGGAGAAATATTATGACAATATCATTTGTTCGTATCGACGACCGTGTGATTCATGGACAATTAATGACACGTTGGGCAAAAGAACTACCTTGCGACGGAATCATCGCTATCGATGACGCTGTAGCAGCGGATCCTCTACTCTCTCAAGTAATGAAAGGGGCTGTAACTGATGTCAAGGTTTGGCTATTTGATACCGCAACAGCAATCAGCAAGTTACCCAAAGTCATCGCGAGTGAAAAGAAGTACTTTGTGATTGCCAAATCACCTGTAACGCTTCGCAAAATTAGTGAGGCTGGCATCAACCTCAGTAACCTAAACCAAAAAATTAACGTAGGACCGATGAGTGCGCGAGAAGGAACGACAACCATCGGCGGCAATCAGTGTGTAAACCAAGAAGAAATATCTGCATTTAACTACTTGTCTGATGATGGCCACCATATCGACTTTAGGCTCGTGCCTGATGCTAAATCCTATACCTGGCAAGAGGCACGGAAAAAAATCAAATAACACAATCTGCATCTTGAGCGGTGATATCCACTCAAAATTCAGTTTAATACGTACATTAAAGGATTAAATTATGTTTATAGAAGCAGTATGTATCGGGATACTTTGCTATCTCGGCGCCCTTTCCACACCTTGGTTACTTGGAGTAACCGGTGGTTGGTATACTATTACTAGACCCTTAGTCTCGGGGATGCTTATAGGTATCATCCTAGGTGATATTCAAACTGGTATTATGATAGGCGTTGCCGTTCAGGCCGTCTATATAGCCATGGTTACTCCTGGTGGCTCGATGCCTGCGGATCTAAATTTTGTAGCCTATCCTGCAGTCGCATTAGGTGTAATGTCTGGCCAGGGAGTAGAAGTGGCTGTCGCTATAGCGGCAACCATCGGTATTGCTGGCACCATCATTTTCAATTTTATGATGGTCATTAACTCTTACTGGAATCACAAAGCCGACTTAGCCATAGAAGTTGGCGATGAGAAAAGTGTGTACATGAATTCTGCCATCTATCCTCAAGTCACCAATTTTTTAATGCGTTTTATCCCAACGTTTATTGCTGTGTACTTCGGCAACCAATATATCGAAGACTTTATGTCAAGTTTGCCTGAAATAGTTATTCGCACAATGACTATTCTCGGTGGGATTTTACCTGCGGTTGGTATCGCTATCCTATTGAAGCAAATAATAAAAGAGTCTACTTTGATTATCTACTTTCTTGTAGGGTTTGTTGGCATCGTATTCCTTAAACTCAATATGGTGGGCTTAGTAATGATTGGTTCGCTACTCGCGCTGCTTCATTATAACTACAAACCCGAACCCCAAACCGCAAATTCTGCGCCAATTCAGAAAACCGATGATGAGGATGAATTTTAATGACTAAACAAACCAAAATCACACTCGATAAAAAAGATCTCACTAAATGTTGGCGTGCTTGGATGATGTATAATCTGTCGTCTATGAGTTTCGAACGTCTAGAATCATTCGGCTTCTGTTTAAGCATGATGCCAGCACTGAGAAAACTCTACCCAGACGCAGAGAATCGTACGGAGGCGATGAAGCGTCATGCTTCTTTCTACAATACTGAGCCTCAACTAGGCTCAATTATCAATGGCATGACCATAGGTATGGAAGAAAAAAAAGCGAATGGGGAGCCTATTGACGGTGAAACAATCAATACGTTAAAAGTTGGTTTAATGGGACCGGTAGCAGGTATTGGCGACTCAATGGTGCCGGGTATGCTGGTGCCAATTTTGCTTAGTATCGGTATGGCGCTAGCATCTGGTGGCAGCATATTGGGCCCTATTTTCTATATTATAGCATTCAATACAATCGCAATTTTTGGTTCATACCAGTTGTTTATGAAAGGCTATAAAATGGGAGCAGGCTCAGTCGAAATGCTCGTCAGTCATCGCTCTACAAAAATACGTGAAGCGTTGTCACTACTTGGTGTGTTTGTTATGGGAGGCGTAGCTGCGAGTTACGTGAACTTGGATGTGGCGCTCGAATTCATTACTAAAGATGGTGTAAATATCAATGTACAGACAATGTTAGATGGTATTTTCCCTAAACTTTTACCTCTCATGATCGTTTTAGGTACTTGGTATTCCATGGCTAAAAAAGGGTTAAGTCCAGTGAAAGCAATGTTCTCTCTTGTGGCCATCTCTTTTGTCGGAGTCGCAGTCGGTCTTTTCTAAAATGCATACATACGCACTATTTTAATTACCGTTCAAATAGTGATGGATAAATTTCATCTATGCTATGCCACCAGCCGCAGTAACAATTTACAATTATTACTGCGGCTGCTCGTTAGATTAACGTATGTCAATCTTACCTGTCAGGCTATTAATCATGATTACTTGCTGAAGCTCTTCCCTATTTAGTTGAAACTTGATTGAAGTATCAGAAATTTGTAAACCATTTATGAACAGGCTTTCATTATTAGTTAAGTTGTGGAGCACTGCAATGGATAGTTGTTGCTCTTTTGAACGTACAATAGTATATGCTAAGTCTGTTGTAGCAGGGTTATCCGGAGCATACCCCTTTAAGATTGTTGCTTTAGCTTTACTAGTAGTCAGTATTTGTTGATGAAAATCAGTTTGACTTTCAATTGTGTATGCCACTAAATCGACTTTATTGAGGTTGTATTGATGGCAATTTGTCATACGTTCTAAAGGACCAGACATGGGATTATCGCATCGAGTGTTTGAATTAAGATGTTTATGTTGCCCACGTACATGCCAAATGAGGTCTAATTGCTGTTTATTTGGATTGACGATTGTATTAAATTCAATAGCCGCATCGCCTAACCATAGTATCTGTCTTCTAAAGCGAACCCCACGATAAACAAGTTCATCCCAGTCTACAATGGTATGACTATCAACTTGCGGTAGGTCACCACACCAGTCAGTTTCAACATCTAACCACGTGTAAGTATCCGTTTTAACGTAGCAATTAACTGTAGGGTTTGCTGGTGGCTGATTTTTTTCTGCTACAGCAAGAGTATTATGAGTCAAGGTGTTTTTGTAGTAGCCATAATGTAACTCTGCTCCGTATCCTGTTGTTCCAAGATCAGGCAAAATCTCTTTACCATTGCGACAAAGAATCAATCCTAACCGGTCATAGTGGTCATGCTCTCCACCATAAGGGGAATGCTTGACCAACATCATATTGTCTTGCTTAGCTTGATACATGATGGTTATACCAGATTCTTTCGCATGAATGGAATGGCAGGTTAGTTTGTCGGTATCAGGGATCTTATCTACTCCGTAAAGTAGAGCTTCAATGTTATTTCTCGGTTCATTTTGATAAATTTCATTCAGTACAGAAGCAAAGAGCGGAGTTTTGAACTCACGATAAGCAAACTCGAAAAGATGGCTATGGGTTAATTTTTCTTGTCCTGCAATACAGTCGTTAAGCCTTGGAAAATCACCAGTGTTAATTAGCAACTGGAGAGGAAATTCTAACATCGTGAGAAAATTAGGCTCATTTTTCAAAGAATGTATGCTTTTACATGCAAGCTTTTCAAAGCTAAGAAGCGCTTGAAGTGCATAGTAATGATAATGAATCGAACCTTCAAACCAAAGCCCTTCACCTTTAACACCATGCTCCAACTGATATTTTAAACCGTAGGGCGTGTTGACGGCGAAGTTGATAAAATCTTGGTCATCAAGAATAAGGCCAATGACCCCTATAGTTGCAGATATTTTCATTTCATGATTATGCAGTTGATTACTTCTATGTTGCATTAAGAACTTTGCCCCTTCTCTTAAAAGTCTTTGTTCAATAAAGGCTTGTTCTTTTTCATTTAATTGATCTTTAATAAAATCGTAACCACGTGCAAAGTCGATATTACAGTTCGCTTCGCATAATGTTTGAGCGTTTGCTTTACCTGGACCATTGTATGGAATACCTCCGTGAACTTCATAGTCTGGATAGTATTTCGCATATTCAAGTAAGATATCTTTAACCTTATCAACATACTGCTTATCTTGGGTTATCTGCCATAATAGACCAAGGTCGTTACATGCTTTAGCGTTTAAACCATTCAGCCATCGCCACCATGCTCCATCATACGGTTCACCCGTGAGTATTTCTCCATCAACAGGACAAACGTGCTGAGTAGGTTTGTTTCTATTCCAAGTCAAGCGCACGCCATGGGTTGGACAAAAATAGTAGAGATTCCAAGTTGCTCGAGCATCAGGTGGTACTAGTGTTTCTGACTTCAGTACAATTTCATTATCTTGAATAATGCGAGAAATTAGTTCGATGTTCGCTTTGTTACGAATTGCTGTCATTTCTTGGGAGGTAAACTGCAACATAATAAACCTTAATGTAAATTTTTTTTGTTAGAAATTGAAATAGCTTTTGGCGTTGTAATAACAAATATTCTCGATGGTTTGTTTAAGTAAAGCTTCATCGTTTTGTAATTCACCTTCTTCAACCCACTTACCAATTAGATTACATAAAATCCTACGAAAGTATTCATGTCTGGACATCGATAATACACTTCTCGAGTCAGTTAACATTCCAACAAACCGTCCTAATACACCTAAATTAGCTAAATCTGTTAACTGATTCTCCATGCCAGATTTATTGTCGTTAAACCACCATGCTGATCCCAACTGAATTTTTCCAGCTTGTGCATCACTGTCTTGAAAAGCACCTATAACTGTGCCAAGAATGGCGTTATCGTTAGGGTTGAGGTTATATAAGATAGTTTGTGGTAATGAGTTAGTATTATCGAGTAAGCTAAGTAAAGCGCTGAGATTTTTGGCGATAGGTTGATCGTTGATAATACTAAAACCAGTACCACCACCTAGCGTATAGAAGCGACGTTGATTGACGTTAGGCAGAACGCCTATGTGAATCTGCATAGACCAACCATGGCGGTGATATGCTTTCCCTAGGACTTCAAATACGGCGGTTTTAAACTGTGCAACTTGGTAAACAGTGAGCTCTCGCCCTGCTAACAACGCACACATTATCTGATCTAACTCTTGAATAGAAAACGGTGCAAACTCAATGGTCGGCATTCCAATGTCAGAAAGGCGACAATGATATTTAGAGAAATACTTGACACGTTTCGCTATAGCCCTTGAATAACTGGAAAAGTCAGTCACTTTAATACCAGTGGATAAATGGAGACCATGAAGAGTGTGAAGAAATTCAGTTTGATTGTTAATGTCGAGTAGCCTATCAGCGCGAAAGGTGGGTAATACCTGAACTTCAAATTCCTCTTGCTGAAGTTTTTGATGGTAATAGAGTTCATCTAATGGATCATCAGTTGTACATAAAGTTTGGACTCCGCTTTTAATCAACAACGACCGAAAGTCATGTTCATTTGCATCAAACGCTTGCTGGCAGTGGGCCCAAATTTTTTCACAGTTCTCGGGGTTAATTATCAAATCTAGGTTAAAGTATCTTTTTAACTCTAGATGACACCAATGATATATCGGATTACCAATAAGATAAGGAATGGTTTCACAAAATTTTTGAAATTTCTCGTAGCTAGTCGCAGTACCAGTTACAAAATGCTCATCTATACCATTGCTGCGCAAAGCTCTCCATAGATAGTGATCACAGCTTAACCATGCCTCACCAATTGAATCATATTTATAATTCTGGTATATATCTTTTGCAGCAAGGTGATTGTGATAGTCGATAATTGGTAAAGTTGCTGCGTAGGTGTGATACAAATATTTTGCAGTATCACTCTGAAGTAAAAAGTCGTCATTAATGAAATTGGACATAAAGTAATCCGTTAAATTAAATAAAGCCAGAGTTAGTTTTTCTCTCTGGCTTCTAAATAATTATTTGTTGTTTAAGTTCTTATTACTTGAGTTTGCTTAGCACTTTTTAGTAATAAGCCCCCCACAGTAAGGATAACAACCCCACAGAATACGAATGCCATACGTCCCCAGAATGGATTAGGGATTAATAACATTGCGAATACAAGTGCACCAAAGACAACTATTAATTTGCCTAACATATTACGTTGTTGACGGTCCATTTCATCTTGACCTTCCTCTTCAACTACAGGAGTTTCAACATCATTCCAGAAATGCTTAAGTTCATTGTTTCTCTCGCCAACAGGCTCTTTATAGAACTTAGTTGTAAAGCAGAAGAAACCACCCGTGATTACAAGGTGTCCCATTATCCCAAGTAGAACTTTAAGGTCTTTCGCTTCACGAGCAGTAAAGCCAGATTCTAAATTAAGAATATTAGCAATAACGTCTGCAGTGAATACAAAGCTTACTAAGTATGAAACGACCATGCCTACAACCAACGTTGACCATGCTGCCCAATCTGGAGTTTTCTTTATAAACATACCAAAGAATAGCGGTACTAAGATCGGCATTTGTAGAAGTGTACTTACATACATCATCGCATCAAACAAACTTAAACCACGTAGAGAGTTTATAAATAGAGCAACCACGATGATTAAGGCACCAAAGACTAGTGTAACCAGTTGGCTCACACGCATTAGTTTCTTTTCATTGGCATTTTTGTCAATAATTGGCGAGTAGAAATTACGGACAAATACACCCGCATTTCGGTTTAGGCCCGAATCCATTGATGACATTGTTGCGGCGAAAACAGCAGACATCAATAAACCCACCATACCAACAGGCATTGCATTTTCAACGAATACAAGATAAACAGCATCGGCTGCTTTACCACCTAGTTCAGCAACGTGTACAGATGCTGCTTCAGGGTAGATTACAGCAGTTACCCATGGTGGAAGAAACCAAATAGCAGGACCAAGTAGCATTAATACAAATGCTAAAAGAGCCGCTTTACGAGCATTGATAGAGTCTTTAGCTGTAAGAAAACGATAGGAGTCCTGCATGTTGTTAATGTTCTGTAACTGCTTAACAAACATGAAGATAAACCAAGCGACAAACAATAGAGGGTAGTTCATGTCTGAACCCATAATATTTTCCGCTGGAAATTGTTCAATAAGGTTTGATGGACCTCCTATTTTTATGAGTGCCGCAACTGCACATACTACGGTTACTGCCATGATCACAACCATTTGTACAAAGTCTGATGCAACAACCCCCCATGCTCCACCAAGTGCCGATATAAATAGCACAATAAGTCCTGTTACAACGATAGTTGTTTCTATATCTATTTTAAATACCGCACTAACAAACAGAGCTAAGCCATTCAGCCATATACCTGTATAAACCACACTAGTTGGCATTGTCGCCCAAGTAAAAACCTGCTCATTAGTTGCACCAAAGCGACGGCGTACACCTTCAATCGGTGTTACTACGCGCATTTGGCGGAAACGGTATGAGAAGAACAACCATGAAAGTAAGAAACCAAATGCGTTGGCCATAAATACGACCATGATTGGAAAACCATCAGTAAATGCTTTGCCTGCTGCACCTGTAAATGTCCATGCACTAAACTGCGTCATAAATGCGGTTGAACCAACCATCCACCACAACATTTTTCCGCCCCCACGAAAATAGTCACTAGTAGAATTACCTGCAAATCGTTTAAAGATGATGCCTATTGCTACCATGAAGATAAAGTAGACACCAACAACGAGCATGTCGATATTCATTTTAAAACCTCTTTTTTGTTTTTAAATAAAATAAACTTAATTTTTTTTGAAACTGCATTTCATTATTGTATTTATTTAATGTGCGATAAAGATAAAAATCATCTATTTGTGATCTTGATAATAAAAAACTAGAGTATGAGGAAAACTAAATAAGTGAGGTCAAGCGAAGTTTTTTGTTCAAAAAATGCTGCTACCTAAGTAGTAGCAGCAAAAAATTATTCGATAATGTTAGCGACATTACGAACAAGGTCAGCAAGTTCGTCCCACCGCTCTTCATCAATCAGATTATCAGGTACCATCCACGTTCCCCCACAAGCAAAAACACTTGGTATAGACAGGTAGTCGTTAACGTTACTCGGCTTAATCCCACCGGTTGGCATAAATTTCACTGAATATACAGAGCATAAAGCCTTTAGCATATTGACTCCTCCAGAAGGCTCTGCAGGAAAGAATTTCAGCGTATTTAACCCCAGTTCCATTGCTTGCTCAATTAGGCTTGGGTTATTTACCCCAGGTACGATCGTAATTTGCTGTTCTTGACAATATTTTACAATATTTGGGTTTAACCCTGGGCTAACAACAAAATCTACGCCTGCAGCAATCGATTGATCAACTTGTTGCTTCGTCAACACGGTACCAGAACCAATCAGCATCTCTGGGTGAGCTTTACGCATCGCTCGGATGGCTTCGGCGGCCTGTTTGGTTCTAAAGGTAACCTCAGCACACGGAAGGCCATTTTCAATCAAAACCGTGGCTAGTCTCGCTGCTTTAGAGGCATCTTTAATAGCAATCACTGGAACAATTTTTACTTGAGCTAAACGTTGTTCTAATTTTTCCATCTCATATCCTTCAAATAATTGGCATAAATTCTTTATTAATAACTGCACCTGAATGTTGGATAACTGTCCCAGCAACCAGATGACCAGCCTTTGCGGATTCCACTATATTGCCACCCAATAATTTCTTTGCTAAATACCCAGCACTAAAAGAGTCACCAGCGGCTGTAGTATCTATTACGTTTTCGATATGGTTTGCTGGCACTTCAAACATTTCATTATCACTAACAATAATGCAAGCTTCTTCACCACGTTTAATCACTATTTCAGAAACACCTAGATTCAAGGTTCGTTCGATAGATTGCTGCTCAGTAACATCACCCCAAAGTTCTTTTTCATCATCAAAGGTAAGGAAAGCGATAGTAGTTAATGCTAGGACTTGGCGATAAGCCGCTTGAGCGGTGTCTATCTTTTCCCAAAGAGCTGGGCGGTAGTTGTTATCAAATGCTATTTTTGAGCCTAGCTCTTGGCATGCAGTGAGAACAACAATTAACTTATCAAGGCAATCCTTCGGTAAAATAGCAAGACTGATTCCACTTAAATAGATCCAGTGATTAGCAGAAAGTATATCAATGAGTTGCTTTATAGAGTAATGACGTAACCAGAATTTCGCAGCTGAATCATTACGCCAGTAAAAAAAACTACGTTCACCATTTTTTTCTGTTTCAATAGCATAAATTCCAGGGTTTTTTTCTTCATCGATATGAATATGTTCAGTACTTATATTTTCTTGTTGCCAAGTTTTAATCATCGTTCGGCTGAACGGATCTTTGCCTAGCCCAGTAAAGTACTGAGTTTGAACGTTATGCTGGAAAGTTAAACGAGCAATATAAGTAGCAGTATTTAGCGTATCACCGCCAAAGCCATGGTCGAGCTTGCCATTGGATGCACGTAGCTCTACCATGCATTCGCCAATGATTGCTATTTTAATCTGATTAGTCATCGGTATAATCCGTAAGGTATAACTAATGAAAGCCAGTAAAAACAGGCTTTCATTAGAAAATAGTTAGTCTAGAAACGATCGAACATATGCTTCTATTTCTGCATCTTGGCAGTTATCAAAGAAGCACCGCTGAAAACGAACACTCGAAATCACTGTTTTTACTAAACTTTGGTCAATACTACGCAGCGAGTCAACTACCTTGTCTTTTGCTACTGCAACTTTAACTTGATTAAGAATTGCAGAGTTTATGCGTTGTGACCTTGATTACCGGCAACACTATCAATCTCTTTTACAACCATTGCATTTTTTGTAGCTTGACTGTTTTCCATGATTAGTGCAATTTTCATTGTTTGTCCATTTATTCTTGTTTATCAATTAGTAAACAATTAACCTCAAATAAAGTCTTTACGCATTGGTGTGAAGTTATCAATAAGGATACCAGCTTCTAAGCAAACACATCCATGTTCGATATTCGGCTCTTTATACATGGTATCGCCAGCAGTAACGATCTGGGTTTTTTCACCGATAGTAAATTCAAACTTTCCGGAGAGTACATAAGTCAATTGTTCATGTGGGTGACTGTGCATAGCTCCCACCGCACCGGATTCAAAATGAACCTCTACTGCCATCATGTTGTTACTATGAGCAAGAACTTTACGAGAAACACCGTCACCAAGATTTTCTAAAGTGATAGAATTATTGTTTACGAACATATCTTTTACCTTATTTCCTAAGATTAAATCCGGTTATAAATAGTTACTGATTAATTCACGCGTAATTTCAATCAAAAAGTCTATAAGTTAATGTCATGCATTGATGTACGAACATTAACTATATAATGATGATTTTCTCAGACAGAAAATAGCTGAGAAAAACAGAAATATGTACGCTAATTGCAGATAATAATCATAACTAATTCAAAGCTAGACAGCCTAAAAATTAGACTATAACGTGAATATTTAATATATAAATTAGCGAGCTAGCCAGCCACCATCTACAGCAATAGTGTAGCCATTGATATAATCTGAGGCAGTTGAGGCTAAGAATATACAAGGGCCTGCTACATCAATTGGTGTCCCCCATCGGTTCGCAGGAATACGTTCTAAAATTGCTTGGTTTCGTGCGGCATCTGCACGTAGTGCTTGAGTATTATTGGTTGCCATATACCCAGGAGCGATAGCATTTACGTTAATCCCATGGCTTGCCCATTCATTTGCCATTGCCCGGGTGATACCCATAACAGCACTCTTTGATGCAGTATACGATGGGACACGAATTCCACCTTGATAAGAAAGCATCGATGCAATGTTAATAATCTTGCCCCCATTACCTTGTTCGATAAATTGTTTAGCAACAGCTTGAGACATAAAGAAAACAGTTTTTGAGTTGATATTCATTACATCGTCCCAGTTTTGTTCTGAGAATTCGATAGCATCTTCACGACGAATAATTCCAGCGTTGTTTACCAATATATCGACTTTGCCAAATTCCGATAATGTTCTATCTAAAATGGTTGGAATATCTTCTTGCTTAAGTAGATTAGCTCGTAGATCAAGGAAGGTATGGCCCGCTTCCGACATTTTTTTAATAGTTTCTGTTGGTTCTATATAATTTACGCCTACAACTTTGCAGCCAGCTTCAGCTAAACCCAGTGCCATACCTTGACCTAAACCAGTATCGCAACCAGTAACAATTGCTACTTTTCCTTTTAGATTGAATGACTCCAACATAATGTTCTTATCCTTTATTTATCTGAGTATATGGAATTAGCCTGTTTATTTAACACTACAATATCCATTTATGAACTAACTGTAAATAAAAAAACGAAACATCATTTCATAAAAAATAAATTCATGATTTATTTTGTGACTTGGGTCTATAATTGGAAACGTTTTTTGCGAATGCCTCCTAACCCGATAAGTGCATTATTAGGTCGAGATGCTCTAAGGAAGAAGTAGGTCGATATCTGGCTCTGGTGTGGCAAGCTCTCTAATACCCTGAACTAGGTAATAATAGAAACAAGTCCAGGCGATGAGTGTATGTAAATCAGCTTTAATAAAATGAGTTCACCAAATAAAAAATGAACGTGATGGCCATGCGCCGAACCTCTCTCTCCTGTTACTCCCGATCAAATTGAAATCTGTGAGTTGAAAAAAAGAAGCTCGCTTTTCGTTCTGTGATCTAATAAAGAAGAAACTCTTTTTGCTAAAAATAAGGGTTTCTTAACTTGATGTTACCTTTCTTGCATCGTTATCCATATGTCATGGGTGACAACTAAACTCTATTTTACTACTCATTTGAATATAAAGAATAACCTTCGCGATTTAAGATTATCGAACAAACTCTTCAACTTCACACACCATCTTCCAGTTTTCTGGCAATACATTTTTATCGCCTTTTACTTTCACTGTTAGGCTATGTTCGATTTGACTGGATGAACGCCCAATCATTAATTCGAACTCACCTCCTTCAACCACTCGGCGGTGTCGGCTATCCGTAAAGTTGAGCATGTCAACAGGCAAACGAAATATTACCGATTTCGTTTGTCCAGCTTTTATCGATACTTTGCAGAATCCTTTAAGCTCCTTAACAGGGCGAACAACCGAACAAATTTTGTCACGCACGTAAAGTTGCACTACTTCTGCGCCGTCTCGGCTACCACTGTTGACAACATCAACACTTACTTCAATCATGTCGTCAAACGTGACGCTATCAGAATGAATCGATACATTTGAGTAATCAAACTGTGTATAGCTCAAGCCATAGCCAAAGTTGTATGCAGACCCAAAATGATAAGCAATCGGTGTACCTGCACTTTTCAGTTTATGGTTATAAAAATATGGAACAGATCCAACGTTTTTAGGTATAGACAAAGTTAAACGCCCACTTGGGTTCACTTTACCCGTTAATACATCACAGATAGCATTTGCCCCTTCTTGACCTGGAGCCCAACCATAGACGATTGCGGCAGCTTCATCTTCTGCACGTCCTAATTGATATGGCCGACCTCCAGTAACAAGCACCACAACTGGCTTTCCGATATCGAGCAATTTATCAATGAGCTGTTGTTGTACTCCTGGCAGAGTTAAGGAATCAGTATCCGAACCTTCACCTACTGTTCCTGTTTGGAACAACCCAGCAAGATCTCCGACACATGCAACGACAACATCACTGTCTTTTGCCACATTAACCGCCTCTGCAATATAGGAGGCGTCTTGGCTAATTGGTGATTTCATCGCTTGATGAATAGCAAGGTCAACATCACCAGGGAAGACAGGCGTATTCGCATGACGTTCAGTCAATATGTCACAACCTTTATGGTAATTAACTAATTCGAACTGCTGCTGAAATGCACTTAACAAGGTTTCAGATACTTGTTCGTTGCTATCAGAATCACTCAAAATAAGATGTACTGGAAAACTATAACCACCAAGTAACGCCAACTGATCATCCGCTGTCGGTCCCACAAGACCAAGTATTGTTTTAGTCGTGAGTGGAAGTGTGCCATCGTTTTTAAGTAGTACAATTGATTCACTAGCAATTTGATAAGCTAACTCACGGCTAACTTCAGTATGCAAAGGCGTTGTAGGTACGTTACAATATGGGTTTTCGAACAGTCCCAACTCAAACTTAACACTTAAGATCCTAGTAACGATTTCATCAATTTTCTCTATTGATATAAAGCCTTTATCAATCGCATTTATGAGATATTCAGCGCAGGCATCATCAGGAAGCTCAATATCTAAACCAGCGTTGAATGCAAGAGCAGCCGCTTGCGTTCTGTTTTCAGCTATAGCATGGTGCGATGCGAGTAATTCGACACCACCATAATCTGCAACCACTAGTCCATCGAAGCCCCATTTGTCTCGTAATATCTGTGTTAATAAATGATAAGAAGCATGACAAGGCTCGCCATCAATATCATGGTAGGCAGGCATTACCGAACCAGCATTGGCAAGTTTGACGGCCATTTCAAATGGCAACATGAATGTATTGTTGAGCTCTTTAAAACCTAGATTAACAGGTGCATGATTACGAGCACCTTCACTAGCAGAGTGGCCAACATAATGTTTAAGTGTTGCGAACACATCTCGGTTTGGTCCTTGTAGACCAGTAACATAGTGGCTTGCCATTATACCTGCATGATAAGGGTCTTCTCCTAGAGTTTCTTCTGTTCTTCCCCAACGGACATCACGAGACACGTCAAGAACTGGAGCTAAACCATGTCTCGCACCTACCATTTTCACTTGCCTGCCAATATCGGCTGCCGCTGCTTCGATTAATGCGGGGTTCCATGTATGACCATAATTAAGTGATGATGGGTATAACGTAGCACCTTGCACCATTAACCCAACTAAGCATTCTTCGTGAGGTATAGCTGGAATACCTAAACGCGTCTCCTCAACCAAATACTGTTGAAACTTATTAAGCGCTTTAACGCCTGCTTGGGCATCAACAGAATGCGTACCAAGAGCTCGCGTAATTTGGCCTAAACCATGTTTAAGTTTGTCATTCAAACTTCGCGTATCTTCATCAACGACCATCTCAAGGCCGCGTTCTTTGTGATCACCATTTTCATCAAGCAGCAACCATTGTGCGCCAAGCTGCGCAATCTTTTCTTCCAGCGTCATACGAGCCAATAAGTCTTCCACACGCTGAGCCACTGAGTATTCCGATTTTTTGTAAACCACCATTATTCACCTCTAAATGACGTATCACGTTACTATCTCGGAAATTCACAAACAATACGTTAAAATAGAACCCACTTACGAAATCCAACACGATACTTGCCAAATTAATAACAGGAGAAAAAAATCAGGTAAGACGATTGTTATTTTTCCTGAATGTTATCGGAGTGATGCCAAATTGCTTAATGAATACTTGGGATAAGTAAGATTGGCTTGGGTAACCCACCTGCTTGGCAATAACTTCCAATTTTTCAGATGTCGAAGACAATAATTGCTTTGCTTTTTCTAAGCGAAGTTTTGTAACGTAATGATGCGCAGTAACACCGTGCGTAATCAAAAATCGCGTATCCAAGGTTTTCCGAGATACTCTACAATGGTCCGTCACCTGTTTTATTTTAATATTAAGGTGATAATGATTGCGAATGTAACCTTCTGCATTGATCACTATCTGGTCGGCATCATTTTGCGGAATAGTTGTACGGCCTTGAATTAATTTATACGAAGTAAATTTAGTGTGATGTGGTTTTTTGAAGCGCAGCATTTTTTGTAAAGTTTCAACGCATAGTTTACCTAACTCAACAGGATTAAGTTCAACCGAACTTAGTGGCATCGGCGACAACATTCGTTCTGTACCATCATAGTCAGTACCAATGATTGACACTTCTTCGGGCACGTTAACATCTAGTGTGTGACATAGGTTTGCAAGACGACGAGCTGAACGATCAGATGAACAATAAACGCCTATTGGAAACGCTTTGTTGTGTATAGCTTTCTCTACATCATCAACAACCCTCAACCCTCCAGCTTGTGCGGTTTGTTTAAACGACACGTGTCGTTCTTGACTCCAAAGAAAAACACAATCTTGTTGATTAGCAAAATAACCTACGTTTTTAATACCTGTCGATTCAAGCCCTTTTAGCGCAGTTATTGCTAACCCTTTATTGTCCAAAATCACCGAAGACAAACGAGATGGAGTAACCTCTATTTGATGATTACTGTACACCACTACTCTCGCTGATAGTAAATCGACGATGTTATTAATCTGTGGCTTATCATAATCCGCAATAACGTAGTCCCACTCACGAGACAAGATATATTCAAGGTTAGACGAACACTCTAGATGAATCTCAACTTTAATACTCGACTCGTCTACTTTAGCCTTGATGCCTTTCAATATTTCACGGTCGTAGTAGATCATACTATCTAACAGCAACAACAACGTCTTCACTCTTTTCCTCCAATAACGCTCTAGGAAATATGACTCCCTTTAGATAGCAAAAATGTCTCACAATTAAATGGGCATTAAAAGTTTATTAGGAGCAACAAACTCCGAGGGCTAGATAACCTACATCAGCGAAAGTCCATCCGGCTGACGAATCACCAATTGCAATACGTAACTTAATCGCAAACAAGTTACTAGAAAACCGTTTGGAAAACGAAATTAAGGTCAACATCGATGCGAGCCTCGGTGGCTTGAACGTTTATGTTCGTATTGGTCGCCCTTTCCTTCTATTGACGTTAAAGATCTTTTCCACTGTCACATTTGTGGAATCGATACTATAACGTTGTCGTTAAAGCTCACCGCAACATAATTGAAAACAATGTACTGTCCAAACAGATCGCTCAGCACTATGCAGGTTGGAAGGAGTACTTAGGGAAAAGAGCCTTGCTAACGAAATAAGCTTCGAGCAAAAACCTTCACTTTGAGTCTACGCATTATAATATCTATTTTACTGATCACTCCGGTCTAGTTCGTAGAGCTAACACAATTTTCCTTCAACACGACAGATTGCTTAACTGTTACATTTACTTGCTGTAAATCTCGATCTTTAGATGATGAACCGATCATGAATTCGAAGTCCCCTGCTTCGACTACTTTTTGCAAGCGAGCATTAATAAGCGCCAATTCATCAAACGGTACAATAATTCTCACCTTTTTCCGTTCCCCTGCAGCAACTTTAACCCGAGCGAAGCCACACAATTTTTTAACGGGTGTCGTGACAGAGGAATACACATCACGAACGTAAACTTGAGTAATTTCAACACCGTCAACACTTGATATATTTTCTATTTCAAACGAAATATTAACGTCTTGTCCCGGGTTCAGTAAATTTTGTTCAATTAAAATATTATGGTAACTGAAACGACTATAAGACATCCCTTCGCCAAAACTAAATAAAGGTTCAAGAGGCATATCTATATAACGCTCTTCTCCATTGGTTTGATGGCTATTATGTGCATGCCAACCCTGAAACTTGTTGTAATAAACTGGAATTTGGCCAACATGAACAGGAAAAGAAATAGTCAATTTACCCGATGGGTTAAGTGCACCAAATAGTGCTTCAGAAAATGCTTGCCCACCTTTCGGGCCTAAATTAAAACCACATAATATTGCATTGGCGTGTTCTTTAACCCATGGAATAGTTAACGGTTTTGAAGCCAATAAACAGACCACAAACGGCTTACTATGACGTTTAATGACCTCTAACATCGCTTGTTGTTTTCCAGTCAAGTCAAGGTTAGCTCTATCGTGGAACTCACCGTTTTGAGACAAGGTATCACCGACGCAGGCCACCACTAAATCAGCAGAAAGTAAGGCGGTGTTAATTGCTCCAATTTCATCGAATGAAGCATCAACACAATCGGCACCTTTGATAAATTCAAGCTCGAATCCTTGTTGGTTTGCTTCATGCGTTAATGCATCCAATAATGTAACCGTTTGCTCTCGATGAAACGTATCATTTGTCATGCTTGCTTGTATCGAGCCAAATGACCAGTCACCTAATTGAGCGATAACATCGTCTGCATTGGGTCCAACCAACAATATCTTTTTCAACGAGAATGGCTTAACAGGTAATATCCCATCATTTTTCAGCAACACTAACCCTTTACGACTGGCCTCCAAAGAGACATCATGGTGTTCTTTAATACCCATAATTTCGCTACGTTTCGGTGCATAGTTTGCCATCGAATCAAACAAACCTAGTTCGAACTTCTTAGTAAGAATTCTTTTAACAGCCGCATCTAAAGTGGCGACAGCTACCCGACCTTCTTGTACTAACTCTATCGTTAAAAAGTAGAACTCAGGTGTTGACATTATCATATCGTTACCCGCTATTAATGATTGGTAACATGCTTCTTTTTCATTTTCACACACCGTTTGTTTAGTATGAAGTGAACGTACATTTTCCCAATCCGTCACAATAAAGCCGTCGAGTTTCCAATCTATTTTTGCTACATCGGTCAACAACCACTCATCTATCGAACACGGAACACCATCGTTGCTATGATAGCCTGTCATTAATGAAGCAACATTAGCTTCTTTAACTGCTTTTTCAAACGGTGGTAAAAACGTAGATAACAACTGACGCCTAGACACGTTGGCTTCATATGAATCTCGACCACCTATGGTTTCTCCATAGGCTACATAGTGCTTAGCACAAGCAAGAATAGAGTCCGGAGAGCTGACATCATCACTTTGGTAACCTTTAATTGTGGCTGCTGCCATCTCTCCGATTAACCATGCATCTTCTCCGTACGTTTCATCAATTCTTCCCCAACGAGCATCTCGCGCAACGCACAGCACAGGCGAAAATGTCCAATGCAGCCCTGAGGCGCGCGTTTCTTTAGCTGTAATCCGCGCCATTTTATACATAAGCTCTAAATCCCAGCTTGAAGAAGCCGCAAGCTGGCTAGGAAAAACAGTTGAGTCATTATCAAAGCAATGGCCGTGAATAGCATCGATACCAAACATCAGAGGAATACCAAGGCGCGAATTAACTGCCCGAGCTTGAAGTTCTGAATTTATAGATCCAGTGCAATGCAGATAACTACCCACATGCCACTCTTCTAGCTTATCTGTATTCCCCTCTACATTGGCTGGTAATTGAAGAAGTTGGCCGACTTTTTCTTCTATGGTCATTAAACTAAGCAGGTTATCAACACGTGTCGATATCGAATATTGCTTACTTTTATAGATCGGATGCACGTAAAAACTCCATGGATAGACTATGTAAAATACAAACTAAACCTACTTTGAACAGTATCTAATTTTAATAAGATACAATCATTTATTTAATTTATTATTCCTTTATGTTTTTTAATCAATTTCTGTATTTGTGAAAGCAATCATAATATTTTCCGTTAAAAACGTGCTTACCGAATGTAAGAAATAAAACCTATACTTAATCAACATTTATTTTATAAATAGTAGTAGAAAAGGTTTATCTGCATTAACATGGCCGATTCGTTATCACTACCCACCCAATGTGTTACCGATAATATAGGGGTCGTTGCAAATAATCAGATAAGGCAGATCTACCCTGTGATGGCTCAATGATTACTGGTAAACAACCTCAACATTGAAGAGACGATTCATGAAGGCGGATCTCTCCCGCACAATGGTTTTACGTTCATCATGGCGCAACCAACAATCAAATTGACCTTTGTTCAACATCCGTAATGATTCGAATCCCTGGATAGTTGACCAAGCTCGCTTTCGTATTTTAAACCCACCGGTGGCTACAACGAGTTTCTTTATTGGGGCGTGATCAGACTCGATACCATTATTGAGGCACTTAACTTGCCGCTGCTCGACATCCGCTCGCAGTCGTCCCTCCTTCTTTAAGCGGGCAATCGCATTGGCGTATGAGGAATGTTTGTCGGTGTTTAACGTTTTAGGTTGATTGTCTATGTCGTAATATCTCAGGCAACGCCTAAGAAACTGATAAGCTGCTTCTTTATTACGCTTGTGAGAGAAATAGAAATCCAGCGTCTCGCCTTGTTTATTTATAGCACGGTAAAGATAGTGCCATTTCCCCTTCACTTTGACGTAGGTGTCATCAAGCTGCCACGAAGAGTCTGTCCGGATGAATTGATGGCGACGTAGCTTCTTACGTAATACTGGAGCATATTCAATAAACCAACGATAAATGGTCGAACGATTAACCGAAATCCCCCGCTCTGCCAGCATGTCGCTGAGGTTCGCGTAGCTCATTGGTGTCGAACCATACCAACGAAGGCACCAAAGGATGATTTCAGGAGCAAAGTGTTTCCATTTGAATTCTGGGTTGGTCATTGAGTCGCTAGATTAGAGAGGGAAAAGAAGGGATTCTGAGCCTTGGTTAAATTTTTTGCAACAGACCCGTCTCAAAGTGGTCTCAATTTGGTCTCAATAATTTTGGAGGCCAGATCCCAGCTAACATTAGCGCGTATC
The DNA here is from genome assembly GCF_033101115.1 of Vibrio sp. TH_r3. Taxonomy (NCBI): domain Bacteria; kingdom Pseudomonadati; phylum Pseudomonadota; class Gammaproteobacteria; order Vibrionales; family Vibrionaceae; genus Vibrio; species Vibrio sp. TH_r3. The sequence goes on along the minus strand of NZ_JAWMPW010000030.1, from coordinate 15,359 downwards.
AGAAACGCAAAAATCCACAATAAAGTGGTTATTTTTCAAAAGGTTGGGATTGATAAAGCAGAGGGGGAAACTTGGAGCGTGCAGCGGGAATCGAACCCGCATCATCAGCTTGGAAGGATGTAACCCACCCAATTTTAAATCCCTAATTACTCTTAACTTACTAAAAAATAAGAAGTTTAAATATATAAATTTATTGATCTATATACCATTTAACAACATTTAATACAGATATGGTTATTTATTAATGTATATTAATTATACATTAATTTTCATTTAGTGGAAGATGAAATGGCCAAATTACTGTCCAGACGCATAACAAATTCTTGTGAACTTAGAGTCCATACTCATGCAAAATCCGCCTTCGAATTTTATCATTCGCAAACATTTCTCTTTCAACTCGATGAGTTTGATGCACAGATTGTTGCCGAAATGGACCAACTCACCACCTTGCACGTGACCCGTTTTAAAGATGAATTATTACTATTTAGTGGCTTTGAATTTTGCACATTTGATATGTCCACAACCGATTTAGCTAACTACTTAGTTATCGAACATGATGAACTTTCTGATAGTGATATCGAGCGCGCTTCATGGAATTCAGTGATGAAGTCCGTGCTCTCATCAGTTGATTCACTTCAATTGGAAACACTACGTCGAGCAATAAATGAAGACATGCCCGAGTACCTCCGGCGAAATTACTTTGACGCCAAAAAATTATCGCAGACCAAAATAGCCAACCATACGCACTCCTCTCGACCCAGGTTAGCCAAGCAGTACAAAAAAGAAAAAAATAAAACGAGACAGCCTACCAGTACGAGTACTGACACAGCCTTTTTTGATGAACTCATCCTCAAGCATGATAAAAACAGGTAGTGTCTATGGAACAAAATGATAACGAGCCAACACTGACGGAATCACAATTTCATATGATAGCGTCGCTCTGCTTTCCTTTAGACGACGAAAGCAATGGTGGTCTATTTCAAGAAACGCTTCGCCTCTTATCTCTGCTGCCTCCAACTATCTTTGATCACTTTCCCGAACTTTCTTTGATAAAGAGTAAAATACGCACTTTACCTTTTCACTCACCACGTTTAGATATTAATGTTGTGTACAAAACGATTGCTGACCAAGGGCACTTAGGGGAGCACTTTTTAAGTGCCTTTATCAGTTGCCCTTTTCAAACAAAGCAATATACATTCAACGCCTACGATGACTATAAGGCGTTATGTTTCGCGTTATCATTGAGATTATTGTTACTCGGTAAACACGAAGCAAAAATTAAAGATATGTGCGATGAAATACGTCAAATCGCTTTGGGGAAGCGAGCATATGTCGTTCCCTATTTACCGGATAACCCATTTAATAACTTACCAGATTTTGAAGATTTATTAGTCTCTCTTACTGAAGGCGAGTCCGGCGCGGCAGCGAACATCACCACTATCTCCATTAACAAACTCAATCACTTCAAACGTCCAATCCAAGCCGCATTAAAGGGGCAATCTGGTTATCACGTCAATCGCTCTTCATCACTTAAACAACCAGGGAAAAAACTCATCAATGTGAGTACGCAAGTTGATGACAACCTTTATATCCAGCAAATCACCTTTCCGACAAAGCGAAGTCAGGCCTGGGAAGAAGAAGAGTCACGTAGTGAAACAAAACGAACTTTAATGGCCGTTGATAACCAACATTCACATCAAAATATTCACACGCAAAAAATGGTGGCAAGAGCGGTTGCTTCTCAGGTTTTAAAACGAGAATTATTTTTATCTTCTGATATATCAGCGATGACTAGAAAAGAGCTTGAGGTATTGCTTAAACACACCACCGCTGAACTTCACCGCCCTGAAATGAAGTTGCTCCTTTTATCCCTCATACTTGGGCAATCAATTGAGCAGATATACACGCTTCAAGTCGAGCGCAATGCCGATAAACAAATCATCGGTGTACGCAGAAAGCATCGCCTTCCAACAATAAAACAGCCAAACAAAGTTAAACCTCTTCTTTGTGAGATTGAGACCTCATTTATTCAACCTATTCCACTCGCTCTCACACAAGGATTGACGGACCTAAAGTTCAATACCCTCTCAACCATCTCTGTTTCGACGGTTATTTCAACAATAAACAGAAAACATCATACCCATTTAACTCAAGTCAAGGTTACAAGGATGTTTGAACAGTACGCGCACATCGCCGGACTCAACGTTTTTCATGTTCGAATATTAAAAGGCGAGAACATACAGGCGCACCCCGCGCTTTATTATTTACAATTTAGGGTGAGAGACCTTATCGCCTCTTATACCCAGTATCTGAATGTTATCGATAACTCGGCCAAAACTGATGTCGACTTAAAAACCTGCGGGATACCTAGCCATTGCGACGCCATGATAGGTTCGCCGCTGAGATTACCCGATGAGGTGTTGAGCGATTTATTCAACATGTTAGCAAAAGAGGTCAAGCGCACTCGTACACATTCCCGCTATTCAGAGGAAAGCCACAACGCGCTGACTCTCTATACGCAAATTATCTTAGCTTTAAGCTCAGGTGCAAGACCCGTCACGGGGTGGTTTGGCTATCGGGCGGATTATCACCTACCGACGAAAGAATATTGGATCTCAGATAAAGCTCACCGGCTTGAAGACAACAGCCGCGTCGTTGTCCTCCCTCAGCAAGCTATCCACGCTTTGGCGGCCTACACTGATTTCCTAGCGTCGGCCAGACACCACTTTCGCCATTCGACGCCATTGCTAGCAACGCGATATCAAGAGAGCCTGACCAGTGATGCCCACCTCATGTTTTACCGAAACAATGGTGAGCTTGAAGAAATCACACCGTCCGCGTATCAAGCAAAAGTGGCCGATATTTTTCCATTGCAGCCCAATTGGCATCGCCATCATATTCGCACGCTCCTCAATGAGCACAATATCTCCGATGAAATCGCGGCAGCCTGGATGGGACACATGACCGCGAATACCTTAAGTTTTGCTTCTTTTTCCGCGTTATCACGCCGTGATATGGAAACCGTCGCCATTTTACTTGAGCGTTATTTGAATGAACTCAACCTCGAGGTAATATCATGGTAAAAAGCACCGAGATTGGTGTTGAGGCTCGTAGTAAGAAACGAGTACAAGCCCAAGAGCGAGTGAAGTCCTTCGCTTTAGACTCTTTTGCCCAGTTATGGCCAGATGAAAAAACACTCCTAAAACAAAGCGATGTCGAGTTTAAGCACGGATGGAATGAATTGATCGCTCTACTATTTTCCAAACTCAGCAATACTTCTGATTTTCGCCTTGCCCACAATAGTCTCGTCAATCACCTTTCTAAGCTAAATAAAGAAGGGTTGTGTAAATTTACGCCTCCAAACTATCTGGTGACTCACCGCCAACCAAAGCAGCTGAGAACCCAAAAATGGCAATCACTCGCCTGGGCAACCTACGACTGGTATCGAGAATGGGAAGCAACACTACAAGGAAAAACGCAGTTTACTAATGTCACAGAGTGCTATCGAGCCGTATTAATCTCTTTTATTTTTCATTCAGGTCAAGCGCAAGAAGAGACCATTCTTGCATTCAATGACTGGTTACACGCAAAGTCCAAGCCCATAAACCATTGGGGCTCACTGCCTTTTATCTCCATAAGGTTAAAGAACAAAGACACCAATGTCCGAATTAACGACGAGCGGCAAACCATCAAACACTGCTACCTACAACCGGTCACGTTAGGTTTAATCAATCGATGGAAAAAACACGCCAAAACCGAGTGGGAAGCACCAACAGAGCGACGCCAAATATTAGACAAACTGGGATTATCACGATTTAGTAAAAACCGGCCAAACTCTCTGAAAGGTTTGTGCTTAAGTGCTGGCTACGTCATTGAGCGGTTGCCAGGTGTTACGCTCAATCAGGCGCTACTGGAAACCATGGTAGAGCGCACCACCAGTTACGGCTTGCCTTTAGAAAATCTTAGTCGGCTCCACTTACCCGATGTCCAACACCTCGCTGTCTCCTCGTTTTACCATTTCGATTCGCCAGTAAAAGAGCGACAAAACCATTCCATTGATCGTGAAAATACTGCTCATTCTCCAGATTTTTATCTCAACCTTAAATCAATCATCAATGAGCCAACACGCAATAAAGATGAGAAAAATCATGAGCTGAGACAAAGACTGCAGGACTATCTAGACAAGTACTCCAATGAACATCCTATTCACCATACGTTCGTCCGGTGGTTAATGAGAAAAAGCGAAACCTGCACACGACAAACCGTCTATAAATATGCCATAAATTTGATACGTCGATGGGCGCTGATTAATGAGCAATACCCGTTATCACAACTATCAAGTGATGATATTGGCGCAATCTACAATGAGAACATTCAAAATATTGCCAAACCAAAGCCTCAACAATATTTCCTGGGGCGACTAAAAGACTTACACGCATTTGCGGTCGGTGATATCGGCCTTGCGCCTTTGCCTTCTGATTTCTTTAGTCATGCAGAAAGCCACTCTCATGTTCGAGCTGGGTTTGTTGATGAAGGCGCCTTTACCGCGTTACTCTCACATATCGAACAATTAAACGATATCACCAAATCTCAACAACGCGCTTTGCAAACCATCTGTATTCTTTGTTATCGAGTCGGTCTAAGACCTAATGAAGCACTCAAACTTCAATATAGCAATATGGAGAATTCAAATCTGATATGGACCAGTATTAGAGAAAACCAATTTGGAGACAATAAAACCGCAGCCGCCTTAAGGAAAGTGCCTCTCGGTGCTTTTTTGCTTAAACATGAATTCGCTATCGTCGACACCCATATTAAAACCATGAAAAAGCAGGGAGCAAAATCCTCTCATCGATTGTTTAGTCACAACGGTGAACCCTTTGAGTCTGCTTTAATATCAAACTTTGTTGGACGAACACTCCGAGCCCTAACCAATCAACCGCATTTTGTCTTTTATCACTTACGGCACTCCGCACTAAGTCGAATGCAGCTCATCATAGAGCTTGATGATGAACTGGATAACTATCCAAACCTCGTCCCCTACTCTAACAAACAACGCGACTACATAAGAAAGACGATACTCGGCTCGTCTAAACAGAATCGCTATTACGCACTGTCTGCTTTTGCCGGGCATGAAAGTGCTTCCATGACATTTAAGCATTATCTGCATTTTTCTGATTGGATTATTGGCTTGAAGCTCGCCCAGCACAATCCAACTGTGTCGCAAAAACAAGCCGTATTATTGGGTCTGTGCTCAAGGCAGAAACACAGAGAAATACTCAATCGTCATGGTGAAGTACGCCATAACGATTGTAACGATGCCATCCACAAAAAAGTAAAAGTCTTACGCCTTCCCTCATGTTTAAACAATCCAACGACACCAAAACCGGTACATATAACACAAAAGGAAGAGAAAACCTTCGATATTTGTCGCACCGTACTATCACATATAGCGCAAGGATTAAGCGTTAAAGAGTTGGCTTTTGACTACAATTTATCCCAAGACACTATCGATAAATGGTATCGAAATGCACTTTATATCAAAAGTTTAACCACCAACTCAACGCAAAGAAAATCTCGCCACTTCTCTGATAAAAGAATGGATAAGCTTACCCCTGGCGAGCTTAAGTCACCAAAAGAGAGAAAATTAGCCAACCGCATCATGCTTGCCATTAGGACGCTGTACACAGACAAAAATGCCGACAGTAAAGACGACATACAGTCAATGTTAAAATATGCGCTCACCCATACCTCGGTAACAAAATCAGGCATAACGTTTGATTCGCCCTCTACACTCAACAAGTTTATCCAAACCTTTGCTTCTGCTATACCCAAAAGCCATTGGCGAATTGTTAAGATTCACTTGGTTAATGCGAAAAACAAAGAAGAATGGAACGATGTATTAAAAGGGATAAGACAAATCACCGACAATCAGGCCACGGGGAAAAAGGCCCAAATCAGACTCGAGCTCATCAGTCCAGACCAAGCAAACTTTCAAGAAAAAGCCGCGTACAAAAAGTACTCATCACATGTATTAATGTACCTTTTACACATGATGGCAATTATGATGCTCAATATCTAAAAGTGGTAAATAGTCTAATTCAAGTGCTGTGGCCACTTTCTGCCCATTACCTATACACTGCGAAAAGCACCAAGCCCATAACAATGGGTGTATAACCTTCATCTTTTATTTTTTCCATAACGCCTCCGATTTTTAATCATAATATCAGACGCAAAAAATTTCCAAAATTCGGCTTCTTACTTTTAATCCTATGTTCTGACGTTAGTTATTAGCTCATACTCTACCACCACCTATCGTCTAACAGAAATTCCAGAGCCATAACAAAACATAAATTGGTATTGTCAATTTAACTAAATTTAATCACAGTTTTCGAGTAGATTTCTTCTTAATAATCGGCATTATAAGTACATTGGTTAAGCAATTTTGGTTTACAGCTCCATTTGAAACACGCATATTAAAGCACTGCGATTTATGTGCCATAAAATGCATATGCGATGCATTTCAATATAATTCATTTAGAGGAAAAATCACTCTGAGTATTTCATTTTTGAATAATTTTGCAGCTTGCAGCCATATCTTGATTCACTAGATAGTACTATACCTATCTAAAACTCAACTAAATCAGAAATAAAACGAAATAATTTTAAAAAAACGTATTACTAAGCAAATATAACTCTTTAAAAACGTATTGTTCATTTTTGGCGCTATTATAGTCAAAAATCATGTTAGGTATTCCTCAACCAATAGGTCATCAATGAATAAAGAGCTAATTAATTGGTATCTAAAAAAACACCTTAAATTCACAGGAAATAATGAACCATCCAGAGCTTCTCTAATTCAGCTTCATTTACTTCAATCACAAATCCTAGATCCACTTACCAAACTTGGAGAAGTCGAGATTACCTATGGTTTCACAGGTCAGAAATTACTACGATTTATCTTGCAAAATAGTCCGAAAGATATAGCTCCAAAAATCGATCAACATGCAGCAATGGAACTTAATAGCAAAGGAAATAGAATCTGTAAACGTGATGGTGCCGCGTGCGATTTTTATATACATGGTTACGAAAATAAAATGGATGAAGTCGCGAAATACCTCTGTGAACACCTCCAATTTGATCGTCTATACTTTTACGGAAAAAGTCGACCTATTCACGTCAGTATTGGTGCAGATCATAGCCGCTATGCTCTTATTCGGCAAACACGTGATGATGGATTTCGAATAAACATAAAAAGTGCAAAAGGTAACGCCACCAAAACGTTATTCGATAACTTATAATCGACAAAAATCAAAAAGGATAAGAAATGAACAAGGAATTGTTTGCTGCGCTAGTAGCACAAATCAAAGTGGGTAAGCAACTTCCGGATACTATCTATTTTCATAGAGATACTTTCAGCGCTCTTCCGACCGTTCTTACTCAATTCATTCTTGCGGTAGCAAAAGCTGTTAATTTAGATGACGATAACTGGAACCTAGTTAAGTTGTTCAAAAAAGAATTCCGCTTATCTCTTCTCCACTACCCTAACTTTTATTCGGATTCATACCCAGCTTTAAAACAGAGTTTGAACGTTGATCTGTCTAAATTGAATCATAAAACCATGTTCTACGATAAGTCCGATAATCCACCAATTTTACACCGCAAAGAAACCATGATCTTGCCGGAGAATAAATATTTCGATCACTTTAGTCATATAACACAAGAAGGTGAAAACGCGGGCCTTTATGATAACAGTCGCTTAATTGGATTTAAGCGTTCTTGGGAGAACCTTATCGCACGCTATGGTTATGAACTCGTGGATGGACGCTTATTTCGTAATTCTGCAATAACACAAGTAAAAGAACCTCAGATTGATAGACACAGAACCGCATTAGTGCGACACGAACTATCTGCCCCGATGAAAACGCTAATAAAACGTGGTTATCTAGAAGGATCCTACTCTATTTTCGATTATGGTTGTGGTAGAGGTGATGACCTAAGAGAATTACAATCTCATGGTTTAGACGCATTGGGTTGGGATCCAAATTTTCAACCGGATAACGATAAAGTAAATTCCAGTATCGTTAACTTAGGTTTTGTATTAAACGTCATTGAAAATAAAGATGAACGTTTAGAAGCCTTATTAAATGCATGGGATCTAACAGAAAAATTTCTTGTAGTTTCAGTCATGCTTGCCAACGAAAGTTATATTGCTCAATTCAAACCTTATAAAGATGGAGTAATCACCTCTCGCAACACCTTTCAAAAGTATTATTCACAATCAGAAATCAAAGCATATATAGAGAGAAATCTACAAGAGGATGTTATTACCGTTGCGCCAGGTATTTTTTATGTATTTAAGGACAAATTGGAGGAACAACAATATCTGCAAAATAAATTCAAACGTGCCCATACATGGCAACAGCTAACATCACCCCTAGAAGTTGAAGCGAAGGACAAAGCCAAGCTACTGGTAATACAGCATCAGGACTTGTTTGATCAGTTTTGGGGGACTTGTTTAAATCTAGGCCGTATTCCTACCAATGATGAATTTGAACATTCAGATAAAATAAGAAAACTTATAGGTTCTCATAAAAGAATTTTTAATTTATTACAGGAGATATTTACTACCAAAGAATTTGCACAAGCCGAAAGGAATCGAAAGGAGGACCTTCTCCTTTATTTAACTATGGGATTATTTGAAAAAAGAAAACCCTATACGCAGCAACCAGAACCTTTAAAGCGCGACATAAAAGCTTTGTTCAACAATTACAAAACCGCCATTAACCTAGCTTCTGAGCTTTTATTTGCGATTGCAGATACTGACTTGGTCCTACAGCAATGTATTAAGGCAAATAAGCAACTACCAGCTAGCCTCCTCAATCAAGGCCATTCACTTATTTTTCATAGAAAATCCATGAACCGATTACCACTGTTACTACGAGTATACATAGGAGCTGGATTACAAATTTATGGAGAATTAAATGAAGAAATAGATCTTATTAAAATTCATATTACGTCAGGAAAGCTTACTCTAATGGCTTATGATGACTTTGAGAAATCAGTCCCATTTTTGAGTGAACGTATTAAGATTAAAATGGCTGACCAAAACATCGATTTCTTCGATTATCTAAATGAAGAACGTAGACCCCCACTACTCAATAAACATCTTTACATGTCAACCAAGCATCCAAACTACAAAAAACAGCGAAATTTTGATACACGATTAGCAAAGCTAATGGGATTTAATTCATCTAAAGAAACACTGATGATCAGGACCGAATTTGAAACGTTGTTGAACAACACAAACAAACAGATTAGAGGATTTTCTCTACGTTCACGATAAAATACAATATGAGAGAAAATAACCTTTATACCATGGAAATCTGGTATACATACTTGTAAAATATTACAGTATATCTATACCTTCATTTACATACCACGTCTTAAAAATAACAAAATTAAATTTAGTTTGTTAAATTATGACATAACAGATATAGTTTATGTTATTTCCAAATGACATATTTAGAGCCCGCGATGAAAAATCAAGATTCAGGTTACTGTTACTCTTTTCCTGCTGTTAGAGGTATTCAAGCAGGCCGTCCATTTTACATTGCGACGTGTCCTCTTAGAATCATTCCTAAAATTTTCAGTTATAACGAAGATGATGTACCACCTGAACTGAGGGCTCAAAGAACATTAAACAAAACTCGTATACCTGAGATGGTAAGGTACCTACTCGACAACCCTAAAGAATATGTTTTCTCTGCATTAACAGCGTCTGTTGGCGTAGATATCTCTTTTCACGATCATGAAGGAGCTCCGAATTTAGGAACACTTCAGATTCCAATGGATGCACAAATTCTAGTTAACGATGGTCAACACCGTCGTAAAGCGATCGAAGAAGCCCTTAAAGAAAACCCTGATCTTGGGCAAGACAATATCCCTGTATTATTCTTTATTGATGAAGGCTTAGGTAGAAGCCAACAAATGTTTGCTGATCTAAATAAGTACGCAGTTAAACCAAGCCCATCACTTGGTACTCTTTATGATCATCGAGATGAGAGCTCCGAGCTTGCTCGTGAATTAGCAGCTAAAGTAAAACCCTTCGTCGGAATGACTGAAATGGAAAAATCCAATATCAGCCCAAAATCGAATAAATTATTTACTTTAAGCAGTATTAAACAATCAACACGAGCACTTTTAAGTAAAGGCCCCAAAGATGGATTCAGTGAAGAAGAGAAACAATTGGCCACAGAATTCTGGGAAGAAGTAACTAACAATATTATAGACTGGCAGATGGTTATAGATAAACAGGTATCACCAGCTCAACTTCGTCAAGAATACATTCATGCACATGGCGTTGGGTTACATGCTATAGGTGTTTTAGGTAAAAATCTACTATGCCAAGAACCAAAACAATGGAAGGAAAAGCTCAAACTCTTATCTAAAGTCAACTGGTTAAAGACCAATCCTGAATGGATTAAACGCAGCATGAATCACGGAAAACTAAGTAAGTCGAATATAAATATTCAACTTACAGCCAACGCACTTAAAATCGAACTTGAATTACCATTAACCCCAGAAGAAAAAGCTCTAGAGAAGCAGTTATCATGATACATGAGCTAAAATTAGCGGAAGATCTCGCCGAAGAATACCAAGAATTCATCAATGCTGAAGAGTTCGCCAATAATAAACTCAGCCACTATGTTGCTGACGTTCAACGCGTCTATTGTTCTGACCATCGTCCATGGGTAATAGGTTATAGCGGCGGTAAAGACTCCTCCGCTATAATGTCTTTAATCTATATGGCTCTACTTGGGTTAGAGAAAGAACAACGCCACAAACCTGTGTTTGTCGTTTCATCTGATACATTGGTTGAGACTCCTGTAGTTGTAAATCATATTAAAGACTCATTAGCTGCAATACAAAAAGGGGCTATACGTGACAACTTACCCATCAGTTGCCACAAAGTCGTACCAGAGTCTGATCAGACATTCTGGTCCAGTCTTCTTGGTAAAGGCTACCCAGCACCAACACGTTCATTTCGCTGGTGTACAGAACGAATGAAAATCGATCCTGTGAGTGATTTTATTAAAAGCAAAGTATCTCAGTTTGATGAAGTGATTGTTGTATTGGGCTCACGTAGCCAAGAGAGTGCTTCACGTGCTCAAGTTATCGCTAAACATAAAATTGATGGTTCTCGCTTAGCTCGTCATACAACTTTAGCAAACGCATTCATTTATACCCCTATTGATACGTGGGCTGTAGATGATGTGTGGAAAATCTTACGTCTATGTCATCTAGAAACAAAAACAACAACGTTAGGTACTAGAAACATTTGGAAAGATAACTATGACTTAGAATGGGAAAATCCTTGGGGTGGTAAAAACCTTGTACTTTGGAATTTATATAAAGATTCTTCAGGCCAAGGTGAATGTCCGATGGTTATTGATGAAACTACTCCCTCTTGTGGTAACTCTCGCTTTGGTTGTTGGACATGTACCGTAGTGACCAAAGATCGTGCTATGGAGAGTCTTATCCAAAATGGCGAAGAATGGATGGCTCCTCTCCTTGAGTTCCGAAATAAATTAGCAATGACAACCGATCCAGCTAATAAGGCAGAGTTCAGAAACCATAAACGTCGTACTGGTCGCGTTAGTTACCAATACGCAAAAGAAGGCGAAGATATTGCTAGTGAACGTAAGCACGTCCCTGGCCCTTACTGGCTTAAATATCGCCGTCAATGGCTACGAGAACTACTTGAACTCGATAAAAAATTTAAGGCTGAAGGTAGAGAGATAGAGTTAATTACTGTACCTGAGCTGCATGCTATTCGGCAAGAGTGGATCCATGATCCAAATGAACCGGATTGGGATGACTCTCTACCAACTATCTTTAAAGATATTTATGGCTACGACCTTGATTGGGTGTATGACGATAATGCGAGTTTTGGTAAAGATGACGCACAACTTATCCATGAACTTTGCAATAACTTCGATGTAGAACCAGAAATGATTATGAAACTCATCGAGTTAGAAGTCTCTATGGAAGGTTTAAGTCGCCGTAGTGGTATTTCAAACAAAATAGCGTCGCTATTAAAACGAGACTGGGGAAGCTTGGAAAATATCAAACAAAAGCATGCTGCGCTACAAAGCAAAGCCGAGTTTGATATTCACCAACAAGAAATTGAGCGCTACAACGAGCAGCTTGCTGACCTAGATAAACAGCTTCAAAAAGAGTTTTAAATACTGAAATGTTGATTACAAAACTAACTTTAAACAACTTTCGCGTGTTTCGTGGTGTTCATGAAATTGACTTACACCCAGCCCCTGCTCGCCTAAGTAAAAGTGGCCCTATTGAAGGAACTGAACGACCTATCATTTTGTTTGGTGGCTTAAATGGCGCTGGTAAAACATCAATACTGACAGCCGTTCGCTTAGTGCTTTTCGGGAGACAATCATTTAACCAATTACTTTCAAATAGTGATTACATTGACGCATTATCGGAACTGATTCACAAAGGTGTAGGTCACGGGGGTGTTCAAGATAACGCATCGATCGAACTTGAGTTTAAATACAACCAAAACGGTGAAGAAAACACTTATAAAGTAATACGCGGTTGGAAACGTGGCAAGAAAGATACCTTATGCCTTGAAAAAGATGGCAGCCAAATTCCAGAGCTAAATTACGATCAGTGCCAAGGTTTCCTCAATGAGCTAATTCCAACAGGTATTGCCGACTTATTCTTCTTTGACGGTGAGAAAATCTCTGAACTAGCTGAAGATGAGTCTGGTAGCGTACTTAAAACTGCAGTTCATCGGTTATTGGGATTAGATGTTATAGCTAAACTTAAAAGCGACTTAAATATTTTCTTAAAAAAACAGGGGGCAGGTGCTTTAAGCCAGTCTCTGAAAGAACAAATGAATTTGCTAGACGAACAGCGTATCACTCACGAGCGTAATGCTGAAAAGCTACGTGGTGAAGCGGACATTGTTGATACTCAAATCGAACTGATGTCACGCGACATCCTCAACCTCGAGAACAAGCTGTCTCAAAATGGTGGCGCTTGGGCTAAGACCAGAGAAGACGAGCAACTAAAAGTAGAAAATCTTCTTAAAGAGAAGGCAGAACTTGAGAAACAGATTCGTATGGAAATGGAAACCAATCTCCCGTTTTCACTTGCTCCAAAGGCAATGCAACAGCTGAAAACTCAAATCATGCAAGAACAACAAGTTAAAAAGAAACAAAGCTTTGGTAATGAATTAGATTCATTCTTGGTAACGCTTTGTTCGAAATACCCAAGCTTTGATACTGAAATGGCACAGAACGCAATCGCAGATAGCTTTAAAGCGCACGTTGGTGAATTAGACTCAACAGAACTTCTTCTCGATATATCTGATCGCCAAGCAAATACCATTGATTATCAATTATCAACCCTTTCACAGGATTCTTTTGTTCGCTTTGATAAAGCACGAATACGCCTTCAAAAAGTTGAAGAAGAAATCGACAATGCTTCACACAATATCGCGCGAGCCCCCGAACAAGAGCAAGTGCAAGAATTATTTGCAGATGTTAGAGCTTTAGACAAAAAGAAAGAAAAACTGATTATCGAATATCATGATTTACTTGAAAAGGCTAAGCGTGAGCTTCGACTAGCATTAGAGACTGCTCGTAAAATCCAGAAATTACACGATAAGCACAAAGATCAATCCAACAAAGATCAAAGCGTTAGTAACGCTCAAAACTCTATATTATTATTAGATAAGTTTGGTGAGCAGTTAACTAAAGCTCGCGTTAATCAACTGGAAAATGAGTTCGTTCAGTCATATAAAAAACTAGCCCGTAAAGAAGATCTCCAGCTAACCGCTTCAATCAACCCGGCCACATTTGATGTTGAGTTAGTTGATGAGCATGGAATTAAAATCAACCGTAAGGCTATGTCTGCTGGTGAAAAACAGATCTACGCTATCTCGATTCTAGAGGCACTTGGACGTACTTCTGGCCGTAAGCTGCCAATTATAATTGATACACCATTAGGCCGATTAGATTCACATCACCGTGACAAACTGGTAGAGAACTACTTCCCTACAGCAAGCCACCAAGTGGTGATTTTATCGACAGATACCGAAATTGATAGAAACTATACACGCCTCATCCAAGATGACCTTGCTCGTACTTACGAAATCTGTTTTGACGGTACTACTAAGTCTTCGACGCTAAAAGAAGGTTACTTCTGGAAAGAATCGATTAAGGAGGCAGTGTAATGCTACCGAACCGTATGAACTTAACCCGTTCGACTGAAGAACAACTTAAAAAGTTGAAGGGCTATACTGGAATCACTCCAAACGTTTCGGCACGTATAGCTTTCTTTCGATCAATTGAAAGTGATTTCCGATACAAAGGCCAAGAAGCAAAACTAGATGGTTTACTCGTTCTAGATAAATACACATGGCTTGGTGAAACAAGTGATGTGACAGAACTTATGCTGAAGACGTACTACCCAGAGCTTGATACTAAAAAATACCAACAAGCTTGGGCTGCTCACGTTGAAGATGGCATAGCTTCAATTCGAAACCATCGGACCGTAGTAAATTTGTCATCATCTTTATAAGATATTGATTAGTATTCGAAATGCATGCGTAGTCTAAATTAACGACTATGCATGCTGAACACCTCAGATATCATCTATATTTAGAGGCCAAATTTCGGTACTATCAAATTAGTTGGTTTGAATACCTAATAAGAGGTCTGCATCGCTGTGAATTTATTAAAGATAGCCAAAACATCGTGCTTATTGGCGGGCCAGGAACAGGGAAAACTCATTTAGCCACAGCGTTAGGCGTTCAAGCGATACAACATCATCAGATGCGAGTACGATTTTTATCAACCATAGAGTTGGTTAATACACTGGAAAAGGAAAAACAAGCGGGTCATGTTGGTCGCATGGCTAACCGTCTAGTGAACTGCGACTTGGTGCTACTGGACGAGCTTGGTTATGTGCCTTTCAGTCAAGCTGGAGGCACGTTGCTGTTCCACCTACTGAGCAAACTCTATGAGCGCACAAGTGTTGTTATCACAACTAATCTTAACTTTACTGAATGGTCAAAGGTGTTTGGTGATGCAAAGATGACAACGGCACTACTCGATCGACTCACTCATCATTGTCACATCATTGAAACAGGTAATGACAGTTATCGATTTAAAGAGTCAAAGAAGAAGTCTAAGGAGAAAACCAGTAGAAATTAACCTAAAAATATGGTCTAAATAGACCTGCTTAGGTGGATCACTTTTAGATGCAAATCGTGGATCAGATTTAAGTGCAAATTAACAGGTATATCTGATGAGTTCGGGAGGAAA
>NZ_JAWMPW010000029.1:0-41441 GCF_033101115.1 Vibrio sp. TH_r3 | reverse complement strand
CTTTTATTCTTGTTTTTAGTTAATCTAGAAACAAAACTAATTAAAGTATATCTCTTGTAGAAGTAAATATAACTACTTTAATTAGAACAGTTTGCGGAGAGATGGCTGAGTGGCCGAAAGCACCTGACTTGAAATCAGGCGACGGGCGACCGTCCTAGAGTTCGAATCTCTATCTCTCCGCCATTATTTAAGCCCTAGTCTAACGACTAGGGCTTTTTTTGTACTTTAATTTTTACGAAAATCGAACATTATATTATTAAACAATATCTTCTCTATACAGATACTAGAGTTATCGTTTAATCGCAGACTTGATTTTTGCCGGTATTTTTTGCTCGAGTAAGTGCAATATTAACGGTCTGTAGCATTTGGTGATAAATTTCTTCAGGTGTGAGGTCAATACCTGCAATACTTTTTTCACCGAAAGTGGCGACACCCACACACACAGTTACTTTATTTGATGGTAAAGTTATTGACTCTTGTACGCCTATTTTTAGTCTGTTTGATGCTAATTCGGCTTGTTTATGGTTGGTATTGAACATTAAAACTATAAACTTATCGCCATCAAATCGTCCTATAATATCACTGTCTCTGGCGACATCTTTAAGTGTTGCTGTTATCTGCATCAACACTTTATTCCCTTCTAATCGCCCTAGTTGCTCGTTAATTTGTTTGAAATTATCGACGTCAACCATCGCGAGAGATATGGGCATATGTTCTCTGGCAGCAATCAATAAGTGTTGTGAAAATATCTCTTGTAATGCAACGCTGTTGTATAAAGAAGTGAGTTCATCGTATCTAACCAGTTTTTCTAGCTGTAGTTTTTGCTTTATTAGGAGAGCTTCGGCTTGCTTCAATTGAGTAATATCCGTTTGTGTAACAAGTACTTTATTGGCATTTCTATTGTCGCCTGCAATACTTATTCCGCGACATTTTACCCAGACAGTCGAACCATCTTTATGTGAATATCTGGTTGTTGTCTCGAAAGGAATACTTGGGTTATTACAATGTATTTCGATGTTATGCAGTAATGTTTGCAAATCATCTTTATGAATCACTTTATGCAAATGGGATATTGGGTCAGAATTTTGTTCTGTTTCGTAACCAAGATTTGTCCAAAACCAATCGTTTATCCATAGCTGATTGTTTTTTTCTATGCTACTTATAAGTACACCATCGAAACATGTATCTTGAAATAATTTGAATAAGTCAGGATGTTTCAGAAAAATAGGCTCAAGTTGTTGTTCTAAATCGTTCGGTTCTGTTGGTTCCATATGACAGACTCATGTATTGGTTCGAAATATATATTTAATTATATTAACGATAATTTTATCTAAAGTAATAAAAACCCTACATTTTATTATTAATTTTTGGATAAGGTACAAAGTTCCGTGACTGACTTATGTTGCCTAGTTATCACAATTTGAATGAATGCGATCCAACTTAAACTACAGAAACTCCGTTAATTCATTGATATGTTCGATTTCTATGTCTGGTAATACATTAATTTTACTTTGTATATTAAGTGGCGATTTAAGTGTATTGATCCAACATGTAGTATATCCGCTTTGCTTTGCTCCACTAACATCTGAAATCAGGTGATCGCCTATATGTAATATGTTCTGTTTAGGTAAGTTAAGCTGTTTGGCTGCAGTGGAAAACATATCTGAGTAGGGTTTTGACCTGCCATCAGGACCAGCTTGCAATACAAAGTCAAAATAGTCGCTTAGTCCTATTTTTTCAACGTTGACATTACCATTAGTGATCGCGACTAAGGGATATTTTTTGGCCAAAGCTTTTAACGTTAGATGAGAATCGTTGGGTACATCGACCTGATTCCTTAGCCATAGAGCGTATTCTATTCCTACTTGAGCAGCGTTTTTAGCTTGTAGGTCACTATATCCCAATTGCTTTAATCCAAATTCAATTTGAGTTTGTCTCAACTTGGTTACATCATGCACTAAGCTAGGAATAGACGATGCGAGTTCAAGTTTTATCGTATGCCACTGCTGTCGTGATAGTGTTTTTGAAACAGGATGGTTCGAGTGTAACCACATTTCCATTTCGCTTTCTACTTTCATTATTACTGGGTGGTTATCGTATAAAGTGTCATCAAGATCAAAACTCAATGCTTTAATAGAATTAAAACTTCGATAGATATGCATTTATTTCTCTTTTTTCTTATGAGCTCGAGGATGAGCCTTATCGTATTCTTGAGCCAAATGCTGGAAATTTAAATGTGTGTATACTTGTGTTGTTGATATGTTCTCGTGTCCCAGCAACTCTTGAACCGCTCTAAGGTTACTACTTGATTCTAGTACATGAGTAGCGAATGAATGCCTTAATTTGTGTGGGCTTATGTGGCTAGAAATTCCTTGTTTTAACCCCCACTGTTCCATTCTTTTTTGTACATTCCTTGCTGATATTCGTTTGCCAAGTTTTGAAACAAATAACGCAGGTTCGTCACTTTTGAGTAGAGCAGGCCTGACAGCTAACCACTTACTGACGCTTTGTTTGGCATGACCAGAAAACGGTACTTTCCGCTCTTTGTTTCCTTTACCAATAACTCTGATCTCACCATCATTGTTGCTAATATGCTTTACATCTAAATTAATTAATTCTGCGAGACGAATACCTGTCCCATACATGAGTTCCATCATCGCTCGGTCACGTACAGATAATGGATCACTGTCATCTACTTCAAGTAATTGTCCAATCTCATCTACATCTAGATTTTTAGGCAATGGCTTTTGTCGTTTTGGAGTCGAAACCCCTTTTGCTGGATTGGCTGTTAATTCATTGCGTAAAATCAAGAAGTCAAAAAAGGACCGAAGAGAAGATAATCGAGTGGCTAGGCTACTCGACTTGATTCCTTGTCTCATCCCTTTACTTGCAACTTGACGAACCCAAGCTGCATCGACTTGCTGCCAGTTTTCTACTCCTAGCTCAAACAATTGAATAGCGATGATCTCTAGTTGTTTCTGATAATTTTTTTGGGTGTGCAGACTAAGCCCTTTCTCAGTTCTTAAGTATTCATAGAACTGAGAAAGAGGATCCGTGAGGCATTTAGGCAGATGTGTGATTGAGGACATTGCTAGATTGTGGTTTATTATCCCACTTCAATAGGGTGACTAAATGAGATACAACGACAGCTAAGTGGCGCAAAAACAGAGTATCCATCATAGGTTGAAAATGACCGCCATCATCACTTGAGAAAGCGATTATCCCTAATGGCTTTTCAGTTTGTAAAGGTAAAATCACAAACGATCCGAGCTCAGGGTATGAGTTATTTTTAAATAACAGATTACGGTCTGCTTTGTTTAACCGGCCCAGATAAACGTTTTTACCATTGAAGTGATTAATAGCAAATCGTTGCCAGTCTTCACTACTAATTTGGTATTTTTCGTTATCATCATTAATCAGTTTGAAGTAAGCCGTTAGAGATAAGTCGTTGGCTAGTCTCTTTATTGCTTCTACAACTTGGTTTAACGTATCACATTTAAGCAAGGTTTCTTGAAGACTCATAAAACGATGAAAATGTTGTCCATTATTAGCGGCTATCGACATTAGCTGGGTGATTTCTTCTTCTAATTCGGTAATTTTCTGCCTTTGACGTTGTAGCTGAATTTCAACTAATGAAACGGCGCCTTGTTGGCGAATAGGCAGCGACATTTTTTCGACCAACTCTTGTCGTGTGCTGAAAAAGTCTGGGTGATCGAGTAGATACTCAGCTACAATTTCTGCCGTTACCCTATTTTTTTCAATTAATGACAAAATAATTCCTCTACTTTTATGTCAATAAATTAACAGGTTAGTTGTCCGTCATACACGTGTGTTGCGGGGCCTGTCATATATAGAACATGTCCCGGGCCTTTCCACTCAATAAGTAAATCTCCACCCGGAAGGTGAACATTTACTTTTTCATCTAGCAAGCCTTGCGATATCCCAACTGCAACCGCACCACAAGCGCCACTACCGCACGCTTGTGTTTCACCTGCACCTCTTTCATAGACTCGAAGATTAACCTCTTGTCTGTCTAAGACCTGCATAAAGCCAGCGTTAACTTTTTCAGGAAATCGTTCATAGGACTCTAATAAAGGGCCTAAAGTCTCTACATTAGCTGTCTGTATATCATCGACCACGGTGACAACATGTGGATTTCCCATGCTCACAGCACCACAAAATAAAGTCTGGTCATTCACTCGTATTATATACGTTTTCTCAGCTTGTTTGGCTTTGAATGGAATTTTACTTGGTTCAAAAATGGGCTCGCCCATATTGACCTTTACCAAGTCATCTTCTTCAATATTCAGAACCATTTTGCCTTTTTTTGTACTGACTCCTATGCTGAATTTATTGGTGAGGCCTTTCATGCGGACAAAGCGAGCGAAACACCTTGCACCGTTGCCGCATTGCTCTACTTCGCTTCCGTCAGCATTAAAAATACGATAGTGGAAATCAGTTTCAGGATCATAGGGTGCTTCGACAACCAAGAGTTGATCAAATCCGACCCCTGTATTTCTATCGGCTAATCGACGGATAAGATCGGGTGAAAAAAACATATTTTGAGTAATGCAATCAACGACCATAAAATCGTTGCCTAGACCGTGCATTTTAGAAAAATGGAAATGCATGTTATTTAATTACTCCGGTAAAATATGTTCGTCACGCCAAAGGTCGATATATTCTTCACGTTTACGAACCAGATGCGTTTTCTGTCCGTCTACCATTACCTCAGCTGCGCGTCGACGTGCATTATAGTTAGATGACATGGAGAAGCCGTATGCCCCTGCAGATCGAATTGCCAACAAATCACCTTGTTGTAATACTAGCTCACGATCTTTACCTAAGAAATCACCGGTTTCACAAATAGGGCCTACGATGTCATAGGTTGTTGACTCACCATCTCTTGGCGAAACAGGAACAATATTTTGCCAAGCTGAATAAAGTGATGGTCGCATCAAGTCGTTCATCGCCGCATCAACAACGGCAAAGTTTTTAAATTCAGTGTGTTTTAGGTATTCAACTTTGGTTAGCAAAATACCTGCATTTGCTGCAATGGCTCGTCCAGGTTCAAAAATAAGCTCAAGATCAGAGTGATTTGATAATCGAGCGAGTAAAGCTTTCGCATAATCAGAAGGCTGAGGAGGTAACTCATCTTTATATACTACGCCTAGGCCTCCACCCACATCTAAGTGTTTTATATGGATGCCATCTGCAATAAGTTGGTCTATAAGTGCTAAAAGACGATCGGTGGCGTCGATAAACGGATCAATATCCGTAAGCTGAGAGCCGATATGGCAATCAATACCTTGTACATTTAGATTAGGTAAGCTGTTTGCAAAACGATAAACATCTGGAGCACGATCAAATGCGATACCGAACTTATTGTCACGCAAGCCTGTAGAAATATACGGGTGAGTTTTAGCGTCGACATCAGGGTTAATGCGTAAAGAGATAGGAGCAATAACACCCATTGACTCGGCAACTGCATTCAGTCTTTCAAGTTCTGGTTCAGATTCGACGTTAAAACATTTAATGTTTAGTTCAAGCGCTTTTTTCATTTCATCGACGGTCTTACCTACGCCAGAAAAAACGATTTTAGATGGGTCTCCACCGGCTGCGATAACACGTTGTAACTCACCACCTGAAACAATATCAAAACCAGAACCTAAACGAGCTAGGCTGTTTAATACCCCTAGGTTTCCATTTGCTTTCACCGCATAACAAACAAGGTGAGGGTGTGCGCCAACCGATTTATCAAACGCGTTCCAGTGCCTTTCTAGTGTCGCACGGGAATAGACGTATAGAGGGGTGCCGTATTGTTTCTCTAAAGCGATTAAGGAGACGTCTTCAGCCCACAGCTGGCCATCATCCTGATAATTAAAATAATCCAATGGTTTGTTTCCTTAAATATATTACGATTGCGATTGGTCGCTCTGTGGTGCGTCTGCTGGAATATAGAGTGCTCCAGTGTTTCCACAACCGGTTAAACCTAATGTAGATAACAAACAAAGTAGTGCGATAGTCTTTTTCATTATGCAATTCGTGATTATTGATTCAATGCCCCCTATAATCGCACTACTAATAAGAAAAGCAATAGGATAGAGCAGGATGAATGATACTGAATATCATCAAATAGTCGATGCCGTGTTCACCAGATTAGAAGAAGCGATCGATGAATCTGGAGCCGACATTGATTATGAGATAGTTGGCAATGTTATGAATTTAGAATTTGATGATAGAAGTCAAATAGTTATAAACAAGCAAGAGCCAATGAAAGAGATTTGGTTAGCATCAAAATCTGGTGGTTTCCATTTCTCTTACGTCAATGAAAAATGGATTTGCTCGAAAACAGGAGTAGAATTTTTCTCATTTGTAAAAAATGAATGTAATAAACAGTCGAGCGAAGAGATTGAATGGGAGGAATAAAACAGGTTTGAACAGCGGTTATCGTGTTCAGTTAAATTGTTTAGAAAAATAATTTAACTGAGCATCGCTTTAGTGTGTTTACTTATTTCTATGCATTTACCGCTTTAGATGGTTTGGATTGAATCGCGTTATCGTTGCGATACGGTGCTACATAGCTGTTGCTTTCGCCATCTTCCGGGTGAATGATTTGATAATATTGCGGCAAATTAAAATTGATCAAACTATTGTCTGTAAATACGGAATCGTGGCTTGAGGTATAAAAACGATTAATGTTGTTAATTGTGTCATCTTTGCTGCCGTTGAACTGATGGTAAACCTCAACAGAATTTTCTTCATCTAAAACATAAATATTAAAACCGTCAGTAGTGTCTTCAAAAAAGAATTGTACTAATCCCTCACTCGCATAACTGTCTACCACCGACGGCAACTGATAATCGCTTTCTTTATCAAGTAAAGCTAATGGCGAACCTTTAAGTTTATTGGTAGAAATGCTGCGATAAAAATCGATAGAGTTTTCTAGCTTTTGGACTGATACTCCCCGTCTTTCGAAGAAAAGACCGAACATCTTATTGGCAATTTTTATTGCTTTAAATTTACGATGAGTTTGTTCTTCTACTGGTTTTAGACGCATATCTATACATTCAGCAAGAAGTTGATAAACGGTATTTCTAATGATGCCTCGTAAGTTTTTACTGTAGCAAAAAACATCAACCGATTCTGGTGGAAGCGCGTCTTGGTGCATTTTGGCTAGAATGGTTTTTAGTGCGGTTAAAATCGAACTATCACCCGTAAAATGCATAGTACGCACTTCGTGCCATGAGTTGCGATAAACTAAATCAATACTGCCAACTAAGCTTATTGCTTCTTGACCAAAGCTAAATATATCAATGTTTTTAACATCTATTTTGAGAGAACGAGGATTTAATTGACTACTCGGATCATTTTCAAAATTAATGAACATAGCCAGTTGGCTTATTTCGCAAGGGCTGCCTAACGCCTGCATTGAAGGGCGACGTTTTCGTAAAGAAAAAGTATTTCGCAGATCACTTACCATTTGATAAAACTTATCTATGTCAATTTGTGCATTTCTAACAACAGAATGCAATCGTGTTGATTCAGTAATTAAGCCATTAAAAAAAGACCATGAAACTAACTTGCTCAAATATTCATTATGCTCAAGACTTTTTGAGCCTATAAGTTTGTGGGCGACCAGTGGTTGCTTATAAAGATACCAACCGGCGGGATTACTATGGCCTTGAGGAACTTGGATAAAACTGAGATCAGGCTCGTGTAAATCTGGTGATATTTGAGGATTCAACAAGGTCACTTTACCAGGTAATACCTCAAAAGCCGCATAGAGCTTTCTGGCCAGAATACTGATATCTTGAGGACTTATGGCGGAAGTAATGTCATTTCGTCGAGCAAATTGGATTAAGTTTCGATAACTTAGCATTAACGCATCAAGCAATCCATCGTGAACCACTTTGACTTGTTCAACTTTCCAATTACGGCGATTATCTAACTGCTTAATGACCTCTTCATTCCAGTTCCAGTGCTTGGTCATTTTGCCTAAAGCTTCACGACGCCATTCAACAGAGCCTGGGCCTGGTGTGCGGGAGAGTTTTTCATGCGTTTTAAGATAAAAGCAGCGTCGCACCAAGTCTAAACGAGTGTGATCGTTAATGCGTTCTAAATAAGTGGTGACTTTGTCAAGCATGAGATAATAAGAATCCATGCCGTACAAATCGGGTTGGTAAGCAAAAAATCGGCGTTTACTGTCGACACTTAATAGTTGAGTATTGGGGTATTCCCAAGAATAAGCTTCTAAAAGAATGGCTTTTAATACGGATTTATAAGGTGAATCAATGCTTTTATACAATTGCCACAAATTTGAACCAAAATACTCTTCCGCTGGGATTCGGTTTAACTCACCGAAGTCGATCCAATCCTGGCAATTAATGTGTCCATTGGCACATAATTGATCGACATATTCTTGGTAACACTCTTCCATTTCAGGAGGAACGATTTGCCAGAGTAACCGCTGGCCAGCTAGGCGTACAGCAGAGCGATAAAATTCATCGAGCAAGAGTAAATGTTGAGAGGAGCCGCAGTTTTCACCCGTCATTTCCTCAGAGTAATTATTCCTGAAGCGCTCTTCATCCATTAAAAAGAAATTTGCTTCTACACCAAGGTTTTTGGCCCATTCAGTAATTAGTAGGCATTTATTACTAAGATGAGAACGTTCATCGTGGCTCATTTTAGGGGAGACACAAACCCATACATCTAAGTCACTTGATGTACTTTGCCCAATAGAAGAGGTACTGCCCATCGTGTAAAGCCCTAAAATAGGCGTATCGTTTCCTGGCAGAATAGCTTCTTGTTGAGTGGAGGCGGCTTGTTTAATAAACTGTTTTTGTGTGTCGTTTTGTTCTAAAGAATGAACACCGTATGGGACGGGTTTATTGTAATAGCCTGGGATAGCAGGGTTATTATAATGAAGAAGCGTTGGAATTAAATTGAAAACTTGCTTGGCTTGTTGATCCATAATCGCCAGCGCACGTTCGATACGCTGCCGGTTCAGATAGTCAATTCTACTGATAATGGTTTGAATATAAGCCCGCAAGGTAGTTCCTTGATTTGATAAATTCTGTTCTGTTTTTATTCTTTATGACATACAAAACGTGATCAATCTAACATTTTTTACTCAAAAAGTAAAGATATCGCCATTTGGAACGGATATCGCTTGATTTCATTATTTAGGTTATTCATGTAGGTAAAGATTAAGTCCACCAGAATAAGCAAGATGAATCTAAGTGTAACCATAGTTGGGATGAGTATCACATATTTTTTGTCAAAAATAAGAGAAAGAAGCACAATTTATCAGACCTAATAACATTCGATATATGTCATTTACTTTGGATGGTAGGATGATAGTACAGTTGTTAATTAATAAGTAAATATTCGGAATTTTTCATGAAAGATAGTACCCCCGTAAGAATTGCCACTCGTAAAAGCCCTCTCGCTTTATGGCAGGCGTATTATGTTAGAGACGCTCTACAAGCTGCGCATCCAGGTTTAGAGGTCGAGTTGATTACCATGGTGACAAAAGGCGATATCATTCTTGATACACCATTGGCAAAAGTTGGCGGGAAAGGGTTATTTGTTAAAGAGCTTGAGTTAGCCATGTTAGAAGGACGTGCTGATATTGCGGTTCATTCCATGAAAGATGTTCCAGTTGATTTTCCTCAAGGGCTTGGCCTGGTTACTATTTGTGAGCGAGATGACCCAAGAGATGCTTTCGTTTCTAATACTTATGGCTCTATTGATGAATTGCCTTTGGGATCGGTTGTGGGAACTTGCAGTTTACGTCGTCAGTGTCAGTTAAAAGAAGCACGCCCAGATCTCGTTATCAAAGAACTGCGTGGTAATGTTGGGACTCGTCTCGGTAAACTGGATGCAGGTAATTATGATGCGATTGTGTTAGCCGCCGCTGGCTTAAAACGATTAAAACTTGAAGAAAGAATTAGAGCTTACATAGAGCCAGAGCAGTCTTTACCTGCTGTAGGCCAAGGTGCGGTAGGTATTGAATGTCGTGTCGATGATGAGCGTATTATAAATCTATTAAAACCATTAAATCATACCGACACACAAGACCGTGTTTTATGCGAGCGTGCAATGAATTTAACTTTAGAGGGTGGATGTCAGGTTCCTATTGGTAGTTATTCATTACTCGATGGTGATCAAATATGGCTGAGAGCGTTAGTTGGCGAACCTGACGGCAGTAAAATTGTCCGTGGTGAAATTCGTGGTGACCGCAATAATGCAGAAAAACTTGGTGTTCAATTAGCTAATCAGTTACTTGCTGATGGTGCCAAAGATATTCTTGATAAATTGTATAGTGAACATGAATAAAAATGGCAGTGCTGATAACAAGACCAAGTCCTGATGGTGAACAATTATGTGGTGAACTGCGCTCTATAGGCATAGCGGTGATATATCAGCCATTGATTACTTTTTCATCAGGTCAGGATTGTGATCATGTTGCCAACTTACTGAAAGAGGCTAATTTTGTGATTGCTGTCAGTAAACCCGCGGTTGAGTGGGCGAATAAAACCTTGCAATTTCAACGGCAATTTTGGCCTGATTCGATCTGTTATCTTGCGATTGGTCAAAAAACTGCGGATAAATTAAGCGAAGTGACGGCTCAGAAAGTACACTGTCCTGAAGTGAGCGATAGTGAGCATTTATTAATTCTACCTCATCTTCAACAAATTAATAATGCTAGAGTAGTCATATTGAGAGGGAACGGAGGAAGGGAAACCATCCGAACCGTCTTAGAACAAAGGGGGGCAAATGTCGAGTATTGTGAAGTCTACCAACGTCAACCGCTTTTATTTGATGGACACTCTAGTGTTAAAAGTTGGAAAAACAACAATGTTACTCAAATAGTGTTGACCAGTGGCGATCAATTGAGCTACTTCTTTAATAAGATACCTAAAGAAGAACATGAATGGCTTTTGAGACAAAGACTGATTGTGCCAAGTAATAGAGTATCAGAATTGGCAAAACAACTTGGATTTCGTAACATAACGGTTTCGGGAAGTGCATCGAACCCCGATTTAGTCGCTGTCATTCAGCAGCAATGCACAACAGGATAAGTACATGACAAGTAAAGATAACGGGCAAAAAGAACCTGAAAAAAAAGACGAAGCGATAATTGATGATAAGCCGAAAAAGGAAAAAACAGATTCTGGTTCTTTGGATTCTAAAGTTAGCGTTAATCCAGAAGCGGAAAAAGAAAAAGTAGATATTGACGAAACTACGGTTAAACCTGTTGAATTTGAAGAAAAACAGGGTAAGCGTGGAGTTAAGTTAGGGACGATAGCGATTATTATCTCTCTCTTTTTTGCTGGTGGTGGTGCTTTTGCTTTTTATCAACAAAATATCCAGCATCAGTCTCAGTTGGCTCAACTGGAAGCCAAAATTGCCAATATGAACAATCAGCTTGAGCAACGGGTTACATCGGTCGAAGCCGCGACAGAAAGCAAAGTTTCGGCGGCATACAACAAAGCAGAAACAGAGTTAATCCAACAAAGCGAAAGTATAAAAAGCCTACAAGTGGCACTTACTGATGTACAAGGCCGACGTCCAAACGATTGGTTATTAGCCGAATCCGATTATCTAGTAAAACTCGCAGGTAGAAAACTGTTCTTAGAGAAGGACGTAGTGAGTGCAACTAAATTAATGGAAAGTGCTGATCAACGAATTTCAGTGCTAAATGATCCAAGTTTAGTTCCATTACGCCAAGAAATGGCCAAAGACATCACCACACTTAAATCTGTGCCCTTAATAGATAAAGATGGGTTAGCATTACGACTCATTAGTTTGCAACAGCAAATCGATGTTTTACCATTAGCGAATGCAATTTTGCCTGATGCACCAATTGTTGAAGATAAAGAAATATCAACAGATATCTACGACTGGCAAGATAACCTACTAACATCGTTAAAAGATTTTTCTGAGCAATTTATTACTTTCCGTACTCGCGAAGGCAACGTGATCCCTTTGCTTGCTCCAGAGCAACATTATTACTTGAAAGAGAATGTTAAAGGTAAAATCGAAACAGCCATTCGTGCTATCTATAATGAAAACCAAGCGATTTATGAAAATTCATTAAAAACCGCAGATGAATGGGCGATGCAATTCTTCAAGTTAGATGATCCTGCCGTCAAACAGTTTAATAAATCTATACAGCAACTTGCGCGCCAAAATGTAGAAGTTAATTACCCAATAAAACTTGTTTCACAAAAAGCGTTGAAAGATGTTATCAATGAGCGCCTTCGTCGCCAAGTCACCAGTATGACAGCGGAGGAACAATAATGATTCGAGCGATCTTTCTTTTTTTGGTGCTGGGTATTGGGTTGTTTGTCGGTACGCAGTTTTCTGGGCAGCAAGGTTACGTTCTCATTTCAATCGCAGATACTACGGTTGAAATGAGCGTTACGACTATGGTTATCTTTATTGTTGCATTATTGGCGTTGCTGTTTGGTTTGGAATATCTAATTAAAAAGACCATGAGTATGAGTAGTACCACTTGGAATTGGTTCAGTGTTCGAAAGCTAAAACGTGCTCGACGCAATACCAACGAAGGTATTATTCGATTACTAGAAGGTGATTGGCAAACAGCCGAGAAAAAAGTAACGCGATGGGCGAACCATCATGATATGCCCTTGTTGTGTTATCTCATTGCATCTGAAGCGGCTCAAGAAATGGGTGATAACAACAAAAGAGAAAAATACTTGCAGCTAGCAGAAAAGCAAGATAACTCTAGATTAGCCGTACAGCTGACTAAAGCTCGTCAACAAGTCCGTGAGCAAAATTTTGACCAATCGCTTGAAATTTTAACAGGGTTGCAGGTTGATCATAGCAGCAATCCATTGGTGCTTAATTTATTAAAAATTACGTATATCAATTTAAAACTATGGCAACCACTGCAAGATATTTTACCTAAATTGTTAAAATGCAACTTAATTGACGCAGAAGAACAATACAAACTTAGTCAGCAAGCTTATTGTGGAATGTTAGAAGAGGTAGCACAATCGGAAGGAAGTAAAGGCGCGGTTTCCTTATGGAATAGTTTACCTCGTAAAGTGAAACGTAGTGCTGAGGTTGTTGCCTGTTTAGCTAGGCAGTTAATTGCCAGACAAGCTGATTCAGAAGCTTATACCTTGGTGTTAGAGTCATTGAAAAAGCATCATGATGATGCTCTTATTGAGCTTATTCCAGAGATGAACCTTTCAGATAACTACCCAGCTATTGTGATGTTACAAGGTATGATCAAGAAAAACGAACAAGATGCTGCTGCTCATAGTGCATTGGGCAAGCTATTTTCTCGTAATGAAAAATGGACCGAAGCTCAAGGGCATTTGGAAAAAGCATTATCGATAAGGGAGAATGTTTCCGATTATGCCAACCTAGCTATTGTTCTTGAAAAACAAGATTTGACTCATGCAGCAAATGATGTTTCTAGACAAGCCTTAACGCTAATTAGTGCTAATTAATTAGCACTACAAAGGGTTCGATAGATAATTTGTTTTATAAAAAGTAAGCATTTTTATCATGCCGTTTCAAGGCCTGATTTGGGTATGTTATCCGAGTCAGGCCTTTTCATTTAACCGAATCAAAGACTCTCTTTATCAAAAGTAAAAGTGTGGCAACGGCATTATAAACGGTGCTTGTTTTTATCTGCCTTGTATGTGTTGAGATACAAATGAAAAAAATCATCCAATTTTTTCGCATTATCACTTTCACCTAGCAAATGCAGTAGCTCTGTGACGGTTTCACATGTACATAAATTACCATCTTGCTGATTTCTACGTAGAGTATAGGCGGAGTTATTTACTGGTAGTAAATGCGTTGTCACTAGAGATTGCAGCCACGGGCTTTTACGAACCATTTTTTTTGCTTCCTGCCAAGTAGAGTCTAGGATAATAAACAATGAAGCTTTTCCACTATGGTGGATTGTTTCTTGACTGATTGGCTGGCTTTCATTATTGGGAAAGAGCAATACAGTATTATATTGCTTGTCGGCAATGAGTTTAAGGAGAGCTTGTGGTGGATTGACTCTATCCCAAGTAAAACTGAGGCAACTTGAGAGGCTTTGTTGCACCAGTTTGCCCGTATTAGTTAAACGATAATGTTCATTTGGGTGCAGCAAAAGTACAAACTGGCTTGTGCTGATTAAATTGGGTGAATACTGACAAATACAATTGAAGTGAAAGCCGCATTTTGGACACGGCTTTTTATTTATATTAGACATTCTATGGTGTGTTCTTGTACAGAACCAATCCACCATTGGCTATTGGATAAACTTTTCCTGTCACCTTTTCATATTCTGCAATAAGTTGATTACCTTTGAGTGTAAATAATCGCTCTGCAACTAACCGTTGTCCTTGGTGATGGGTCATAACCACTTGCACCTGATCAGTGTTGAGCTCTTGCCAGAATCCAGACTCTGTAGTAGGTAAGCCAGTCGCATATGAATAGGTAGTGGTGGCAGTATGGTCCGGGTTTAACTGTAACTCAACATCGAACCCAGAGGTGTAAGTACTGGTAGCAACATACGTGTTAGCCCACTTTAACGTAGCGTCTTGATTGGCTAAGGTCGCACAGCCATTCTTGGTTGTGTCGTTATTTTCAAGCGACGATGTCCAACCATATAAACTGTCGCTCATAGAATCGGTGCATAATTCTTTGGTAATAGTTAGTTGGCCTTGATCAAAATGATAAGTACGTTCAGTTGGATTTAATCGTGTTGAGGACAATGATAATCCGCGTTCATCAACGCCTAATTGCTGATAGCGGGTCTTTTCATCACTAAACTCAATTGACCAAAAAGGCTCATTGCCGAATGCTTTAGTTGAACGATAAGGTTGATCGCAACGTTCAACATTTTCAACTGTAAGAACATTGATTCCAGAAACAATAAAACGGGCAGCAAAATCACTATCGAAGCCAGCAATGGATGTTTTCTCTAAATGACCGATAAATTCAGCGTAGATGGGTTGGTAAGGGTCAGAGGTGAGATTCGTTGCTTGATTAAGTAAATTGGGGTCTACTTCTAGCCAATATTGCTGATTACTTCCACAAGCAACAAAGCTTTGAGTTTCGTGGCCGAGTATCGCCGTACCTCGCATTATAAAGGTTGGAGCGAGAGGTGTTTCAACCTCTGAGAGTTGGACAAGGTTACTCGATCCTGTTATCTGTTCAATTTGTTGTGGTGAAGATGAACAAGCTTGAATCAAGCCTACTAATGCGATAGCAACTGATTTATGCAATAAACTCATAACAGAACCCTATTTTATTTAAATTATCGGTTAGTGATATAGACATATCTATTTCAATAGATTAACCAATATAAAATTTATTATCTAATGAAAAAAGACACGGTTTGTATTATTAATTCAATGTTAAGACATTGAATTAAAACAAGTGCTTTTTAAGGTAATGTGCAACAGCATGATGCTCATTAGAGCCGATGACTTCGTTGTTTGGTAGCGCTTTTTTTACTTTCTCATGTGATGTTTGCATAACCAATCCTTTTCCTGCCATAGATAACATTTCGACATCATTCATTCCATCACCAAAAGCAATGCATTTATCTAGTGAAGAACCAATAGAATCTGCTACTGCTTTGAGTGCTTCTCCTTTCGATACCCCATATGCTATGACCTCTAGACACCAAGGCGTTGAAAATACAACACTGATACGTCCGGCAAATTGTTTATTGAGCTTATCTTCGAAAGTAACTAAATAATCATGATCGGGGTAGGTGAAAAATAGCTTTGCAATACCGGTTGTTGGAGCTTGCTCGACATCAAAAACGGTATAGTGAAATCCTGAATCTTTGTGATATTTTTTGATTTCTTCATCTTCTTGATTCATAAGCCAAGAATCATTTTGATAGATGTGAATACGAATTTTGGGATCTTTTTTAATGATATCGACAATTGGTTGAACTAGGCTTTCATCTAAGTTTTTGCTGTACATTAAATCGTCTTTCTGATTATGCACTCGAGCGCCATTTGATGTGATCATATAAGCAGGTATCCCTACTTGCTTACGCATTTGTGCTACATCTACATGATGACGCCCAGTAGCAAATACAAAGGTATAACCTTTTTCGTGCAATTCTTTCAAGGTTTGTTTACTAAAGGTACTTAACTGGTGATCTGGAGCGAGAAGTGTGCCATCTAGATCTGAGGCAACAATTTGAAAAGATTGATTTTTGATTACGTTCATAAAACTCTTCTTTGGATTAAATGATTTAAGCGCATGTAGTTTAGGGCAAAACGGTATAGAAAAAGAGGGTAAAGTTAGTGGTGTTCTTTTCCCTATTTATATCGAACTTTAGTGTTTATAAAATTGTTTATAATTTTGAAAATTAATGATTATTAAGAAATTGTTCCAGTTTTTTCAGTGCGATATCTCTTATTTCATCACGTTCGAATAGGACTTCGTGCTGGCTTTCTTTTATTGTTTCTAGAACGACATCTGCGTTGGTTTTCATTAATGCGGAGATAAATGTTATTTGATCATTGTTGCACACAACCACATCTTTTTCTGCTTGTAATAATAATATTGGAATTGTGATTTTATTTGTATTCTTCAGGCATTCTTTTGCTGCCGTTAAGCTTTGCCATACCCAACATGCGCTTGGACCGCCTAATTTTAGTTGTGGCATTTGTTCGTAAAGGTGTCTAAACCAGGCATAGCGAGTTGGACAAGATGTTAACGCATTGGTAGAAAAATCTTTGGCTTTGTATGTTGTGTTTTTGGTTAAATACCGAGGAACCGCTGAACAATGACTGATTAGATTAGCCCAATAGGGGGCGATCATTTTAATAAACGGAGACAAATGAACACCGAGCATCGGTGCGCTTAAAAGTAATCCATCAAAATTATGTGTGGGAGTTGTTTGTATATAACGTATAGATATTGCCCCTCCCATAGAATGAGCTAACATAAAACGTTTTTTGTAACGCTTTAAATCAAAGCTATCGATTAATGTTCTTGCGTCTGTAATGTAATCAGAGAAACGATTGACGTGGCCAATTTGTTGGTCTTCGGTCAGCCTATCCGATAGACCTTGCCCTCGATGATCAAATGAGTAAATGTCATAACCTAGAGTAAATAGATGATAAAAAATCTCCTGATATTTCCATACGGTTTCCACTCGACCATTCATAATTACGATGGCTTTTTCATGTTGTGGATCGGTGAGAGACACCCAAAATAATTTCTTCCCTGCCACTCCTTCTACATATCCTTGCTCTCTTTGTTGCCAAAGTTGTGTAACTTCATTATCCATCATTGTTTGATAGTCGGTGTGGTGGGCTGTTTTCTTCATACTTATAACTGCCTATAGGTTTCGTTTTGGTGCCGCTACTTAACGGAGAACAAAATTAGCATACCATTCATGATCACTGGTTGAAATTGCAGAATTATTTTCTCAGCGTATTTGGCGGTATTTTTTAATGTTTCAATGGATATGAAGATTTGATGACAATTTTTGTTCAAGGTTGTTTTGTTGGTTTAGTTGTATAAGATATACGTATATGCATATATGGGGTGTGGTGATGTTGCCTAATCAATTTTTTAAAATGTTGTCAGATGAAACCAGGGTTCGCTGCTTGCTTTTAATTGCTCGAGAACAAGAACTGTGCGTTTGTGAGTTAACTCACGCATTGCAAGAGAGTCAACCGAAGGTATCACGTCATTTGGCACAGCTACGTCAATCTGGGATTTTGCAAGATCAACGAAAGGGTCAGTGGGTCTATTATCGAGTGGCTGATAATTTACCTGGCTGGCTACAGAAAATTATCGACGGATTGAAACAATCAAACTGTTTAATGGAACAGTATAAAACAGATATTGAGCATTTAAATGCAATGAAGAATCGTCCCGATCAATGCTAAATGTGTTTTTAAGTTATTTACTTAGGATAAAGAGATATGACAATTAAAGTAGGAATTAATGGATTTGGTCGTATTGGCCGCTTGGCTTTAAGAGCTGCTTATGACTGGCCTGATATGGAATTTGTTTTAATTAATGATGTAGCCGGTGATACCACAACTTTAGCGCATTTACTGGAGTTCGATTCTATTCAAGGTCGTTGGCAGCATGAAGTAGCTGCCGATGGAACAGACATTATTATTCAGGGAAAACGTATTGCAACAACCCAACAGCGTGATATTGATTCGGTTGATTGGTCAGGATGCGATGTTGTAATCGAAGCCACAGGTGTCCATAAAAAAACATCGATGTTAAACAAATATTTATCTCAAGGAGTTAAGCGAGTGGTGGTATCGGCTCCGGTTAAAGAAGAAGGTATCGCGAATATTGTTGTTGGTGTAAATGACCATATATTTGACCCTGAAAAACATCAAATCGTAACAGCGGCATCTTGCACAACCAACTGTATTGCACCCGTAGTAAAAGTGATTCATGAACAGCTAGGTATTGAACAATCAGCTTTCACAACCATTCATGATTTGACGAACACTCAGACTATTTTAGATGCACCACATAAAGATCTACGTAGAGCACGAGCATGTGGTATGAGCTTAATTCCTACCACGACTGGATCAGCGACGGCGATTGTTGAAATTTTTCCAGAATTAAAAGATCGTATTAACGGCCATGCAGTACGAGTCCCTTTAGCTAATGCGTCAATAACCGATATTATTTTTGATGTGAAGCGAGACACAACAGCAGAAGAAGTAAATAAGTTACTGAAAGAAGCGTCGGAAGGCGAGTTAAAAGGAATTTTGGGGTATGAAGAACGTCCGCTTGTGTCAATTGATTATAAAGGCGACCAACGGTCAACGATTGTCGATGCTTTATCTACCATGGTTGTTGGTTCTCGCATGGTTAAAATTTATGCTTGGTATGACAATGAGATGGGATATGCCACTCGTACTTCAGAATTGGCACGTAAAGTCGGTTTAGCATAAAAGGAATGAATATAATGACTCATCCATCATGGCAACTTAATATTGCAGATAATAGCGCGGCAC
Organism: Vibrio sp. TH_r3; assembly: GCF_033101115.1. Lineage (NCBI taxonomy): Bacteria > Pseudomonadati > Pseudomonadota > Gammaproteobacteria > Vibrionales > Vibrionaceae > Vibrio > Vibrio sp. TH_r3. The sequence goes on along the minus strand of NZ_JAWMPW010000029.1, from coordinate 22,434 downwards.
TGATTTTAACGCCTTGTCCAGGAACTAAACAGCTTGAATTAGAAGCCTCGTTACAACAACTTAAAGATTCGGGTGCCAAAGCGATTGTAACTGCATTAGAAATAGAAGAAATGGAAAAAGCTGGAGTCGCCACTTTACCAGCGTTGGCTGAAAAAGTGGGATTAAGCTGGTTTCATCTGCCGATTGAAGATGATCAGGTCCCAGGAAAACAGTTTATGGTCGATTGGCAAGTGATCAGCCCTCAATTGCATGATGTTTTAAAAAGTGGCGATAAAGTTGTTTTGCATTGTATGGGAGGGTCAGGTCGTACTGGTTTGCTTGCGGCCCATATTTTGTTGGAACTTGGTTGGGATTTATCGAGGATAAAAGCGGAAGTTCAAGCACTTCGCCCAGGTGCATTCACAAAGCCGTTGCAAATTGAATATATTGATCAAGTAAGCAAAACACGATCGTTAATTTAGAATATCAACAACTAATCTTGGCTAGAAAAATAGGATAAAGAGCTTTTGGATTACGATGTTCCTAAAGCTCTTATCGTTATAAATGGTGATTAAGTTTATGTTTTCTCATTTGAGCAAAAGTGTTCGTCAATATATGTTAGTAACGTTCAATTACTGGAACTTTACCATTACCGATGGTGCACTTCGCATGTTGGTTGTGCTGTATTTTCATGATCTTGGGTATAGCACTTTAGCGATCGCTTCTTTGTTTTTATTTTACGAATTTTTTGGGGTTGTCACCAACTTGGTTGGCGGCTGGTTAGGCGCAAGGTTAGGTCTTAATAGGACGATGAATGTCGGGCTAGGTTTGCAGATTGTTGCCTTAGTTATGTTAGCGGTACCGAGTATATGGTTAACGATTCCTTGGGTAATGATGGCTCAAGCGATATCTGGCATTGCTAAAGATTTGAATAAAATGAGTGCCAAAAGTGCGATAAAAACTTTAGTGCCAGATGACCAACAAGGAGCTTTGTATAAATGGATAGCGATTCTCACTGGTTCTAAAAATGCATTGAAAGGTGCCGGTTTCTTTATTGGTGGACTTTTGCTGTCACTTATTGGTTTTCAATATGCCGTACTTTTGATGGCGATTGTGCTTACGTTAGTGCTGATTGGTAGTCTATTTTCACTAGAAAGCGACATGGGTAAAGCGAAAACGAAGCCTAAATTTAAACAGATTGTTTCTAAATCCCCCAGTATTAATATTTTATCCGCAGCACGGATGTTTTTGTTTGGAGCTCGAGATGTATGGTTTGTAGTGGCACTGCCTGTGTATTTGGGGTCGGTTTTTGGTTGGGACCATTTATGGGTTGGTGGTTTTTTGGCACTCTGGGTAATAGCTTATGGTGTGGTCCAAGCTTTAGCGCCTAAAATAACAGGTAAAGCTCAAGGAAAAGTGCCTGACGGCTCCGCTGCTATTGTATGGGTCGGATTGTTAACAGTCATTACTGGTATTGTGGCTTACGGTGTGCAAATTGAGTGGCGACCGGAATTGGTTATTATTGTTGGTTTATTAGCATTTGGTGCGGTTTTTGCCGTAAATTCATCTCTTCATTCTTATTTGATTGTTAGCTACGCGAAAGGCGACGGTGTCTCTCTAGATGTTGGATTTTATTACATGGCTAATGCAATGGGACGGCTTATTGGTACCATATTATCTGGGTGGGTATTTCAAATTGCAGGACTATCGGCTTGTTTATGGGTTTCTTTTGTCTTTTTAGCTCTCACGACATTTATTTCTATTTATTTACCTAAAACTCGATAAAGTAAATATATAGTAAGATTAAACGCGGCTATTTTTATGGTGGCGTTTTTTTACTTATTTCTGACTATTTGTTTCTTCAATGACAGGTAATATAGCCAGATAAGTTTTGTCGCTACTCAAACCATGAATACGTCAGCCTATCAGCCAACGAATACACTTTATTGGTTATATGCAAGTATGATTTGTTTTAACTAACAGAGACGATAATGGAAAAAAGAGTTTTTTTCTTTGATTTACTGCGTTGCGTTGCAGCCCTAGCAGTTGTTGCTATCCATGTTCTTGCTCCCTATCGGCATGAGTTAGGTGTAATACCATTCCATGAATGGTTCTCTGCTATTACTATTAATGGTATGAGTCGCTGGGCAGTACCGGTCTTTATTATGATTACTGGTGGGCTGATGCTTACTGATGCAAGGCCTTTTGACGTGAAATATTATTTACGTCGTCGCCTTGGCAAGGTTCTTCTGCCTTTTATTGTTTGGTCTCTTTTTTACGCATATTTATCTGGTTGGTCCCTAGATGGCTATGATGTTGATATATCTATGAGCCTTTTAGTAAATAGCTACCGACAAGAAACTTATTATCATCTAGGTTTCTTTTACTATTTTCTGCCTCTATATTTTGTTATCCCGTTTCTGCAGGTATTTATTGCTAGAGTGGACAGCACCTCTGTCTTGTTTTTTCTATTTTTCTGGTTATTAACCACGACATTATATTTATTTAAAATAGATGGTTTTTGGAGCCATGAACTATGGTTATATTCAGGTTATTTATTGCTTGGTTACGTGCTGTATCAAAAAATTGCATTAACAAAACAGGTGATAATTTGGTTTATTTTTGCGGGTTTGATTGGTTTAGCAGCCAGTGTTGGCATGGTAACGATGAATAGTATTGCGCTAGAAAAATATACTGTTGGTCGGTGGTTATCCTATAAAACTATAAATACAGTATTTGCTGCGTCTATGGTGTTTATGCTGTGCCGTTTCTATGCGGATTATATTAATGGCACAGCAAGAAGTATTGTTGCTTTTATTAGCCGTTACTCTTTAGGTATTTACATTTTGCACCCTGTTTTTTTATGGCCGTTAAAAACATTTTATGGCCTAGAAGGAGGCGATGTTGAAACCAGTCGTGTTTTAGGGCAACCATTGTTGGTTATTCCATTTTGGACTATTTTTAGTGGTGCAGGGGCACTTTTTCTCAGCTGGATAGTATCCAAAAGCACTAAGACTGCTTGGTTATTACCTTAATAAATCAGTCATTCTCTTTTTGAGAGGAATTAATTTATACTTGTGTAAAATTATTATAAATAAGTGATAGGAGAACAATATGTCGGATATAGAGGAAGTCGTAAAGCGCTCTCGTCGTATTGAGAAGCTATTGCGGATTCATTACCATGCAGATGGTAAAGGTTTACATCAACTTATTACAAGTTGTGAAGAACGGCTACCCCATGACATGGCCAAAAAATTGAGATATGTCGCCACTATTCGTAATAAAATTGTGCATGAAGACGATTATAAGTTAGAGGATAATAAAGCTTTTTTTGCAACATGTGATTTGTGCGAAAAAGAATTAACCCCTAGAGCCAACGTGTTTATATGGCGAGCGGCTATTTTAGTGATGCTATTTTTCACGTTAGCAGCGTTAGGTGTTTATGCCGTATATTGGGATAAACTAGTACGACACTTATAATTAACATTAAATTAAGCCAATCATTAACAGTTACATAACATAAAATGGCTAATTATTGTAAAGATCGAACTATTGATGATTAATGCTGGACTAAATTTACTATTTTTCTAAACTAACCGCCATTGGTTTAAAAAGGACAATGTATGTTTAGCTGGTTGATAGTTGGGCTTTCTGGAATAATTCATATTTTTACCGCAAATGGTAATCATAAACAGCTGTCTTATGTGTTTAGAACTGTGGCTCTACTGTCTTTAATTGCTCTTTTATTTCTGAATGGTTCAGATAAACCACAGTTTGTATGGGTTGCGATTGGTCTTATTCTTTCCTGTTTTTCTGATATTGCCTATAAATTTTTGAAGCCTAATATGAGTAAGAGTTTTGTGGTTTTGCTCATTGCTTTTGTGTCATACAGTAAAGGATTTTGGTCGCAATTACATGGTGATATTGCATGGTGGGTTCCTGCTTTATTAATCGCTGGTAGTGTGATTATTGTCCTACTATTGCTTCCAAAATTAGACACTATTATTCTTCCCGTCTCTATTATTGGGTTGGTGATGCTGCAGATGTTTTGGGCTGCCTTGGCTGTTTGGATGAACAATACCAGTATAGAAAATTTATATGGCTGTTTGGCTTGTATTATCTTGATTTTCACCATGGTAGTAGATGTTATAAATAATTATCGAACTTATTTCACTAACGTAGAGTCTTGGGTTTCTGGTGGTTTTCTTTTAGGTCACTCTTTGATTGTTGCGTCAGTTATTGCCTAAATGTGGTTTGTTTATGTCGTCATTTAACTCGTTAGCAACGTTGCGCTGGTGTTTTGTCTAGACCTTTAATTTACGTCCTTCACCACGTATGTACGTTCCAAGGTAATAACTCAAAACATAAAGATTCGATGGAGTAATACAAAAAATGGATATATTGTCAGCTGCGACGATGATGTTCTTAATTATGGATCCGTTAGGTAATTTACCGGTTTTTTTATCCATTCTTAAACACATCGAACCGAAAAGACGTCGAAAAATTTTAATACGAGAGCTCTTTTTTGCTCTTACGATTCTGTTAGCGTTTTTATTTGGTGGGAAGACAATACTAGATTTTTTACAAGTACAACCAGAAACATTGAGTATTTCTGGTGGTATTATTCTATTTATTATCGCTATTCGTATGATATTTCCACAACAGGGTGGAGTGACCGGGCTTGCGGCTGGTGAAGAACCCTACATTGTCCCGATGGCTATCCCTATGATTGCCGGCCCATCGGTTATGGCATCGTTGCTGTTATTATCTAGCCAATACCCTGACCAAATTTGGGATTGGACTGCGGCATTATTAATTGCGTGGGTAGCAAACTTCTTTGTATTTATGTTTAGTAACTTCTTTCATAAAATATTGGGTGAGAAAGGATTGAATGCAGTAGAAAGATTAATGGGCCTCATATTGGTTATGATCTCTACTCAGATGTTCCTTGATGGTATAAAAAATTATGTTGGTTAAGAACGAGATGTTGTTTAGTTTTTACGCTATTCAATAATCAGTTTCGTGAGTCAATGATGTAAAAAGGCGCCAAATTTGGCGCCTTTTTACATCATGTGATTTCTTCTTATATCGAGTAAAGCAAAAATGCCAAAAATTAAAATAGACCACTTTTCCCATCCAGTGATTTTAATTTTATCACCAAATGCCCCAATGAATATGAGCATCTGAACAGCATGCATCATAAACAAGAATCCGGTCATAATGTAAAGCGCAATGGCCGCTTTGCCAGGAAAGGGCATAAAAATATTCAACAATAGTACTAGCCAAACGAAGGCAATTGATACTTTGGCTAATAAAATCAAGATTTTCATTGGCTATTCCTTTCAAATAATCGATAGCTCACTTGCCCAGCATTCTTTTCGCGATACAGTGACCAGTTGTTTGGTATATCAGGCAGTACGAGTTCTTTTTCAGTTTCTATATAAATCATAGCATTTTTTGCCAACCAATTATTCTTTTCTAACCGTTGTAGACATTCCTCTAATAGTCCCTGTCTAAATGGTGGGTCAATAAAAACAATATCAAAAGGGGTTCCCGGTTCAGAAAGAAACGACAAGGTATCGGTATTGATGGCTTTTATATTGCTTGTATTGATTGTCGCTATGTTCTTAGTCAGTTGTAAGTGAGTTTGTTTATTGAGCTCAAGCATGACAACATTTTTCGCTTGGCGAGATGCAGCTTCAAAGCCTAAACTACCTGAGCCAGCAAATAAATCTAAACAGTTTGCTTGTGGTACGTCTTGGGCTAGCCAATTAAATAATGTCTCTTTGACTCGGTCAGTAGTGGGTCTCAATCCTTCAGCTTGTCCAACTGGTAGTTTTCTACCTCGCCATATACCTGCAATAATACGAATTGAGCCTTGCTGAGATGTTTTTTGTGAACTGTTTTTACTTCGACTTCTTGACATGGATTTTTTGACCGCTAATAAAGTGTTAGTATGCTCTGTTAGATAATGGCAAAGTGTACCAATCAAAACAGAAATTATTCAGTACTTTGTTATTTTTCTCTGTTTTAATTTATTACAGAGCAGCGAATTTAGAAATAGTTAGTTAAATCTAGGACTCATGTCGATGACAGAAAAGAAAAAGCGCGGCCTATTTTCATGGCTTGGTTTCGGGGATGAACAAGACCAAAGTCAAGATACAGACCATAAAGAAAGTGAAGAGCTTCAACAAAATGATCAAGGTGTAGCGGTTGATAATAAAACGGATACACCTGCTGATTCGGTTTCAAATACGCAAGAAACTGAAGTGTTGACAGAAACGCCAGTTGCGGTAGATGAAACAGAAGATGCTAGTGATGACTTCGTTGAACATACCCCTAAAGCTGAAACCGTTATACCTGAAAACGTGGAGTTAGAGGTTCAAGCAACAGGAACTGAACTTAACGAGAGCGTTAATGTTAACCGAATTCAAGAGCAAGAGAAGCCTGTTGAAGGTTTTTTTACCCGCTTAAAACGCAGTTTAGCTCGAACTAAACAGAATATCGGAGCCGGTTTTTTTGGTCTATTTAAAGGTAAAAAAATAGATGACGATCTGTTTGAAGAGTTAGAAGAACAGCTTCTTATTGCGGATGTGGGAATGGATACGACGCAAAAAATCATTAATAACTTGACTGATAAAGCCTCGCGACGTGATTTAAAAGATGGTGAGGCACTGTACGGGCTTCTGAAAGAAGAGATGGCAGAGATCCTTTCCACAGTAGAGCAACCATTAGAAATTGATAGTCAATCCTCACCGTATGTCATATTAATGGTTGGTGTTAATGGTGTTGGTAAAACAACCACTATTGGTAAATTGGCTAAGCAGTTCCAAGCGGATGGTAAAAAAGTCATTCTGGCCGCAGGGGATACCTTCCGTGCTGCTGCTGTCGAACAATTGCAAGTATGGGGTGAGAGGAACAACGTGCCCGTTATTGCTCAACATACTGGCGCCGATAGTGCGTCTGTTATTTATGATGCGATAGAAGCGGCCAAAGCTCGTGGTGTTGATGTCGTGATAGCTGATACGGCAGGACGCTTACAGAACAAAGGCCATTTAATGGAAGAGCTACGTAAAATCGTGCGTGTCATGAAAAAAGTGGATGAATCTGCTCCGCATGAAGTTATGTTAACGCTTGATGCAGGTACCGGACAAAACGCGATTAGCCAAGCTAAGCTATTTAGTGACGTATCTCCAGTAACAGGTATTACGCTCACAAAACTTGACGGAACCGCTAAAGGTGGCGTTATTTTTGCTCTTGCCGACCAGTTTCAAATACCAATTCGATATATTGGTGTCGGCGAAGGAATAGATGATCTTAGACCTTTTGAATCCGATAGTTTTATAGAAGCGCTATTTAGCAGGGAAGATTAACGATTAAGCTTTTATCTTAAAGGCCAAATTATGCATTAAAAATCAGTAGGCGTAAGAAGTGAGTGGGCATAGCAAGAGGGATTATGGGTGATTAAATTTCAGCAGGTTAGTAAGGCTTACCGAGGAGGACGGCAAGCACTCCAAAAAGTAGACTTTCATCTTAGGCAAGGTGAAATGGCCTTCCTTGGTGGTCATTCTGGTGCAGGTAAAAGTACTTTGTTAAAGCTAATATGTGCGATGGAACGTCCTTCGGATGGCTCTATCCACTTTAACGGCCATGATATTAGCAAAATATCGAATAGCGATATTCCTTTACTACGACGAAATATTGGTATTGTTTTTCAAGATCATCGCTTACTTATGGATCGTTCAGTGTTCGAAAACGTCGCGTTGCCTATGAGAATAGAACTGGCGACAGAAAATGACATTAAGCGTCGTGTGTCGGCAGCATTAGATAAAATTGGTTTATTAGATAAAGCTAAATGTTTACCGAGTCAATTGTCAGGTGGTGAACAACAACGAGTTGGGATTGCGAGAGCCGTGGTTAATCGACCTACTTTAGTCTTAGCTGATGAGCCAACCGGTAACCTAGATCCAGAACTGTCTAATCGAACGATGCTATTACTTGAAGAGTTTAACCGAGCAGGAGTTTCCGTCTTAGTGGCAACTCACGATATAGGTTTAGTTAATACTCGGCCTCAGTATAGACGATTTGAATTAAACCAAGGTTTTTTAAGTGAGGTTGAAGGTTATGGCCAATAAATCTCGTCAAAAGAAGAGAGCAGCACGTGTTGGCTTTTTCGGTATTCATCTTCGACAAGCTAAAGCATCATTTATACAAATTTGGTATAGGCCTTTAGGTAATATTTTAACGTTAGCGGTTATTGCGATGGCATTATCTTTGCCAACCAGCATTTATTTAGTTACAAAAAATGTCGCTAAAGTGAGTGAAGGCATGACTAGTCCTGCTTCGATTAGTGCCTATATAGAAGAAGATATCGCCGAAGCAAGAATTATGGTACTTAAAGATCAGATAGAGAATTGGGAAAATGTAGCAAGTGTTCAATACATTTCTTCTCAGCAAGGCCTTAGTGATATGAGTGAGTACTCTGGGTTTGATCAAGCCATTTCCTTGCTGACCGATTATTCGCTTCCAGCGGTTCTCGTAGTTCAACCTTCCGCTACAAACGATCAAGATATCAAGTCAATAGCTTCAGCAATAAGTAAAGAGCAGGGAATAACCGATGTGAGGTTAGATGAAGATTGGCTTGCTCGTTTAGATGCAATAAAACACCTAGCGATTACGGTTGTTGTTACTCTCGCAGTTTTGATGCTCAGTGCTGTCTTTCTCATCGTTGGTAATACGCTAAGATTTACTATTTTAGCGCACAAAGAAGAAATTCAAGTCATGAAGTTGATTGGCGCATCCGATAGTTTTATTTTGAGACCTTATTTATACTCCGGTATGTGGTTTGGTTTAATTGGTGCGGTATGTGCATGGGTGTTGACAGCAGCAATGACGGTTGCAGCTAATGGTGCAGTGGAAAGGTTAGCCATGTTATACGATAGTCAATTTCGTTTGATTGGCTTAAATTGGGATGAGTCTTTGCTTTTATTGATGCTTGGAATTTTCCTTGGCTATTGCGCAGCATTATTATCAGCTAAGAAACATATGAAAGAAATTGAACCTGTATAATAGTTTTGTGTCTTAAAATAGGTAAACAATTCACTGTAGAAATACGGTATATATAGAAATTGCGGTTGTATAGTATTTATATCTGTGGATAATTACTGATCCCTTTTATTGAATTTTATAGTAATTAAGTTCAATATGACTGGGATTAGGTACAAAAATTTCGCTCAATGTTAAATGAATGAGGAACTGAATGGCAATCCAAAAGTATTCAATGGGTTTAGTGACACAAGATAGCTTAGATAGCTATATACGTTCAGCAAATAGTTATCCAATGCTGACACCCGAAGAAGAACGTGAATTAGCTGAAAGACTACATTATAAAGGTGAAATAGAGGCTGCAAAAGGTCTTATTTTGTCTCACCTGCGTTTTGTAGTACATGTTGCTCGAGGTTATTCTGGTTACGGGTTACCGATGGCGGATCTGGTGCAGGAAGGCAATATCGGCTTAATGAAAGCGGTAAAGCGTTTTAACCCTGAGGTAGGCGTACGTCTTGTTTCTTTTGCCGTACACTGGATAAAAGCTGAAATTCATGAATATGTTCTTCGAAACTGGCGTATTGTTAAAATCGCCACTACTAAAGCGCAACGTAAATTGTTCTTTAACCTGCGTAAATCAAAAAAACGTTTGGGTTGGTTTAATAATGGTGAAGTTGAAACGGTTGCTCGTGAATTAGGAGTAGAGCCTTCAGAGGTTCGTGAAATGGAATCTCGTCTTGCTGCTCAAGATTCAGCGTTTGAATTGCAAAGTGATGATGATGACTCTTCGAGTTATTCTGCACCAGTTTTGTATCTTGAAGATAAACATTCTGATGTTGCCGATAATGTTGAAGCGGATAACTGGGAACATCATACCAATACTCGTTTGTCTCATGCTTTAGCAACACTAGACGAACGCAGCCAACATATTGTCCGCTCCCGATGGTTAGAAGATAACAAATCGACCTTGCAAGAACTTGCTGAAATGTACAGCGTATCAGCAGAAAGAATACGTCAGCTAGAAAAGAACGCGATGAAAAAACTTAAACTTGCAGTAGGTGAGTTTTAAAGCCTTAAATATAGACGTGTATTCAGTATGAATTTTATTGCAATGCAATAAACGATAGAAACAAAAATAAAAAACCGAGATCAGAAGTGATCTCGGTTTTTTTTATTTTTGATCACTATTAATGATCATTGTGCTTAATATTTTGTGTATAAGTCTGTGGGAAAAACTTTTATGTCCTGTCAGGAAGCAATGAATAGACTTGAGTCAGAGCTAAAATAGCATTGGGGATAGTTTTTAATATATACACAACAAAATGACGATCAATACTACATCTAGTGGATCTTTTTTAACTGGTACACTTTATCAACGTAATTAACAGCTTTATCCACAGGTGACTAAAAGTTAATCATCTGTGGATAACAATATAATACTAAATGCCATAAAAGTAATTTCGAGTTAAAGGTAGAAAAGTACTTTAATCATAACTATGTTACTTGGGTGTAAATAGCGGTTGGTATACAATCAAGCAACAATAAAATAGAAAAGGGTTAATCAAGTGGATAGCTTTAAGCATATTGATGTAATTGGAGCGAATACTTTAATTCGTGAAAAAGATGCGGTATTGGTTGATATTCGAGACGCAGGATCTTTTTTTACATCTCATGCGGAATCTGCACGTCATTTAACGAACGAAACGATGGTGTCTTTTATGGATGATGTAGACTTTGATCGGCCAATACTTGTTATATGCTATCACGGAATTAGTAGCCAAGGTGCAGCTCAGTACCTTATTAATCAAGGTTATGAAGAAGTCTATAGTGTCGATGGTGGTTTTACCGCGTGGCATGCGGCTGACCTACCAATTCAGAGAAACTAAATGGTTAAGCTCATTGTTCTTGATAATCCTAGGCTTGCTCAAGCTTTTATTGATTACATGGCTTCTCGACGTATCGAAGTAAATTTGATGCCCGAGGGTGATGGCCAATTTGCGCTTTGGTTAAAAAATGAAGCGGATAAAGTAGAAGCGGAATCTGAGTTAAAGCAATTTTTAGCGAATCCTCAAGATAAAAAATATCAAGCGGCATCATGGGAACTAGCCGATAGCAGAACGCAAAAATTTAGCTACCATACACCAAGTATATTAGCGATGGTTAAAGCAAAAGCAGGCCCTGTGACGCTTTTAGTGATGTCGGTTACTATATTCATATTTGTGCTGTTGCAGTTAGGCTTTAGACAGGAAGTTTTTTCTGTAATGAAATTTCCGTCGACTGAGCATCAACAATGGCAATTATGGCGTTGGGTTTCTCATGCTTTACTGCACTTTTCTGTTGCTCATATTGCTTTCAATCTACTGTGGTGGTGGCAATTAGGTGGGGATATTGAGAAGCGGCTCGGTACGATTAAATTAGTCCAGATCTTTATTTTTTCCGCAGCATTATCTGGTGTCGCTCAATATTGGGTTGAAGATTCTAATTTTGGAGGATTGTCTGGAGTGGTCTACGCGTTAATGGGCTATTCGTGGTTACTTGGGATTTTATCACCAGAAAAGGGCTTAGAGTTACCTAAGCCTATTGTTGTATTTATGCTTGTTTGGTTGGTACTAGGATTTGTCCAACCTTATATGGCTATTGCCAATACGGCACATCTTGTTGGATTACTGGCAGGAGCGCTATTAGCGTGCCTAGATAGTTATATGGGAAGAACGCAAAACTAATTAGCGATAAAACGAATTACTGATAAAGATATTTGGTAAATAATAGGTCGGCGATAAGTGTTTTACCTGTCTCTGCTACCAATAGGTTATTTAGGCTGTCTTTAAGTTGTTTTCTTAATGCTTCTCTTCCTGCAAGAGTCTTGGCTTGCTCCTGGGTTAATTGGCCTATTTGTTCGACGATAGCGTCTCTGATAAGAGGGGCATGTTGTTCTAACTCGGCAACATAGGCACTATCTGCGACCATTAAATCAACTCTAACCTGCAGATAAGCTAACCGTTGACCTTCGGCATACACATTGGTGGTTAGGTCTGGTGACAATGTATAGTAAGCAAACGTCGGTCCATTTTGTTCTTCTTCTGCAACAGCAAGAGTCGAACAAGTACTTGTTAGGATAAAAAACAGCAGAGTAACGTATCGTTTAAGCATAATAGTGTAATCTTTATTTTGATTAGGATTATAGGTGTGTTTTAGTCTGTTACAATATAGCATCTAATATCCAAGTATAAATTGCTTCTTCTATCAATACTAAATAAAAATATATGACAGAGCTAATTTCCCCCTACATTGCAGCCCTAAAAAAAATAGATTGGCAAGACATCAATTTATTTCAAGATTCCTCCGACATTTCTTTGAGTTGGTTATTGGAAAAAGGGTCATTATCGCGCCGCTTAGAAGAAAAATGTGAAGATTTGACGGTTAACGTTTCTGTAAATGAGATGATTTCTTCTGCACAGATGTGCTTAGAAGAGAAAAACTTATTAGGTAATTCATCATGTTTGTTGCGTGAAGTCGTTTTATTTGGTGATGCTCAAGCATGGTTAATTGGTCGAACGTTAATCCCTGAAAATTCACTTGACGAGCAGCCATGTGACTTACAAAAGCAAGGTAATACTCCTCTTGGCTTAACCGTTTTTAGTGTGGAGAGTGTTCGTCGAGATGCATTACAATTTGGTTGGGTAACGGTTGCGAATCAACAGTTGGTTGCTAGACGTTCAAGGTTATGGATGAATAATAAGCCGATGTTAGTCGCCGAGCTTTTTCTTCCAGGCTCACCGGTTTATCTCAAGGAAGTGGAGGTGAAATGAGTTTTATAAAAGCACGATCTTATTGGCAATTAATGCGGATGGATAAGCCTATAGGTTCATTACTGCTATTATGGCCAACTTTATGGTCTTTGCTACTTGCCGCTGAAGGAAGTCCTAAACTTGATGTGTTGATTGTGTTCGTATTAGGTGTTTTGTTAATGAGATCGGCTGGCTGTGTCATTAATGATTTTGCCGATAGAAAAATAGATGGTCACGTCAAGCGAACACAAAAACGACCTTTACCTTCAGGGATGGTAAAACCGGTAGAAGCGATTATCTTGTTTTTTGTGTTGGCTTTATCGTCATTTATTCTTGTTCTTACCATGAATGAGTTAACCATCCATTTGTCTTTCATAGGGATAATTCTCGCGTTTATTTATCCATTTATGAAACGATTTACCCATTTACCTCAACTGTTTTTAGGCTTAGCTTTTAGTTGGGCTATTCCGATGGCGTGGGCAGCACAAGCGAATGAATTAGTGGCTCCAGTTTGGTTGTTGTTTGTAATAAATGCTATATGGACAATAGCTTACGATACGCAATATGCGATGGTGGATCGAGAGGATGATTTAAAAATAGGTGTTAAATCAACCGCTATTCTATTTGGTCAACGTGATAAAGCCATTATTGGCTGCCTACAACTTATGACATTGGGGTTATTTATCGTTCTTGGTAGTTGGTTACATTTAGGATCGGTGTTTTATTGGGGACTGTTAGTCTCAGCTGGATTATTTGTTTATCAGCAAAACCTGATTAAAAAGAGAGAAAGAGAACAGTGCTTCAAGGCATTTTTAAATAATAATAACGTTGGCTTTGTCATCGCTGTGGCTATATATTTCAGTTATTAATACTGAAATATATAAAAGCGAGTACCATCATAGTTAAATGATACTCGCTATTTCCTTTCAAATGCTTATACGGTCAGTTGTTAATATTATTTTTATCGAGTCATCCCCGCATCCTCATTGACAACTTAGCTATTCATCTCATATTTCACTGTATAAACTTTCTTGAATAGTCAGCCTTACTTCTGTGGGAAGTAACGCTGATAGTACATATGCAAGATGTTGAGTATTTTCTGTATTACAGCGACCATCAAGGTCGACATATTTTTGTTCCTTTAAGGTGCTAAAGAGAGAGGTAAATACGCCTTTATCAAAAAATTCAGGCGCATTGATACCATGCAATCGACCAAGCCTTTGCGCCACTTCTTGGCATTTTTGCTCCAATTGAGATTTCTCTAGCTCGGGGTTTGCGCCAAGTAAATTGACAGAAATAGCATAACGTTGAAGTGTTTCAGCAATCGTACGAGCAAGTAGCATGAGCGACTGAATTCTTTGTTGATCAATGCAAATAGTATCTTCTGTACGACACACCAGTTTTTGTCTCAGTAATTCGGTCAGAAGATTGTCTACGGTTTGATCTAACTCCGATTGAGCGTAGTTTAAAAATAATTCCTTTTTAAGGAAAGGATAGAGTTGGTGAACAACCGATTTTATATAGTCGATAGATAAGCTTTCATGGCGAACAACCAGGTGAGCAATCAGCGACGGCAAAGCAAATAAGTGAATGATATTATTGCGATAATAGGTCATTAAAATTGACTGATTTCGATCAAGTGAAATCATATCGCCTATTGTGTCGGTTTCGGTAACAAACTTATCGAGTGATAACGCATGGTCAACTAACTTTTCAGCTGGTAGTGTTGGCATGGTGAAAGTATCTGAATACGGTACATTTTTTAGTAAAGATAAATAAGAATCGATTTGCGTTATTAAGGTTTCTCTGGATAAGGCTCGTTGACGTGAAGCTAATAGAGCGGTAGCACATAGTGTTAATGCGTTAGCCGCTGCAGCGTCGTTGATATTGGTCATCATTTTAACTGCAAGCTTATTTACAGTAGGCGTTAACCATTGAGGCCTTGGTGGATCAAGTGGATTAATGTCTTGTTTCCATGTTGGAACTTCTTCATTGAGAAATTGATTCAATGGGATAGGTTGGCCAAAATTTACATATCCTTGCCCAAAATTGCGCAGTTTTCTAATGGTCTTGATAACTTGGCCTGCATTCTCCTTTTCTTTGCGCTTACCGCGCAACTCTTTGGCATAAGTCGATACTTCCATAACATGTTCGTAACCAATATAGATTGGTACTAATGTGACAGGTCTAGTTTGTTCACGTAACATGGCTTGAATGGTCATTGCCAGCATACCTGTTTTTGCAGGAAGCAATCTACCCGTTCGAGAACGCCCGCCTTCGCTGAAATATTCCACTGAATATCCTTTGGTAAATAATTCTGATAGATATTCACGAAAGATAGTGGAGTAGAGCTTGTTCCCTTTGAAGCTGCGGCGAATGAAAAATGCCCCGCCGCGGCGGAAAATAAGCCCAGCAGGGAAGAAGTTCAGATTTATACCAGCAGCAATATGCGGAGGAACCATACCTTCATGGTATAGAACATAAGAGAGCAGCAAATAATCCATATGGCTACGATGACAAGGGACATAAACAATTTCATGGCCATCTTGAGCTAAGCGACGAACGGTCGCCGCATTGTTTATTGTTAGTCCCTGATAGAGCTTATTCCAAAACCAGCCAAGAATTCGTTCACCATTTTTTACTAATGAATAAGAAAAATTGGCCGCTATTTCGTCTAATATTGAATGGGCTTCTTTGCGTGCTTTTTCAATACTGATGTTTTTGCTTTTAGATTCATCTTCTATCGCTTTTTTAATGACTTCAGAATCTAATAAGCGAGTAAATAGTTGTTCTCTGTTCGGAAGTTTTGGTCCTGTAGCTGCGAGCTTTTGACGAGAGAAATGTGTACGAGCTACTCTTGCGAGTTTATGGGCAATTGAATTATCGGTACCGTGTACATCAGCCATATAACGTAGTGAAACCACAGGGCTAAACCTAACCATACAATCTCGGCCAGAAAGAATTACCGCTGCGGCTTTTTGCGGACCGTTCATGGCTCGCAGGTAAGGTCTTAAATCGGCTTCTTTACCCGGTTTTCTTCCCCATAGAACAGATGATGGGATGACCTGAATATCAAGTTCTGAATCTTCATCATGCAATTTCAATAAGTCGCGAAAGAGTGAGACTGATTCAGTAGGAATATGTTTGTCATTTCTTAGAATCGTTGGTCGAGAACTAATAAATACATATCGACCAAGTTCTTTACCGTTTACTTCAAGCGGAGAGAGAGGATCGGGAAGACCAATCTCCAATGCTTTCTTTCTTAGCGTTAGGAGATCGATATTTGAACGAAACGGCAACGCGTAGATGATAGGTTTATTAATATCAATCTGTAAGTCTGCAATAGGATTTGTTGGGATCGCGGTACTTTTTACTAAAAAAGACAATGGCAATTTTAAAAGTGAGCGTGAAATTATTCGTCCAGATGACATTAGATGTATCGCCTCAAAAGTGATCAAAAATGCAGTGCATTTCCGTTGTACTAATGATGAAACTGCATCGTATTAATGGATGACAAAGTTTCGCTAAAAGTAATTTGTGCGCAAGAATACCAGAAACTGGATAAAGCTTTTATGTCTAAATCAAAATGTTTTATGATTTTTGTGCCTCAGAAAGTGTTTTTTGCGTTAGAAAATAGCTCTGATAAAGACTCGCAGCACTTAGTGGTTAAAAAATAACACCTTTTGATTGCAAACTACAAAATACTGGATATACTCACAGTTAACTGTATAAAAAGACAGGTGAATTATGAAGCCGTTAACCCCCCGCCAGCAACAAGTCTTCGATTTGATCAAAGATAAAATTGATGCCTATGGTATGCCTCCAACAAGAGCGGAAATCGCTAGAGAGTTGGGATTTCGATCAGCTAATGCTGCCGAAGAGCATTTAAAAGCATTAGCAAAAAAACAAGCAATCGAGATCATTCCTGGAGCATCAAGAGGTATCCGTATTTTGCTGCAAGATAATGTGGCAAATGATGAACTCGGTTTGCCCTTGATTGGCCAAGTAGCAGCAGGAGAGCCGATTCTGGCTCAGGAGCATGTAGAAGCCAACTACAAAGTTGATCCTTCGATGTTTCGTCCTCAAGCTGACTTTTTGCTACGAGTTCAAGGCGAGAGTATGAAGGATATTGGTATTATGGACGGGGATCTATTAGCTGTTCATAAAACTCAAGATGTGAGAGATGGGCAGGTAGTGGTAGCTCGTGTTGATGATGATGTCACGGTTAAGCGATTAGAAAGAAAGGGCGCTACCGTTTTGTTACATGCAGAAAATGAAGAATTTTCGCCAATTCAAGTTGATTTAACATCGCAGCATCTTGCTATTGAAGGGGTGGCAGTAGGGATTATTCGTAATACTGACTGGATGTAATATAGCTTGCATATATAAATGATAATCATTATCATTGTCTTCTTGGGGAGAAATGATAATGAACAAACAAACGTTTAAACCATTAACTAAAAGTTCTAATGAGGCGCAGCAGCGTCTCAATTATGCTGTCCCTGCCCACTTGTTACAGCCTATGTGGTTACGAGGACAAGAAAGTTTGGTTGATGATGGGTTAATTTATGATCCCATTGCTGCTAATGCTTGTCGAAACTGTATCCTGTCTGATGAATGCCTCGCCGGTGATATTAATCAAAAACAATTATTGCACGCCACTATTACAAAAATTTGTGATGAAAGAGTGCAAATGTTTTTAGAAAAAAATCCTAATGCTTGGGTGTTAAATATTGGCGCAGGGCTTGATACTCGTTTTTATCGGTTAGATAACGGAATTTGTCATTGGATAGAAATTGATGTATCTGAAAACCTTCTATGGCGAGAAAAACTATTCCACTCTAGTGGGCGATATAAGTTAATTTGTGGCTCGGTTGATGACGTTGATTGGATCGATTCCTTGTCTATCCCGTCTAATGTGCCGGTGTTAATTGTCTGTGAAAATGCCTTACTCTCATCTTCAGAACATAACGTTCGTCAATTTATTCAATCGATTAGTCTTCGCTTTAATTCTTGTCATGCCTGTATTGTTGTCGCTGGTGATAAGTCGTCATCAACATTAGGGTTGCGACTTGGTAGCCAACAGTATTTACATGGCCTTGCTAAGCCAGCGGAAAAATTACGCCAATGGCTTCCATGGTGTAAGTCTATTAAATTATTTTCACCGTTGGATGATAATTGTGGTCGGTGGAAATTATGGCAACGAGCGCTTTCGGTGTTTCCTTCTATTCGAAATAGGTTAACGCCTGTTTTAGTTGAATTGTCTTGGTAAAATAATAAGGGACAATTATTCATTTGCTACGGTACACTCTCAATGAAACTTAGTGAGGTGACTGTGGGCAACTCTTTTTTATCTATATTGCGGGATACAACTGTTCATAAGCAGGTTTTACTGCTCGCGATTCCAATGGTTTTATCCAATATTACTGTGCCGATATTAGGCTTGGTTGATGCAGCCGTTGTTGGGCATTTATCTCATTCATGGTACTTAGGTGGTGTTGCGCTTGGTGGGACAATAATCAGTGTTTCATTCTGGTTGTTTGGTTTTTTAAGAATGTCGACCACTGGTTTAAGTGCTCAAGCATTTGGAGGAGAAAGAAAAGAGCAACAAGGGATTATTTTAATTCAAGGATTAACAATGGCATTCTTATTTGCTTTTGTTTTTCTACTGTTACATACCGTGATTGGCGAATTTATCTTTAACTCGAGCAATGCAAGTGATGAAGTAAAACACTACGGTGAAATTTATTTTTCCATTCGTGCATGGAGTGCTCCTGCCACTTTGGCTAATTATGTGCTTCTAGGTTGGTTATTAGGCACGCAAAATGCTAAAGCGCCTATGTGGATTGTTATCATTGCTAATTTAACCAACATTGTCCTAGATGTTGTCTTTGTTGTTTGGTTAGATTGGAAAGTTGCTGGTGCGGCTTACGCCTCAGTTATCGCTGAATATATCAGCTTGTTGGTTGGTTTTTCTTTTGTTGTTCAAACTTGGCGACAAAATTTACTGCCGAATTTATTTGTTTTTATTCGACACCGATTATCGACAATGACGACAGGTTTATCTCGATTTATAAAACTAAATCGCGATATTTTTCTTCGTTCTCTTTGTTTACAAGCGGCATTTAGTTTCATGACTTTTCAAGGCGCGAGTTATGGCGATGATATCGTTGCCGCTAACGCTGTGTTGATGAGTCTACTAATGGTTATCTCTTATGGAATGGATGGATTTGCCTATGCAATCGAAGCGATGGTTGGTAAGGCGGTGGGGGCGAGGAATCGTTCCGATCTAAAACAGTCTATCGTGGTCACCTTTTTCTGGGGAGTGGTTATTTGTTCAACTCTTACACTGATATTTTTTATTTTTGGAAATCAGTTAATCGCTACTATTACCGATATTGACAGAGTAAGAGATATTGCGGCAGTTTTTCTTCCTTGGTTGGTTGCTATGCCGTTATGTTCTATGTGGTGTTTTATTTTGGATGGTATATTTATTGGCGCAACGAAAGGCAGAGAAATGCGCAATAGTATGTTTGTTGCTGCATGCAGTTTTTTCTCGTTATTTTATTTGTTGAGTGAACAAGGTAATCACGCATTGTGGGCAGCAATGCTTGGCTTTATGCTGATGAGAGGAGCCAGTTTAGCAGTGGTCTTTATTATGCAATGGCGTAAAAAACAGTTTATTTAGAGCGATTAAGTGATCCTGATGATTGTTATTTAGCGTTAGTTTTCATTCAATGTATTCGTTCACTCGATTCGTGAAACCCAACCGTATAATAAATTTATACGATGGAGTTTCACTGGCTTACTATGACATTAATTATGTTAGTTATATAAATAAAATTAGTCACATACCCAATCAGAAGAAGTCCGAATAGTTCGCCCGTTTAAAATAAACGATTAAGGCCGTTTAGTGCAGCCACGCGGTAGGCTTCTGCCATTGTTGGGTAGTTAAACGTAGTATTTACAAAGTACTCAATATTATTTGCGGATCCTTTTTGCTCCATAATCGCTTGCCCGATATGGATAATTTCTGCAGCTCGTTCACCAAAGCAATGAATACCTAGAATTTCTTTTGTTTCTCTATGGAAAAGAATTTTTAAACTACCAATATCTTTTCCAGCAATTTGAGCGCGAGCTAAATGTTTAAATGAAGAACGTCCAACTTCATAAGGGACTTTTGCTGCAGTGAGCTCTTGTTCGGTTTTCCCTACCGAACTAATTTCAGGAATTGTGTAAATCCCGGTAGGAATATCTTCAATTAAATGCATGTCTGCATTGCCTTTAGCGATACTTTGCGCCACAAAGCGTCCTTGATCATAAGCAGCACTTGCTAAACTTGGGTAACCTATAACGTCACCTACAGCATAAACATGCTCAACATCTGTTTGATACTTATCATTAATCGCCAGTGTTCCCCTAGAGTCAGGCGATAAACCAATCGCTTCAAGGTTTAATTTGTCTGTATTACCCGTCCGTCCGTTTGCGTACAATAAGCAATCGGCACGCATTTTTTTACCCGATTGTAAGTGAATGATGACGCCATCATCATTAGCCTCTATTTTGTCATAGGTTTCATCATTTCTTATGACGACACCACTATTCCAAAAATGGTAAGAAAGAGCATCGGATGTTTCATTATCTAGAAACGAGAGTAGGCGATCGCGCGTGTTTATCAAGTCTGTTTTTACATCTAAACCGCGAAAAATAGAGGCGTATTCACAACCAATAACACCTGCGCCATAAATAATAATATTGCGAGGAGTATGTTGCAGCGAAAGGATCGAGTCACTGTCATAAATCCGATTATGAGTAAAATCAACGTCAGCAGGCTGATATGGTCTTGAACCCGTCGCAATAACAAATTTATCGGCACTATAATACTCAAAGCTGCCATCCGATTGTTTAACCGCGACTTTATTTGATTCTACAAAATGCGCTTCACCAAAAATAAGGTCGCATTGGTTACGATCATAAAAACCTTGGCGCAGACGGGTTTGCTTATCTATAACGGTTTTTGCATGACTAAGAATATTTGAAAAAGAGGCATGTACGCTGTTGGCGTTACGGCAAAAAATGGGGTTGTTGTTAAATTCAATAATACGACTAACGGCATGTCTCAGTGCTTTAGAAGGAATGGTTCCCCAATGCGTACACCCTCCGCCTACACTTGGTTCTTTTTCAATAATGGCGACGTTCAACCCTGCTTTGGTTAATCCCATTGCCGCCCCTTCACCACCCGGGCCACTACCAATTACGATTACGTCAAAGTGAGTATGTTGTCTCATGTTGAATTGCCTTCCCTGATTTTTGTTTAACATCGTTTTATTTAACATTGTGATAGCGAGATTATAACCTATTGTAACGTTTTATAATCATTCTAACTTTTTATAACTATAGGTAAATCTTGATCACACTATAGAGTGGTAATGATCACGGACTTATGTAAATCTAATGGTTATAAGTTGTGCTTTGATAATGTGTATTTCTCACATATACAAATTCGAGTTATAGTAACCTATAGTCATTAGGTCAATAGGTAAAGATAACCCCCCATGGGAATTCGTGCACTACAAAAAGAAAAAACACGCCGTTCATTAATTGATGCTGCATTTACTCAATTAAGTGCTGAGCGCAGTTTCTCTAACTTGAGTTTAAGAGAAGTCGCTAGAGAAGCGGGAATCGCTCCAACCTCTTTTTATCGCCATTTCAAAGACATGGATGAATTAGGGTTAACATTGGTTGATGAAGGAGGGTTATTACTAAGGCAGCTAATGAGGCAAGCAAGGCAACGAATCGTAAAGGAAGGAAGCGTTATTCGAACTTCAGTCGAAACGTTTATGGAATTTATAGAAAGTAGCCCAAATGTATTTAGGTTATTGCTACGAGAACGCTCTGGAACATCACCAGATTTTAGAGCAGCAGTAGCTAGAGAGATGCAACATTTTGTCGCAGAAATGACAGAATACTTAATAAGTACTGGAATGAATAGAGAAGAGGCTTCCATTCAAGCAGAAGCGTCGGTTATCTTAGTGTTTAGTTCTGGCGCAGAGGCGTTAGATTTAAACAAACACGAGAGAGAAGAGTTAACTGAAAGACTGGTCATGCAATTACGAATGACAGCTAAAGGTGCTTATTGGTACAGAAAAGAACGTGAAAGACAAAACAATAGGATATAACTATGTCAAATGAATCAATCCCTGAAAAAAATGACTCCGCAAAAAAAACATTAATCCTAGCGGTTATTGCCGGTATGTGTGGTAACGCTTTATTATCGCCTTTAACGGTTAATGAAATTTCTTTTTCTATATTTCCATTAATCGCATTGGTCTTGGCAGTTCAGATGCTGTATCAAGATTATCTACGTCACCCTATCGCAGAAGACCTACCTTTAGTTGGTTTAGCATGCTTTTTTGTCGGTGCTTTTGGCCATTCGGCGTTTGTAAAAGCACAATACCCAGATGCAGGTTCTAACTTTTTTGCCATTGTAGTGACATTATTGTTGTTGCTTTGGGTTGGCAAAAAACTTGGGTTCGTGGCTAAGCCTGCGTAAGTACATAGTTAAGCAGTACGACCATTCCCAAATAGAACTGATTACGTAAAATTAAAGCGAGCGTATGCT
>NZ_JAWMPW010000028.1:0-41499 GCF_033101115.1 Vibrio sp. TH_r3 | reverse complement strand
TGAAACCCTAAAAAATAGGGTTCCTTTCGACTAACAATCAGTGCCCTCTGAAAGTAACAATGCGTCTTCTAATTCAACACCAAGATAGCTAATCGTGTTATCTACCTTTGTATGTCCCAGTAAAAGCTGCACCGCTCGAATATTTTTCGTTTTTGCATAGACTAATGTCGCTTTGGTTCGCCTCATTGAGTGCCATACAGGTTAGCAATATCGCCGTAAACCCTCGTCCAATGAGGGCGGGGATATAAGGCGAAAGTGCGATAGCACTTTAATATAGACAGGGCATATCTGAGATGTATAGTACTGGTTATTTATACAGTTAATGAGTTTAATGTTAAGAGCAACCAAAGTACGTATTTACCCAACTCAAGAACAAGCAGAATTTTTAATCGCTCAGTTTGGCGCGGTGCGTTTTGCGTATAATAAAGCTCTACATGTAAAGTCTCATATGTACCGGAAACATGGCGTAACACTGAACCCTAAAAAGGACATAAAACCACTGCTTGCCGTTGCCAAGAGATCACGAAAATACCACTGGCTTAAACAATATGACTCGATTGCCTTGCCGCAATCTGTCATTAACCTACACACTGCTTTTGATAACTTCTTTCATCCCAAATTAAGCGCTAAATACCCAAACTTCAAACGTAGACACGGCAAGCAATCTAGCTACCATTGTGTTGGTGTTAAGGTTCTTGATGGCGCCATCAAGCTGCCCAAGATGAGTCCTGTTGATGCCAACATTCATCGTGAGATCACAGGTAAGGTTAAAAGTATGACTCTCAGTTTGAGTAAAACGGGCAAGTTCTATGCGTCCATCCTTGTGGATGATGGTATTGAAGCCCCTAGCTTGATTCACTCAATCGATAAAGTGACGGGTATTGATTTGGGATTGTCACACTTTGCTATTCAGTCGAATGGCAAGAAAGAAGCCAACCCACGATTTGTAAAACGTGCGGAGAAAAATCTCAGGTTATGATCCGCCAAATTCCCTCAAGCCGAAAAGGCTTTTTGACGCCACTTCGTTTTGTTTTGTTGAAAACCACCATGATGACCTCCTTCTTTATTTGGTCATCACGATTGTAGTTGGAAGGAAATGGACACTAATAAGTCAGTGGTTTTACTAATTTAGCATTTGACGGATGAGCTAAGATATTGCAAATCGTATTGTTAATGAATGAAGCAACTCATCCGTTAAAGCTAATTTAAGCAATAATCAAAAGCATCATTAAGATAACATCTTGAAATTTAATCTACTTTTTGCTTGGCAACATGCGCGTGAGAGTATCGTCTTTTTGCACGAAGTGATGATACAGGGCCGCCCCAGCATGAAACGCAATCAAAATCCAAAGCACCCACGCACCACTGATATTTTTGTGGAAAAAGTCCCA
This sequence comes from Vibrio sp. TH_r3, assembly GCF_033101115.1. Lineage (NCBI taxonomy): Bacteria > Pseudomonadati > Pseudomonadota > Gammaproteobacteria > Vibrionales > Vibrionaceae > Vibrio > Vibrio sp. TH_r3. The sequence goes on along the minus strand of NZ_JAWMPW010000028.1, from coordinate 40,108 downwards.
CTTCTTTTCCCAAGTATCCCAATCAGTGTTGAACAAGGCCAAAATCCACTCCCCTAAACCTGTTTCACGAAATGTCGGTACTTGGAAAACTCCGTAGTCAATTGAACCGCCGAAACCAAACCAACCTGAAATTGGCATTGCAAACATAAAGAAGTACAGTATCCAATGCATCCAATGAGCACTTTTTGTCTGCAATTTTGGCATTGGTGGCATTTCAGGTTGAACGTTAAAAAACCTCCACCCTAATCGTAAGGTCGCCCATAAAAGCACACTAAATCCAATTGCAATATGAATATTTAGGCTAGGGCGAGATAGTACATCATCTTTATCCAAAAACCATATTTTGTAGTAAATAATCACATATGCGGCGAGGAAACAAAGCGCGATCAACCAATGGAACCATTTGGCTACACTGCCATAATTTGTAGATGTATTTTTAATCATATATAACTCCAAGCATATAATGTTAAATCGAGGTTCAAGCCTCTATCCAATCTATTTTTGTTATGTTCAACAACTCACTGATTAAAACGTTCAGTGAACTCAACAATTCGGGACAACGTTTGCCAAGCCATCAAGCACATCACCACCTTTCCCAGTAATGATTTCAGCAGGTGCTCTAGGAATAAGTAAACTTGCTGATACTTCGGGACAAAAAATCACTAGTTCTACGTTTGACTTGAGCCAGAGCAACTCAGACTCTGGGATTGATAAACAGCTCGCATTGTATCTAACGTTGTTTCCAACCAAACATGAACTAACGAGAACTTTTACCACTGGAACTCCTTTATGTAGGAAAAATAGCTAACGCTTTCTATACGGCTTCTAGCCGCCGTGCATACTCCTATCATGCAGCCTTTTCATATTAGATCAAATGATAATCAATACGTTATGCTGTATAAAAGGACACCAGACTGCAAAATGTGACCTAATTACGGAAATGCCTATTTTATCTGATAAGTTTGAATAGGGCAGAACCTTCTCAGCCGAACTAGTGAATCAACTCATTTTTGGACAAAAACATTTTACAAGCTTTGGAAAAAACCTCCCCTACGGATAACTACTGGTCTTTCAAATATCAGAACCGCAACACTTTCGATGATGCACCTATGATTATAAATGGATAATATCATTCATTACGTTCAACTAATGTTAAGCCACACATTTGCATATCAATTCAAAAAATAGGCATGTATTAAAGTTGTCAATTCAAGGCTATATTCTTTTCTCGCTCCACTTCATTAACTGTGGTGAATAAAAAGTCAGCACACCAATTGCGAGTGCTATAACTGATACGAATAAGATGAATCCCACTACAATCTTCTTAGTTGTCGTTTTTATGAGTGTAAGGTATGTATATATCTCATAAATCTTTATCTTACTCTCCGTCGTCCCACTGATTGAGAAAGTCGGCCAATACGTCACCATGACAAGCATAAGGCTTACAAAAACAACCTAAGCGCTTACCGGCCAATTCATAAACTTTATTTTTCTCAATATTAAGGAATTTGTTGTAATCAAAATCATATTTATACATACGTATGACTGCATCTCTAGGGTCTTCTTCACTGTCTTCCATCGTTTCATACATAGAATGCGGATTTCCCCAGTAAGATCCTCGGCCAATATATTCATAGTTAGGCGTTGATTTCTGTTCTGAATAACCTACTCCATTTTTAATGTTAATAACCCGTGTGACCGCAATTTTAATCAAGCGCAGTGGTATCGCCAGCTCACTTATCTCGTGGATTTCTTTAGTAAATGATTCACCATCATCAAACACAACCGCATGAGTAAACTCAATATTAGAGAAATCAGTATCTTTTAATAAAGTAAAATCGATTCCATATTCATGCGAATACTGCATTAACAATCCCTTAGCGTCATCGATTGAAACAAGATTATAAACACTCATATTTTTAGTGATCTTCACTAATTTACGAGTAAGCTTACTCTGGCAATTAAATTCGTTAGGGTATAAAACCAATACACTATTCATTATTTTAAATGCCTTATTTTTTAATAAATTATTGATATTTAAAAGTATTCCATACTCGAATGTCTCAACCAGAATTTTGGTAGGGATAGTTTGACCTGATTTCTCCCCCCGTCAGTCCGACGGTTTCTATATTCTTGGTTGCATTAATATCGCGGTCGCGTGGTGCGTATTGCATTCTGAATAAGTCCAGTCGCGAATATTCAACGACATTGATTCATGTACGAAACCACAATAACTACAGCGCTTTGAGCTAGGGAAGAAGCGATCTATCTCTGAAGAAGCACGTCCTGCTCATTCTGCTTTGTATTTTAGTTAGCGGACGAACTCCCTCCAACTCGCATCAGCGATGTTTTTTGCTAGTATTGGATTACGGAACATGTTCTTTACCTGTAGCGACCCAACACAAACAACTTGGTCTTCAGTTATGAATTTGCAACACAACTTGTGCAAGTTGTCTAATCGTAACTATTCAGCCGCGAGGCCTTGATCCTAAAATTCTGTGACGGGTCAATTTGATCCCACATCCAACTTGAATAATCTTTTTATGGTGGCGATCTGAAGATATGAATAAGAAAACACTACCTCCACCGCCAGATTTCGATTCGCCTGAAAAAGCGAAAGATATCATCCATTTTTTATGGAATAAGCTGGCAGAACTTGACGACCGGTTAAATCAAAATAGTCGACATTCTTCTATGCCGTCATCACAATAGCCTTTGCATAACAAAGCCAAGAATACTTCACATAATCGGAAGAAATTTGGAAAAAAGCAAGGATTTCAACCGGGTCATAAAAGTCATCGCCAACGGCTTGATCCTGGAGAAGACAGTGTCTCGGTTGAGCAATACCTACCAAACAAGACATGTCACTTCAGCAGTTGTGTCATTCCAATAGGTAATAAGCTGAATATTTAAAATGTAGCATTATTAATGAATGAGCTTGTGTCTATACCATTGCTTACTTTCAGAAAGATGGTGTGTTCGAGTCAATTCTTATAATTCTTTATTAATCAGAAATTGCGTAAGTGTTTTTATCCCTACTTCCAATGGGCTATCTTTACGATAAACTATCGATAATTGAACATGTGTCGGTTCATGACTGATGGGTGTCATAACAATAGATTTATGGTAACGGCTATCAACAACCATATTCTTACCAATAATGGTGTAACCTAAACCTGCAGAAATACAGCCTAATATCCCATCAGCACTACTCATAACCATTAACTCATCAGCTCCTCTACCCGATTTTTGTTGCCACAACAAGGCATGTTGTCTGTAACCACAACCTTCATCACGAACAAACAAAACGGGATCGTGCTCATTTCCAGTGGGTGTTACCATCATTAACTCTTCTCGTACAATTGGTATAACATTCAAACCATCATGCTCAGGCGCATTACCAATAGCAGCGCAATCCACTTTATTATTTAAAACAGAACTTACTAATCGCTCACTGGTATCGGTATAAATTTTAGGACGAATAAGTGGATAATTTTGCTTGAGTTGTTTTAATGCTAGAGGCATATGAACCGCTGCAAACGTCTCTGGCATACCTATCCTGAGTTCATAACTCTTATTATGTAAAATTGCGGATTTTGCTTGAGATTCTAAAAGTAAGATCTGATTAGCGTATTGATACAGTTTTTGGCCATTCTGTGTTAACTGTAAATTCCTTCCAATTAAATTAAATAACTTTGTATCCAATTCTCTTTCTAATTTTTTGATTCGGTTAGTGATGTTTGATTGCACCGTATGGAGCTCTTCAGCAGCTTTTCTAATACTTCCTTCATCTACAACAGTTTTGAACGTCTTCAATATTAAAATTTCCATATAGTTCTCTTTTTAAGAAGGGTTTATTCTAAATAATTCAATATTTGAGACTAACAGCTTAATGTAGCCTTGTTAATATTATTTATCCGAAGAGAATACGAGATGTTATCTCAACTAACAAAAAGCCGAGTATATTTTGCTGGAATTTGCAGTTTAATCGTAACGGTTGGTGTCGCTAGGTTCTCCTATAGTTTGTTATTGCCAATAATGCAAGATGGCGCAGGGTTAACTGAAATAGGTGGAGGATGGTTGGCTACATCTAATTTTATGGGTTATATGACGGGCGTTTTATTAGCATCCAAAATGCATAACTTAAGTTATAAATATAATTTACTCAGAGCTTACTTAGTATTAAGTGTCGTCACATCTTTCGCCATGGTGATAACTACAGATATTATTGTCTGGGCTCTATTTCGTTTTATAGCTGGCGCGTGTGCATCTGGTGGGTTTATTATCGCCTCAGGCCTAATCTTAAAGTGGTTGGTCAATAAGGGATTTCAAGCTAAATTAGGCATTCATTTTGCCGGGGTCGGCATAAGTATCATTGTGACCACTTTGCTAGTTGAAGCCTTACTAGCTTTGTCAACTAACTGGCAACAACAATGGTTATCGTTAGCCGCAATAGCTATCATATTTACTATCCCAGCTTGGCTGTGGATCCCACATCCTTGTAACGATAGACGAATTATAAAACCAATTTTAGATGCCCCTCCAAGCAACAATTTTAAAGTACTAATGATGTTAGCCTATTTTTGTGCAGGTTATGGATACTCAGTTAGTTCTACTTTTATTGTAGACATAGTAGAGAACGTGGAAGGTTTGCAGGGACAAGGTGGCCTTACATTTCTGTTGGTCGGCTTTGCAGCCATGCCAGCGGCTTTGATATGGGATAAAATAACGCTTAAGATAGGTTATCTAAAGGCCTTACTAGCTGCATACATTATCCAAACAATAGGGATTATTCTCCCTGCAATCAATGACTCATTGTTTATCGCAATAATGAGCGCATTACTATTTGGTGGCACTTTCATAGCCTGTGTGAGCATAGTATTGACTATGGTTGGCAAATTTTATCCGAGTAACCCGGCGAAGTTTATGGGGACAATGACTTTATCATATGGTGTCGCTCAAATCATTGCACCAGTATCTACCGGATATCTTGTTGAAGCTTACGGTAACTATGATTCTGGTCTATATTTATCCGCTGGTGTAATGATGACTGGAACTATCTTTATCTTTAAATTGTTACAGGTAGAGAATCAGTCCTTGAACTGTAATGGTACGATTATCCTGGAGACTAATTAAGCCTTATAATCATATGATAAATGAGGCCAAATTATGAAACGAAAAGAACGAGTAATTATTTCCGACCAACAAAAACTAGAATATGCAAAAATGATGGTTGAAGATGGATATTCTAATCAACAAATACAAGAAATATCGGGGGCATGTTCTTCTGCTGTGGTTAGATGGAAAAGACAATATAAAGCCGAAAAGCAAGGTATTACCCCTCAAAACCAGAAAGCCATAACGTCTGAACAACAAAGAATACAAGAGCTGGAAAAACAATTAGATAGAGCGAATAGAGACATCGATATATTAAAAAAAGCCAGCGCTTTGTTCATACGAGACAACTAAAACAAGATGCCGCCAGGCAAATGAAGAAAGCGTATCCTAATTATACTGTCTCTGAGTTGTGTCGAGTACTTAAAGTGCCATTGAGCAATTTTTATTACAGAAAGATAAATAAACGGAGTGATATTCAACTTCGTCATCAAATCCGAGTAATATCAAGTGAATCAAATCACACCTATGGTAAACGTAGAATTAGGGAAGAACTTGTAAGCAAAGGGGTCACAGTAAGCCTGTATAAGGTTGCTAAGTTAATGAAAGAGCAAAATATTTATGTTCGTTATCCGAAAAAGAAACATTATTATCCTGATGCAGGGGGAGAAAAAAGATACGCACCCAACCTGCTAAATCGTCAATTTAATCCAGATACTTACAATACCCATTGGGTCACTGATGTGACTTTTATCCGCTCACATCAAGGGTGGAGTTATCTGGCGTGCGTAATCGATCTAGCAACAAAAGAAGTCGTAGGATATGCGTTATCTCGCTCACCTGATACTAAACTAACCCTTGCGGCATTGGATGAGGCGATTATCAGGAAAAAGCCAAATACAACTCAATTAATGGCTCATTCCGATCAAGGATGCCACTATAGTTCCCATGCTTATAGAAATCGTCTAAGTGCTTTAAATATAAAGCAAAGTATGAGTCGAAGGGGCAATTGTTGGGATAACTCAGTCATGGAGCGTTTCTTTAGAACATTAAAGTCGGAGCATTTAAATATGCTGAGTTTTATCAATCACCAAGCAGTAATATCTGAAGTAGAGAGTTATATTGCTTTTTACAATTACAAACGACGACACAGCGGATTAAACTATATTACTCCGCATGAACAATATGTTCAGATGAAAAAAGCGGCTTAAAAACTTTCCAGTATTAGTGGATCATTACAAACAAGTTAGCAATTTCGCCGTAAAGTTCGTAGAACTTTACTCTGGTGTTGATTGGCTTTCGACATATGCCTTAAGTGTTTCGATTGCGCCCTGTGATTGGCAGAAAAAACTGGTTGTTCTCAAATAACGCCAACGGTGCACAAGCGAGTGCCATTCTTTACGGCATCATCGAAACAGCAAAAGCGAACGGTCTTATCCTCTATGATTACCTGCTCAAATGCATGAAAGAGTTAGCGAAACCAGATCCTGATATCGACTCGCTATTACCTTGGAACTTCAAACACTAATTATCTCGCCCCGTAGGTTCGTGGGGCGGATACATTATATCGTGGATTAATTGACAGTTAATTCTGCTTCTGGTCGTGTAGGTAATGACTGTAATGCGTTGATAATTCGCGCTAGAGCATCTTGTAAACGGGATGTAGGACACGCTAAATTTATCCTCATAAAACCATTCCCTAACTCACTAAATTTCTTTCCTTCATCTAACCATACTCCTGCTTGAATTAAAAAAAACTGGTGTAGTTCATCATTATCCATACCAAGCTCACGGCAATCTAACCATATTAAATAGGTAGCATCAGATTCAATCATTTTTATTGGTAAGGAGGTCTCTTTGAGTGTATTAGATAATACTGTTTTATTTTTAATTATATAGGTTTTGACATTGTCTAACCACATATCACACTCTCGATATGCCGCTTCACAAGCTACACCAGCAAAGTTATTTAGAAGGTAAATACCATTTTCTTTACTCTTGGTTTGAAATTTTTCTCTCAAGTTATGGTTAGCTATAAAAATATTTGATATTTGTAATCCAGCGATATTGAATGTTTTACTTGGCGAAGTACAAACCAAACTGATGTTTTTTGCTTCTGGATGGGAGTTAAAAATAGTTGTGTGTGTTTTATCTGAAGACAAAACAAGATCTTGGTGAATTTCATCTGAAACAATAATAATATGATGCTTAACACATATTTCAACCATGCTATTTAATTCTTCATCGCTCCAAACGTTACCCGTCGGATTATGAGGATTACTCAATATGAATAATTTGGTATTAGGTGTAATGGCGGCTTCAAATTGTTCTGCATCATAGATGTAACGATTTCCAACCAATTTAAGCGGAGCTTCAATTACTTTCCTTCTATTAGTTTCTACATCTTGATGGAAATGAATATAAACCGGTGTTTGAATAAGAACCTCATCTTTTTCGGTAGTATACGCTTGGATGGCTAAATTTAACGCAGTAACAACACCAGGAGTATGAACTATCCACTCTTTTTCTGGTGACCAATTATATTTATTTTCTTGCCACTGAATAATTGCATCCTTACAACTATCATTAACTGTTGCGTACCCAAAAATACCAATTTCAGTAACCTTTTGAATTGCATTTATAATAGGTTGAGCAACTCTAAAGTCCATATCAGCCACCCACATAGGAATTATCTCTTGCGAGCATTCAATATTGGTAATCGGTTTTAACCACTTCATGCTGTTGGTGTTCTTACGATCAATCAGTTCGTCAAAATCATGCATATATTATATCTCCATTTAATAATTTAACATTTGAGTCGTAAACCATCGTCCGAGAAAGACGGTGAGATAAGACACATATCCGTTTGAGCATCGCTTTTGAATCGGCTTATGTAGAGCTTGAGTGTGAATTGATTGAGATGAACGGTGAACAGGATCATGTTCACTTACTGATAGCGTACCCACCAAAATTGTCAGTGAGTGTAATGGTCAACAACCTTAAGTCTATTTCATCAAGAATACTGATATTGCAGAATACACATCTTACAAGACAAATCAAAAGTGCGGCTCTGTGGTCACGTTCTTACTTTGCTTGTACAGAAGAAGGGACAATAATCAAAACACTCAAGGCATGTGTCGAAAGCCAATCAACACCAGATTAAAGTTCTACGAACTTTGCACTGACTTAAAGCGCGTGAGATTTTTATGCCTCTTTCATTTCATGGTGTTTTTGAGTTTTCAATGTACTGCTTAACAACGCCCAAACTCGCAACATCACATGACACAATAACTACGCGGCCAAAAATGATCGCCCCCAAAAGTTGTCTTTATGCGTCCCAATATTCCCGTCTTAGTATATATGACAATTTTTCTTTTAGTTCGTTAACCAAATTCGATACAACCACTTTAGGGTGAATAGAAACCAATTAGTGAACGAGATCGTGCTCAATTGCATCAAGCTACGTGTTAACCCTACATCTAATCAAAAACTAGTATTACGTCTGTGGACAGACTGTGCGCGTAACATTTGGAATACCAAAATAGACGAAGAAAAGTATTATCGTACTTTTACGCGTGAGTATTATCCGATTAACACTTATACCACTATTGATCAAAAAGCATCGCAGTTCAAATCTAAAGATCTGTTATCTTGGAAACCCGCGTGCTTTAGTTGTTACTAGAGATTGTTGGTCTGCCACATTGGTTACCAAACCATTGCACGTGCAAGCAATAACATACTCTCAAAATGGATTGAAAGCACCGATCATTACTCTTCTCTCACTTTCCTCTTCCAGCAAAGTTTGAAAGTAAAGTTTATTTAACTCAGACTGCTCGTTAAAGCTCTCCCCGTAGAACTCTGGGTAGTTCACGGGAACGAGATGTTAATCACTTTGCAGAGTTAGAAAAAATTGTGCTTAACGGGACGGTAGAATTATATTTAGGAATTAAGTATTTTAGTGGCCAGCAGTGTTACCATATTTGACACGATAGCGCCTTGACAATACAATACGTATACGTTTTGTATGTAAAGTATATATTAATGGGTATTGTTAAAATCTCAGAAGAGCTGCATGAAGAACTTCGTAAAGCAAGTTCGGTCATGTCACGTTCAATCAATTCGCAAGCAGAGTTTTGGATCAAAATGGGTATGTTAGCCGAGCTACATCCTCAGCTTTCATTTAATCAAATCATGACGAAACTCATGCAATCTGCGAATGTTTCGGCCTCAAATATTCCAGCATCTGAAGAGCACTCTGATGCATAGTCAGGTCATGATTAAATCCGAAGAAGATATCTCTTTGATGCGAGAATCAGGTAAGTTACTTGCGCAGGTTTTTAAGATGCTTGACGAATACGTCCAACCAGGCATCTCTACGATGGAAATTAATAATAAAGTTGAACAGTATATTGTTAATGAACTCAACGCTCGTCCTGCAAGCAAAGGACAGTATGATTATCAATATGTATTAAATTCATCGATAAATGAAGTAGTGTGCCACGGAGTACCTAAACAGGCTGAGATTTTAAAAAATGCTGACATTATCAACCTAGATATTACTCTAGAAAAGAACGGATTCATTGCAGATTCAAGCAAAATGTATGTCATGCCTTCAGCCTCGCCGCTTGCTATTCAATTAGTAAAAACAACTTATAACGCTATGTGGGAAGGTATTAAGAACGTAAAACCTGGAGCAAGACTTGGTGACATTGGTCATGCAATACAAAGATATGCAGAATCCCATGGATACAGTATTGTAAGAGAGTATTGTGGACATGGAATAGGTCGTGAAATGCATGAAGAACCACAGGTGCTCCATTACGGTCATCCAAATAGTGGACTCACATTAAAAGAGGGAATGATATTCACTATTGAACCAATGGTGAATCAAGGTCGCGCGAAGATAAAAACCAAAAAAGATGGTTGGACGGTCGTTACTAGAGATAAAAAACTCTCTGCACAATCGGAACATACAGTATTGGTCACTCGTACAGGTTATGAGGTTCTCACGCTGAGAGAAGGCGAGAGCCTGCCAACGATGTAATGGTTGACCGTGAAACTTTCGCTGACACTCCCCGCCCTAACAGCTTCGCTGCACAAGGAGGCGTTTTCCGTTATTTACGTCAATATTCCTACCAAAATCCTGGTTTAGACATGCGAGTAGGAAATCCTCTTAAAATCTCAATGCAGTTATCTTTAACTCGATAAGGTATTAGGTAAGGAAACTTATTTAGAACAAGCTCTCTTGTTCCAAATATTCGGCCTGGGCGACCGATTGCAGGGTTGGTTTTTAGAAGGTTTGTTAAATCATAGACTTCTTGAACAAATTCACGTGATGATTGTGGATGATGTTCGTGTAAATACTCCGCGGACTGTTCTAAATTGATTAAGGCCTTTTTAAGCCACTTAATCTGCATTTACGCCCCACTTAGAAAATGAGTCTTGTACATCGTCCTTATTAGCAAACTGTCCTGAGTCGGCTTCATGCAATGCATCTTTGATTTCATTGATCTGCCAAAGTTCACGAACTAAGTAATCTTGAATTGCTTGGTTGGTAATCCATGACTTTGTTCGCCCCGTGGACTCTGCAAGTAGTGTTAGTTTTTGTTCGATATCTTCAGGAATTCTGACTGACATAGATGGCATGGTAAGTTTCCTTGTATTACATTAATTACATTGTAATACAAAAACTCTCATTTATCATAAAATAAAATACAACCTTATTTATATTCATTCCATTGAGCTTTTAACAAACCTTGCGAAATTCTCCGACCATAGCAGCCTCTAATGAAAATTAGAGGCAACAAGTAGTCTGATACAAGGGGAGCAAGAGACAGAGTCTGACACAAGGGGCCATAGGGCAGAAAATATTCTCTAATAACGCCTCAGTGTTACATGAGGCGCAGACAGAATAACCCTATTAAATCTAAAGAGCACTTTCATATAGTTCAATGATTTGTTCGCGACTCATTGGATGTGGATTACCTCCAGCACAAGGGTCAGCCATAGCATCGTCCACCCAGTTTTGAATATCTGCTTTAGTTACACCTAATTGGCCAAAGCCTTCCGGAATACCAACACGGCGGTTAAGTGAATTGAGTCCATCGATCGCGGCGAGGCTAGCTTGCTCTACAGTCATATTTGACGTATCGGTTCCAAGTGCTTTAGCGATCTGCGCAAATTTTTCTACACAATATGGGCGGTTAAATTCACTTACAATTGGTAATAATATTGCGTTACATACACCATGAGGCAGATCTTTGTGAGCGCCGGCAGGATGCGCCATCGCGTGAACCATTCCAAGTCCCGCATTATTGAATGACAAGCCAGCTATAAACTGACCATATGCCATCATTTCGCGAGCCTCGACATTAGAACCATCATCAACAGCTAATGGTAAACTCTGTGCGATAGTGTTGATTGCTTCTAAAGAAATGTAGTTTGTTAATTTGTGAGCCCCAACAGATACAAAAGATTCTACAGCATGTGTCAAAGCATCGATACCTGTCGCTGCTGTTGTACTACTAGGCAAACCTAGCATTACGCTAGGGTCATTAACGGATATGTCTGGTATAATTTTGTCTGATATAATTACGTGCTTTACATGCGTGTCTGTATCAGTAATTACTGCATTACTCGTAACTTCTGCCGCAGTTCCTGCCGTTGTATTGATAGCATACATTGGAGCACCAAGAAGTCTGACTTTTTCGACACCGTTATAAATAGCTATGGGGCCATCATTAGCGGATAAAATTTTAATCGCTTTTGCTGTATCAATAGAGCTACCACCACCAAAGCCAATGATGTACTGAGCATCTGAACGACAATACACCTCATACGCAGTATTCACTGTATTTGTATCTGGATTAGGACGCACATCTTTAAACAGAACTAAGTCAAGTTCACTGTCGAGTAATTGATCAGCAAAACCAAGATCTACCAATGTGGGATCGCAAATAAGGATGCCTTTTTCATTACTATGTTCATCAGATAGACGCTCAATCAAAGTTTCAATTGCCCCAACACCTGAATAATTAATTTTTGGAAAAGCTAATTTAAACACACTCATAGTCTAGGCCTTATAGGTTAAATTCTTGTTTCAATATTGCCATATTTTCTTTCGTCACACCTTCAGGCTCATAACCAGCAGATATACACATCAAATATAACTTGGCACCTTTATTTGCAACATCAATATAGTCGAATGCTTGTAGTACATCTGCTCCAGAGGCTGTTGCACCATGTTTTTCCCAAATAGCAACGTCGTGATCGGATAGTGCAGCTGTTGTACCATCAGCCATCTCTTCTGAAGAAGGCAGGCAGTATGGGATCATACCAATACCACGTGGTACAAATGCTCGTACTTCGGGTAGCATTTTCCAACAAGTATGTGTGAACATGTCACTACTTTTAGATATCTCTGGATGATGAGAAAGAGCAATCAATTCTAATGGATGCGTATGAACAACCGACTTATGGTCAGACCCAATTTTGTGTTTATCTACTAATATTTTAATATGACTGATGAATTCAGAAGTTGGAGCGAAATCATCACTTGCTTTACCCCCCCATAAAATTTGGTAGCCATTAGCCGTTGAATTAATTTTAAGAACACAGCCTGCATAATCTGGATCACGTAATTCACGAATACGCTGGCCAGTTCCTTTTACATAATAAATCCGGTTAGCACTTTCTAATGGTAACTGTAGTGACAGTTTTTTTTCTGAAATACCAATTTTAGGTATTTCGTCAAATAAATCTGTCACATCAACAGAAATGTTACCTCCATTTCGTTCTGCCCATTCCCGTTGCCAAAGATATTGGGATACTTCACTTACTTTCTCTATTTCACGCATGACCGCATCGTTTAATTGAATCATAGTTTTGCCTTTTGATATCTACTTAACCAAACAAGCCAGATACATAATCTGACTTGTGAACTGTGGAACGAGTTTAATTAGCGGGTTTTCAGAATTGTTGCTTCGTACTCTTTCAAGTCATTGATCCAATCAAATCCGACTGGAACTTCATTTTGCAAACACTGATAGTTCCAAACTGCAGCCCATGGCAAAGAATGTGTTTCTTCAATTAAGCCTAGACGAGTAGTGTAGTCAAATGACGTTTCGGCTTCTTTTAATTGTTCTACGGGTTCTAACAAAGCTTTAAGAAGTGCTTTTTGTGCATTGCGAGTACCGATAACCCAAGCAGCGACACGATTGATTGATGCATCGAAGAAATCTAAGCCAATAGCGACACGATTCAACAGATTGTTACGAACTATTTCACGCATAATTGCCTGAGTTTCATCATCGAAAGAAACAACATGATCTGAATCCCATCGAACTGGGCGAGTGACGTGCAATTGTAGGTCATTCACATACAATGAACATGCACTGATTTTGTCACTAATAACTTCCGTCGGATGAAAATGGCCAGCATCCAAACATAATGCAGTACCGCGAGTTGCTGCATATGCTAAATAAAACTCATTGCTGCCAACTGTATATGCTTCCGCACCAATACCGAACAATTTACTTTCCACTGCATCTTTATGAAACGCCGGGTCTATTTTCTCAGCAAGTGCTTTGTCCAGAGAATCAGCTAAACGAGCACGAGGTGACAAACGATCAATTGGCTGATCTTTCATACCATCTGGAATCCAAATATTCATGAATGACGCAGAGCCGAGTTCTCGACCAAAATATTCAGAAATCTTACGGCTAGCTTTTACGTGGTCGATCCAAAATTGACGTATTTCTTCATTAGGATGAGATAATGTCAAACCATCATCTGCGTTAGGGTGTGAGAACAATGTTGGGTTAAAATCTAAACCTAAATCTTTCTCTTTTGCCCATTCAACCCAACGGGTAAAGTGCTTAGGTTGTATCTGATCACGCTCTACATACTCATCGGCATCGATATAGATAGCATGTAGGTTTACACGCTTCTTACCAGGAATTAAAGAAAAGGCTTTTTCCATATCTGCTCGTAACTGTTCTGGCGTTTTCGCCGCCCCTGGATAGTTACCTGTAGCTTGAATACCACCACTTAGCGCTGTATCAGGAGATTCAAAACCGCGAACATCATCACCTTGCCAGCAATGCATAGATATTGGGGTGTTATTTAGTCGTTCTAGTGCCTCATCGGTATCAACACCATATTTTTTGAACGTCTCTTTTGCTTGTTCATAAGCTGAAATTATCTGCTCTTTGTTCATTGTTATGTACCTTATTTAGTTATTTTTTGGAATTGAGATTTGATTTGTTCCAATCCCTCAATAGGGTTTGCAGTAAAACTCTTCACGTCTGAAGAGGCACCAATGATTTTTCGTCCTTCTTCCAACGAATTGATCAAGTCGGATGCGATAAATTGATTAATGACATTACCCAACGCGGAAGCTTCCGTTGGTTCGGTTGATACTTTAACTTGGCAAACATCTGCACAAAGTTGATTTAGAAATAAGTCTTGTGTCCCACCACCAACGATACGTAACTCAGTAATTGGTTTTCCAGTGACTTCCTCAAGTTCAGTTATTACTTTGTCATACGCCAATGCTAAACTGTCGTAGATACAACGAATGATGTCTGTCAGTGTTTCAGGTTCTTCAAGATCGCGTTTTTTAAACCAATTTTTGACGGCACATGTCATCGATTGTGGGTTCAAGAAGTCGTTATCATTTGGATTCAAAATATACTTAAACGGTTCACCTTGACGAGCCAAAATAGATATATCTGAAAATGTAATCGATGGGTTCTCTGCTTTAAGCCGCTGAATCAGCCATAAACCCATAATATTTTTTAAAACTCGATAGCGCCCATCCACGCCGCCTTCATTAGTTAAATTGTACTGATAGGCGACCTCACCTGTATAAGGTTCAAAGCTTTCAACTCCCACCAAAGACCAAGTACCAGAACTGAGATAGGCCATTGACTCATGGTCAATAGGGGTAGCAGCGACTGCTGAAGCGGTATCGTGACTTGCTACAGAACACACAGGAATTTGAACATCACCGATTTGATATTGGCCGATGATCTGATTAGGCATCATAGGGGGTAGGAACCACTCTATTTTTGCACCACAGGCATTAATTAATGGCTTATTCCAAATTTTTTCTTTGCATTCCAATAATTGACTAGTGGAAGCATTGGTATATTCACAATGTTTCACTCCACTAAGCTTGTAATTCAGGTAATCGGGAATAAATAACAATGTATCTATATCAGAAAACCATTCTGGCTCCTCATCAGTAATGGCTTTTAACTGATAGAGTGTATTAAATGGTAAAAACTGAATACCAGTTTGGTGATAAATCTGTTCACGTGTAAGTTGACTATCTTGAAGTAATTTATCTACTGTGCCTTCAGTACGCTCATCCCGATAACTAACAAAATTACCCAGATGATGGCCAGACTTATCCAATAAAACAAAATCCACGCCCCACGTATCAATACCCAATGAAATAATATCTAAACCAGAAGAGAGCACTTTATTAATACCGATCTTTATCTCTTCTAATATGAAATAAAGATCCCAACATGATTGTCCATCGTTCATTACTTGTTGATTTAGAAAACGATGAAACTCTTCGAGTTCAATTTTTTCGTTGTCTAAGTGACCAACCATGACACGTCCACTTGACGCCCCGAGATCTATTGCAATCACCGCTTTTTTCATGAATACCACTCCGTTGTTCTTTAGTCGTATTACATCGTTTTTTTCAACTAAATAACTTCAGAAATTCTCCATAAAAAACGTATTTCGTGCGTTTTCCTCAAGAAGCTAATGCGATATTTCAAACTTTTGATAACTTGTGTATTTGTGCTGGATAATTTTGAATTGAGAATTACTGATGTGAGCATTGTGAAGATACAATATCTATTATTTCACACTTACTTTTAAGCAAGAGATTCGTAATATCCTAAAGAATAAATCGATACTTTATATGGTAATTGTCGAAATTAAGCTAATGTTAAAAAAGAAAAAACCTCGCTAAATTGCGAGGTTTTGCAGTGACAGTAAAAGACATATCAGGCCAGATAAAATACTGAAGTTAACTCTATAGATTGTGGAGATTTATCAGGATTAGTCTCCATTATATCTTGCATATATGACCACCATTTTTGACATATTTCAGTACTGGCAACTTGTTGCCAAAGCTCTTCATTCTCGATTTCAACATACCCAAATAGTTGATTCGTTTCTTCATGAAGAAAAATGGAATAGTTATGGCCACCATGACACTTTAAAACGTCCACTAATTCAGGCCAAATTTCATCATGTCGTCGTTTATACTCTGCCTTACAGTCTTCATTTAGTTGCATGACAAAAGCTTTACGAATAACGTCATTCATAAGTGATCTCTCCTATGCCTTGTCACGCAATATGATCCAAGTCGTTGCGGTAATAAAATAAGTTACAGTGGGATAAATAGCGAATGCCTTGAAAGATTCAAATGCAATTTGATAATCGGAGCCTGCCCCCCAGACTGTAAATGCCGAAATAAGCATAGCAGCTAGAGATGCCAAAGCTATAGATCCTGTGATTTTTTCGAGCATACTTGCTGTCTTCGTTTCAGTTTGCTGTTTAGTTTCAAGTTTGGCTTGTTTTGCATGATAAACTTCTCGTTCCTCTAACTCTTTATTATATTCCGCTTCCTGCTCACGATAGTCTTCAGCAGCACCCATTGATTTAGCTAACAAAATATAAATAGCCATAGATAGCAAATAAGTTGGCACAAATAAGAAGAATAAATGTAAGAAGCCTAATTGCTCACAGGTAACAGCAAACACCACACCGATAATCCAAGCAATGAGTGCTGCTTTATTTAATTCATTACCTTGGTACTTAGACCACAAAGGAGTTAGACCAAGCTTTTTAAATACCCAGTGCTCCGACACAATAATAGCGCCAACTGGAGCTAAAAGTAGGCCCATATACCCAACAAAGTCGAGTAAGCGTGTAAATACAAATGGAAAACAAGCGATAATCGCTGTTATCACACCAACAATTGTAGTGATATACGCACGTGATTTATTTGGGAAAATACTTTGAATTGCCAAACCAGCACGGTATATCGTTGGGTTAGATGTTGTCCAACCAGCAATGATAACTGCGATAATACCTGTTGCACCAAGCACAGCATAGGCAATACCTCCAGCATCTAAGTTAGACATATTTGTTTGCATAAGTAACATCGCTCCGGCACCCATTACACCAGCACAAATCCACGCAATATAGTGACCAAAGAACATGCCAAACGCAGAGAAGTAACCGTATTTTGTACTCTTAGCAAAACGTAATAAAGCCATATCACCTAGAGACCCATGCATTGCTAAGTTACATACCCAAGCGAAAGCTGCAATCTGCCAAAATGTCATTGATGGTGACCCGTCTGGTGTTTTCCCTGTCCAAATGTATTGATCTGCTAGCGTTAAAAATTGACCAAAACCTGTGAAAGTTTCACCATTACCAACGTTACTTAATGCAGGCAGAGCTACCATACCGCCAGTGACAAAAACAACTAATAACCATGGAGAGCATACTGTCGCGAACTGGGCACATTTTTGAAAACCCAGTACCGCAATAGCAACAACAATCGCTCCTACAGCGAGAGCAACTGCAACAAATCCTGCACTATTTGGATACCAATGTGTTTGTGCTGGGATATCAAATAAAATACGCACAGCGGACGCTGATACGGTAATCATCGCCCCTCCTAAAGCACAAAACAATACAGCATTGACCACGTTATAAATTTTATTAAATCCAGGCCCTGCTACTCGACGTAGGTATTCATAAACGGTTAATCGAGATTGAGTTGCTATAGGTGCAGTAATAAGAGCCCAGGTTAATACAGCCATCAAGTTACCAACCAGTAAGCCCACCAAAATGTCGAAAGTGCTGGCACCCCATGCAACAAAAGCGGCACCGATAACAAACTCAGTCCCCGCTACGTGTTCACCAGAATAAGAACCAAGAAAATGCCGCCAGCCAAGCAGTTTATGTTTGGGCACTCGCTCTTGTTCATATTCATTAAGTGTACCTTCATTTACTTTTATTTCTTCAGATTTTGTAGAGGTAATCGTTACAGACATGAATGTCTCCTTGCTATTTGTAAGCTTATTTTTATACCTTTAACTTAATTATTTAAGTGTCGTTTTTGTTAATTTCCCACTGAATTACCGCACATTATCCATGTAGCATGTAGGGAGATTAGAAGTAGCTTACAAACCTGACAAATTTAAACCTTGGATAATTCACATCAGGAATCGATATTTTGGTGAGTTTTTTAAGGTGTGCAACTCTACCTTCACATTTTTGAACATATCACTAAAAGAGTAGTGAAAAGTGAGATATTCCGCGAGGAAAAGCTAAGTTAAAGCTTATAGATTCAAACGACATTAAAAGTAGAGGTTAAAATGATCTATCTAAAGTCGAGAGAATTTTTCATGAATTCGTGCAGTCCGATTACCACTGAACTACGCTCTCCTCAAGAACCTTATCCTGAGCACGCACATTCATTTGAAGAAATAATTATTGTGTCGCAGGGCAGCGGTACACATGTAATGAATGATGTTCCCATGAATCTCAGCAAAAACTATGTCTGCTTTGTAAAAAAAGAGGACCGTCATTTATTCGATACAGTCGATGACCTATACTTGAGTAATATATTATTTGAAAAAAATAAACTCCAATTATGTTCAGATGTTAAACGATTTTTACCAAATGAATCAGACAAAGACACTGGTTGGTTTATCAATGAAAACACTGCACAATCTGTCCGCAAGTTAATTGAACGTTTACATATAGAATCGCATTTAAACAATGAAGAATCACTAATGATCGCTCAATTCATTTTTCAGCAAATTATTGTTGAATTGTGGAGAGGCAAAATAAAGAATGTCGACTGGTTAAATACCAATGACAAAGTCATTTATGCTTTATCACAAATTCAACAAAATTATGCAGACGTAAAAGAACTTGATGAGGTTGCTGAAGCGGTAAAACTCTCTTCACGTCAATTAACTAACAGTATTAAAAAATTGACAGGAATGAACTTTAATCAATACTTGCATTACACACGTACTTGCAAAGCGTTATCTGAAATTCTTTATACAGATCAATCCATTACGGATATAGCTTTTAAAGTTGGTTATCAGGACAGTAATTATTTTTCTACTAAATTTAAACAAATTTTTAATCAAACGCCAAGAGAGGCTCGCATGACTCACCCACTTTTATATAAAAACTAAATTAGTCTACGTTGCGATGTTGTGACTACTCACCGCCCGTTGGGCGATGCTTCTTATTTCGTTAGCCAGTGCTCGATAGTATCGAGTCTTATGCGGCTTCCATAAGCAGAAACGACTGTCCAGTCGCTTTTAATTCTAGAATACCTTTAATCACGGATATTAAGAGCGGCATTGAGATCCTTCTCCGCACGTTTTACAAATCGTGGGTTGGCTTCTTTCTTGCCATTCGATTGAATAGCAAAATGTGATAACCCCAAATCAATACCAATGACTTTATCGATTGAGTGAATCAAGCTAGGCGTTTCAACGCCATCATCCATAAGAATGGACGCATAAAACTTACCTGTTTTACTCAAACAGAGAATAATGCTTTTAACCTGACCAATGATCTCACGATGGATGTTGGCTTTAACTGGGGTCATCTTGGGTAGTTTAATCGCACCATCAAGAACCTTAACACCAACACAGTGATAGCTAGATTGCTTGCCGTGTCTACGTTTGAAGTTTGGGTATTTAGCGCTTAATTTTGGGATGAAAGAAGTTATCAAAAGCAGAGTGCATATTCCGGCGCATCGTGAACGGTGATTCCGGACCATTGTGAACACCTATTCTGGCTTTACTGTGAACGGTCATTCCGGTTTTTACGTGAACACTTTTAGTCACTTTCCGGAATCGGTGTTCACACCAAACCAGTATGATTTTCTACGCATTGAGAATTCCCCCATTTGTTGTGAGCTTACGGGAAGATAGCTTACAATATTATTACTTGCAAAAGTGGGGAGTATCATACATTCACTCATAAAGCGGTGAACAACGCTTTATACGACTTCAAGTCGCACTGAAACTAAAGGCAAACTGACAACGCCGAGTGTAGTAAATCGTGTTGATGCATTTGTTATAAGCACCTTTCACCAAATAGACTATTTGTAATGGATTGATGATTTAGTTTCAGATATTCGATGTCAGCTAAATAAGCAAGATGATGTCCATTACTGATATTTTCAATAAATGCCTCATTACCGTTCTCAGCTTCACTTTGCATAAAATCAACTAAGGTCTGAATCCTATCAATCATAGTTTCAACTAACTTCTCACGTTTAACATTTGATAAACGATAAGAATCACAAAACAACTTAGCAATATCGCCGTAAACCCTCGTCCAATGAGGGCGGGGATATAAGGCGAAAGTGCGATAGCAAACAACTGCACTGAAATTCACCAACCGTAACCTCAAATGCTCAACCAAACCAAAACTGCCAAGCGTTGGCTGTCCTTCTTGAACGCTTTGTTATGATTCACATTGCTACCTATGTAGCATTGCGCTACAATTATTTAAAACTTACAAGAGGATTATATCATGCCAACTGCAAGCATACGTCTTGATCAAGAACTCGTCGATAAAGCAGCTATAATGGCTAAAGCCTTGAATCGTACCACGCCTAAACAAATTGAGCATTGGGCTAAAATTGGCGAAATGATGGAAGACAATCCTGATCTACCCTATGAATTTGTGAGACAAGCCATTATTGCGAAAGCTGAAAAAGAAGCTGGCAAACTTGAGGCTTACAACTTTGGCTAAAATAACGCAGGTTCTTCAAACTCCATCTTTCAAAAAAACAGTCAAAAAACTGCACCAAAATCAAAAAGTGGATCTCGATAATACCGTCAAAGCACTGATCGAGAATCCGCTTTTAGGTGAACAAAAGAAAGGCGATTTATCCTTCCTTAGAGTCTATAAATTTAAGATGGTAAAACAGTTGACCCTGCTAGGTTACAGTTATCAAGATGGCACTGTTACCCTTGAATTGATAGCACTCGGTTCACACGAAAACTTCTATCGTGATGTCAAATTGTTTTACTCAATCTGAATGAATCATATCGAACTAGCTAAACTGAATGCATTGGCGAAAAACCGACGTAAAACACAATGGGCATAAGTTTGTTAGTTTAACTCATACTGAAACATTTTTGGGCATAATGTTTAGAGTTGCAAGGTACTAGTTTATTCAACCTGAATAGGAAAAGAACAGATGGGAACAAATAGTTCCCATCCTTAATGGCTAGGGTACTCCCTGCGAAGCAGCAGGGAGGGGAATAGCCTAAGATGCGAAGCATCTTAGGCTATGGTCTGAGGACATTGAGCACTGGCGAAAAACCCGCGCCAGTAAACACGTCAATATCCCTGATGAACTTCGTCAGCAAGCGGTTAAGCTACTTGAAAAGTATCGAGTCGGTCAGATCACCAAGGCATTACGGATCTGCTCCACTCAACTCAATACCTGGCGCAAACAGTTTTTAGTCGAGCAGGCGATGACACCGAACTTTATACCACTGCCGGTTGAACCTGACTTAACACACAAACCCACCCTGAAACTACAGCTGACCTTACCCAACTCAACTTAAATTCATATTTGTGGGAATATGTCCCTTAACGATAAAAACAGTATTCGGTCGTATCCATAAAAGTGAAAGTCTCCACTCTGGATTCAAGATAAACCCGTGCTGTCGCTTCATAATGACGAGACTGAAACCGGATAAATGCTGCTAAGGAAAATCATTCAAGTTACCTACATACTAGTGGCCAGTTTTACTCATCCACTATACCCCGACCGGATCGCCATTTGATGCAAGCCAAACACTATCGACTTTTCCGTGAACGATCATTTATCGAATGGACTAGGGTAAGTTGTATCCAAAATGCAGGATAAGGCGACGTGAGTTGAGTTTTGACGTCTTATTTAGATAAGTTGACAGTACCCGCGAACTCAAGCGCAAAGAGCACATGGAGAAAGTAAAACCCAAAGCGACACCTTCATTGTCACTAAAGGATAAATGCGCCATAATTGTGACACTTCCATTTGGAAAGGTGTCATAGTTTAAAGAGGTTCTGTCATGAATAGGTTTGAAGTCCAACGTTATATCGAGCAGCAATCCCACCCCGTGTCTATTTCAGATCTTATTATTGCTCATCCAGACTTAATTCGCCGTACGCTTCAACGCTGGCTTAATAAACTTATTAAAGACAAGCAGATAGAGGCTATTGGAGAGGGACGTTCGCGTAAATACATTGCAATGATTAATAAAATCGATGTAACGCTTGCAAGCCGTCACGAGAATGATGGTTTCCCAAAAACGATCCCACTTTCTCCTGATAGCCATGACATTCTTACTTATCTAAGTAAGCCTACTTTTGAGCGCGTTCCCGTTGGTTATTCACGTGATTTCTTAGATAACTACATCCCCAATAAAACGTACTACCTTTCTGAACCTATTCGTCGCCAGCTACACCGCATGGGAAAAACCATCTATGCAACACAACCCGCGGGCACGTATGGAAGAGACATCTATAATCGTTTATTAATTGATTTATCTTGGGCATCAAGCCACCTTGAGGGCAATACTTATAGTCGATTAGATACGGTAGAATTAATTGAGCACGGCCAGTTTGCACAAGGAAAAGACATCATCGAGACACAGATGATTTTAAATCATAAATCAGCGATTGAATTGCTCATTGATAATGTCGATTCCATTGAATTTAACCGTTTCACAATATTAAATTTGCACAGTGCGCTTTCAGAAAACTTATTAGCCAATCCGTTTGATGAAGGTCGAGTACGCAATCACGTGGTAGAGATAGGAGGCAGCGTTTATAAACCAATGTCATCCGAAGAAGTGCTCTCTATCCAACTTGAGACAATACTTAATAAAGCCAATCAAATTTTTGATCCATTTGAGCAGTCATTTTTTATTATGGTGCATTTACCTTACTTGCAACCTTTTGCCGATATTAATAAACGCACTTCTCGTTTAGCTGCAAACATTCCTTTACTTAAAGCCAACGTGTGCCCTCTTACATTCTTAGATGTACCCAAGGAAGCTTACAGTAAAGCGGTACTTGGTGTATATGAAATGAATAGAATAGAGATCCTTCGTGATCTGTATTTATGGGCGTACGAGCGTTCAACAAAAGAATACCTAGCGGTGAAACAAGAGCTAGTAAAACCGGACCAACAGCGCCTGCAATATCGAGCGAAGATAAAAGAGATCGTTAAGCAAGTCATACTGACACCTGAATCTCAACCTTTTGATATTATTGAATCCTTTGTTAGTCATGAACAAGAAACGGATAAGCAAAATATTATCGCGCTTGCATTAGAAGAATTAAGACGAATTCATGAGGGAGTATTAGCACGATATGGCCTAAGACCATCTCAATTAGAAAAATGGCGTCAATTGCATGGGTAATGAATAACAGGCCAGTCTGTCACCAACATTTAGGATCGACGACAAGTTAGGCATCATCCAAAACTCTGCTCTTTCTCCTAGCTTCTCGCCGAAAATTGTTCAGCCCTACGCCGTCATAATCGGCAAAAAAATAGACCATCGATGCCCTTTTAGGCACCGATAGCCAATCAATCAGTTTGTTATGTAGCTGCCCTCAGTACCAAATAACGTGAAATGCATTCCCTTCATCCATCGAGGAAAGATGCTCTCGCTTAGTCTGACTACCTAACCATTTGGTCTAAATCATCTTTGAGATAACGCACAGCCCGACCAATCTTAATGAATGGTGGTGCTATGGTTTTAATATTACTTTGCCCTTCCATTCCCGCTTGACGAAGAAAAGAGCGGCTCATACCAATGTATATTGCGGTTTATTGTTCTATACATGCTCGTTTATGTTGTTCCATATTGTAATTCTCACTCATATCAGTGTTTATCGAGTGACAATTACGTTACATATTAATTTAGCGGCATTCCGAACCCGAATATCGCGTTATTGCTATTGTGATCGCAAAATATTTACTACTGGTAATTACACATTGAACAATGTTGAGTGACGGCGACCCCAAAAAGTCGCGTGTAAGCTTGAAATGAACACAAAGCATCTACTTGAGGTCGTCGAATCACTCGATGTTAAGAACGTATCATTACAGGTGTTAAATCTAGGGATAGTCACCGCCAGCCCATCAGGTCGCCTTACGGCGACGTTAGTCAAGGGCTTCCTGTTGAAACGCTGGATAGAGGAATGTTATTCCTAAATTAACTGCGAAATCTCGTTATATCTCCGGCGTCGCGAAAAAAAGCCAGAGCAAAAAGCCTTCTGACCTTTTATCAAAAATCGTCAACGTATTTTAGAACGACACAATTATCATGTTGTAAAAATAGAAAAAATCAATCATTGATTACGTGTCGATAGCGTCGACTACCTATCAGCATACATAAAAACAATAGTTGATAGAAAGACAGTGAACCACCACTACTTGAACTATGGGTAACTATCTCTTCATCTTCTACAGCGGAATTATCAGTATCTGTTATTTGAGCCAATACTACTGGATCTTCAACTATACCATTTACCTTGCTATCAAAATCATTTGGGCCCCCATCTTCAATAGTAAGCAAGAGGCATTTAGAACCCTCGATAAGACCTGATTGGTAATTATCGAATACAATTGACGGGCACTCTCCTTTAATCAGTGCAGATGAATAAATGCTATTAGTTGAGTCTTCTACAAAATCATACCAACCCAAATCTAAATGATACTTCCGTACAATAGCATTTGGCGGCAGTTCGGAATCAAGCTCAATCAAGATACTAATACTGTCACCTTGATTTTCTATATCCGTAACCACCATATTGTAGATTGGCGTTATGTAATCAAAACCTTCATCTTGTACATTTTCAATAGGTTGCTCATTATCTGCTGTAAACTTTATTATATCGTCTAAAGATATAGTACTATTGGTTGCAACCCCCAAACTGGTCGATCGAGCAATGGAACCAAGCATTATTTTTTGGTTATTACTAACTCGAATAGAAGTGTTATTGTCTCCAGCAGGTAAAACATAGCTCCGGGTATCGTTATCTAGGTAGTCTGCTATACCGTCTCCGTCACTATCTTGATATCCTTCTTGTTCATCTGTGTATCCATCACCATCGCTGTCTTGTTCAAAGACAAATACAGGAGCCATGTTTGCGACAGGAACATAAATGGTTCGTTCTACTGAGAATTTCTCACTGGTATTGTTTTCGTTCACATATACAGTTAAAGCAATAAGTCCCGTTGAATCATTAGGAATATAGGTGAAAGTTGTATCATCACTATCGCTCTGTGTATCGTATACTCCATCACCACTAAGCTTATACCAAGTCACATTGTGAGTATCCATCGAGTTGTTGTCTTTCACAATAGCTCTTATTGTAACTTCTCCTTCACTATTAAACACAACGGGTACTTGCTTGCCACCTTGAATGATTTCTACATCAACTAACGGCGGAGAGTTTGTGGTGGGTATGTCGACTGAAAATGTAACATTATTAGCTTCATCACGCACCGCATTTACCAGATCAGACAAAATCAAATCATAGCTGGCATTGTCTAGAACGCTGTTATCAACCGTCAAGCTTAACTCTGCTTGTCGATTTTGGTCGTTATCAATGCTTATTTGACCGCTGTTTGGCTGTATTAAGTCTGTATCCAAATTATATGAGAAAGTCACTGGGTAAGCCGGGGCATCACCCAGTAAAGCGAAAGACAATTTGATTTCTTGATTTGGTTGAATTACTGGTGGGTAACTAATTTGAATTAACGGCAGAATATCCAATTGTATTTCTTTCTCTGCCATATTACCGGTCGAGTCTTGTGCCCATACAATGATATTGTGAGTGCCTGAGGGTAGTTCAGGTTCTCCATTAAAGTTTAAAGCTAATGTGCCATCAACCGAGTCTTCCGCACTACCAAACATAGAGCTGTCAATTGGAGTTAAACGGTCAACCGCTTGAATTTCCGTTTTATTAGAGACCAAGAGTTCAGGAGCCATCGTATCTTGGACAATAATATTTTGTATGGCGGTAGCTACGTTACCTTGATTATCTGTCGCATACCAAATAACTTGATGTGAGCCCACGGAAAGTTCTGTTAGGTTATCCATATGTACTACCTCAGAAACAATTCCAGAATTATCTGATACCGCTGGTGGTGATAGTTCTACAGAGGTAAACTCTCCTGAGGCTTCTATCACTACATCTATTATCTCTCCAAAAATTGGCGCCAGTGTATCGCCAATTGTAGGCTCTAATGGATCTGTGTCAGTATGATCAGCTACACCATCATTATCATCATCTGGATCGGAATTATTACCTATACCGTCACCATCCGAGTCTAATTGCTCATTAGGATCTATGGGAAATGCATCATCTTGATCAGCTACACCATCATTATCATCATCATCGTCGATACCGTTCCCCAAACCATCTAAATCAGTATCTAAGGATTCGCTAGCATCCAGTGGAAATAGATCAATGATGTCAGGCACACCATCGTTGTCATCATCCAAATCAGCATTGTTACCAATATAGTCGTTATCAGTATCTAAATATTCTGTTTGGTCGCTGGGAAAAACATCAATTTCATCGGTAACACCATCTTGATCAAAATCGGGGAAGATATTAGCATCACCTAATAACTGAAAAGAGGTTTGATTAGATATAAATTGAGAATCTACTTCTATATTTGAATCAAACAGCACCCCCGTTTCAGATGTATTATCAAGTTCCAGCACATAAAAGGAAGAGTGTTGTTCACTGGTTCCTTCAAATAGTACTTGCTGCTGAGTATCACCTGACAGTCGTATTGTAATATTGTTAAAAAAACTATAGGGCTCATTATTTAACTTAGTGAAATCCCCTTTTACTTCCAATACACCACTAAACAGATAAGAAGTATCCCAAAACTTGAGAGATTCTTCGGAATCTGTAATGAAGTTTCCTTCTACGAGAATATAATCTGATTCCGAGCCAAACATAACAATCCGACCAGAACTTTTACCATACCCTGTTTCTGAAGTCTCATCCACGGTCTGTATACGGTAGTCAGATTTAACAACGAGTGTTCCGCTCTCAATTGTTAAGTCACCACCAGAATGGATCAGGTTACCCTCTACAACTAGATTATGGCCGGCTAAATCTAGTACTCCACCTAGCATGTAAAGATTCCCATTTATAGTTGTGTCTTGAATGAGATCCATCCCTTTAGAAATGCTAAGGTCTTGTGACCAAGACGCCTCTAACAGCTGTCGTATTGCTATATTCTCTGCGTTAACAAAGGGGGTGTCTGAAGAGTGGAGTACTTTAACACCGATAGGGGTATCAACAGACACACCATCGACAGAAGTGTTGGTTATCATTAATTCTTTAATTTCAAGTCCAAACTCATAGTCCTTAGTGTTTAAGTAACCTACTCTTGTATGTATGCCGTTCCATCGACCATTTAAATTAGAGGCTGTAATATGTTGTTTGGTTTCTCCTGATAGAAGCACTTTGCCCATATAAGGTGCAGAGAATTCACTATTAACAACAAGATCGCCTTTTAATTCAAGTAGCCCATTTCCCATTTGAAAACGATGAGTTCCATTTATTAATAAATTACCATTAATAAACAAATAATCGTCTGAGGTAGACATTAGTATACTGCAATATGTTTCATCATCATCAATAGTTAAAACATTATAGTTACCAGCAACCAACACTTCACCTTGGCTTAATTTTAAAGCTCCATCGGCAAAAGGTTCAAAAATTAAATCTTTACCGACGTTAAGGCTATGTCCATTAATATCCGCTCCTGATTGGATATGAAAGCTACCTTCTATCGTTTGATCATTTTGTAAAACCCAACCAAATGATGAAATATCATAATGCCAATCGCTCTCAATAACCGCTTGTTGAGTCAACCATATGTTTTTGGAGCCCACAATGACTGATTCGTCAGATGCACTAACGGAGTGTTCAATGTTAATAGGGGCTTCAAACTGTACTCCTTGGCTCGACGTGTTTGTTATCTCGAGATGAGAAAGTATTGAATATGAGCGCCTCGTGTCTTCATGATATACACGTTGACCTTGGGTGCCAGACAACAATATTTTGTGGTTACTCGCAGTGTAGATTCTAGAATGTCCATCATTAAGGTTACCTTGAATTTCTATTGTCCCTTCTAGTAATAAGAGTCTTGAATTATTTATAAAATCAAGGTCTAATGTAAAATCACCATCAACTTTAAAATAGTCCTCTTGATCACGCATATACAGTTCATTCCCAATTCCCATTTGTTCATGCACATGATAGTTAGCGCCTACAACTAGGGAACCGCCGTTAAAGTAAATAGCCCCACCATTTTGAATGACATTGCCTGTCACATTTAAGTTGCCACCGTCAAGATCGATAGTCGCACCATTTTGAATAGTTAGATCGCCCTCTATGGTTATGCTCTGACCTTCTGTTTGAATTTGTTTGCCATCTATTACGACTGAACCATCTAGGAAGAGGGGAAGCTTACCAATATTACAATGGTACGAGTCCGGGTAATTAGACCAAGAAAAATCTGTACCCGAAGGCTTCAGGATACCGACCGTGGCCCGCAATCCGTAGCAATCATACGTATCTTGGCTAGAGAATGTTATTGTATCATCACTTGCTGACATGACATGAAAACTAGTAAGCGTTAAGGATAGAGCCAACCATCTTATCGTTTTTAATATATTAACCATTATCTTCTTACGCTCACTATATTTCTATTAAATAGACTAAAAACTTTAAATTAACATGCGAAATATATAAAACAAGTTGCTCCATATTAGTTTGTCTATTGAATAGTCTCACCTATGATTTAGATCATTAATTGGACGATTAATTGGTACTAAATGATCATTTCGCTCAAATATCATACAATTATGCTTTGGGTAGATTATACCAAGGATATAAGGTCTGCCCTACGGTGGATACACTGTTACCGTAAGGAGATAAGTTTGAGCATGTCGAAGAGCGTCGTTTGTTCTATGTTGCGCTAACTCGAGTAAAGCACCGAGCTTATCTACTCGTTGATATGATGGATGCTAGTGAGCTCGTAACAGAGTTAGTTAAAGAAAGACATCCAGTGGAAACTAATGAAATTGATGTTTCACTTATAAGGGTGATCCTGAGAATGAGCTAGACATTGATTAACACGCTAATCGAGCAATTATAGATAGAATTAATCTTTACGTAGCTCTCTTTGCATGAAATGTTGCGTCGTTTAGCTAAATATTGGTCAAAAGTGTGTCTGTGCTTTCCCTAAATATAAATTTATGAATGACTAAGAGTATGGAAAGTAACTTAACTTGATATCCAGTCTTGACAGTGTAGATCTACAACTCGGTTACTAGTTCTCAAAAACAAACTAGCAATGAAGTTCTATCATAGCCACACTATGGTTGGCTATGATGCGGATGGGAACTTTGTCTTAGGTTTTGGTGAAAGTTTAATTTAATCTTTATCCCGATAATCAGAGTGCGTTTGTGTTTGTAAATGGCATTGAAATTACGGCATACTATTGAACCTTGATGTCAAAAGACAAGTCGCACGATGTATAAAAATTGTTGTGATAACCTGTCGCTATAAACGTGTAGTGATCCACACCTCTTTCTCGAAAAACTTCTATAAAAGCATCACGAAGACCTTCAAATACACCAGCGACTCTTGCAGTTTTGTGAAACATGGCATTTTTTTGGTTACGCGCGATCAGTTTTAGCGCCGGCTCCTCCCGGTTATTATCGAGTTGTGCTCCTTCCAGGCGGCAGAAAGCGGTCAGCCCTTCATCGTGTTTGTTGAAGTTGCTAACCGCTTTACCCGGTCCACTGTTTTCTTCTACGTTATGATTGGCCAGCTTAGCTTCACCCCCATCGTGGATCGGTTTCATTACAAGAAGTGACGCTTTTTTATGCCAGGCTAGCCGTTGCGTTGCGTCAGCCCGAGTTCCCTGACTTGTTGCTCGATAGTCTCGAGACTAACGCCGCTTCATCAGCAAAGACAACCGCCCAGTCGAATTTGACTCAATCCAAAACATAACACGTTCTTTCTCAAGAAAAACCAGCAATTGGGTATGATTTAGCCCCCCAGACTCAGGGCGATAAGATCCGAAAGTGAGTAGCGGGGAGGGGAAACGTAATGAAAGTTAACCTAATAAACACTCAACGGAATACCTTATTTTGAGCCAATTAAACAAATTTAAAATCAAACTTAAAATAAAATTACCTGCTAGCTAGTGCGCATATTATTCTATGTATTTGACAATCAAAACCAACGATACATTGGGTCTTCTTTACGTTCGTCAATAGAGACACGTTAAAGATTCACGGTAAACAAATCATGACAGAACCTCAAGGGCACCAAATACAACTACTCAAGTAATCAAGTGCTCGGGAAATTCTTTGATACCACCGATGGCCTCCATTTCACTCGATATCCTCTCTTATTTTATGGGTACTAGTTCACACTTATAAAACAAAGTTCCGCCAATCAACTTTTTCTCTTGACTTAAAATACATCGCCTGTTTTATTTAATCATTAGTAATTTAAATGTATTATATTATATAAAATCATACTGTAAGATTATGGTACGAGGCAGTTATTGAGCTACATTACAAACGAAAAAAGAAAAAATCGAAACAAACAAAGTGGCGCTCCTTATCCTGAAGCCAAACTCACCGTCACGTCCCTTGCCCGAATTTTCAAAGATTTAAATCGCAGCCAGATCTCGCTCAAAAAACGAGAGAAATACTTTTTTGTTTTCATTTATCTGTGGCTCACAGGGGAGCTGGCTTCGTTAAGAAAACAAGATAATAGCGCTAAGATCTCAAACTACACATTGCCTGATCTTTTTCGTCAGCCGGCTTACCAATCGTGTCAAAAAAATGCGTTTCGAACCGTCATGCACGAATCGACCTCTTGGGTTGAATACGCTATCGCCTACCCAATAAAAAATGACATCGTCTATTTATGGCAGCCGGTTCCTTCTCGACTCAATCCTTTTTTTCAGCGGTTTATTTCTCAGCGTAGCTACCAACGCCCCTTTTTAAGTCAACAAGAAAAAGCGGCACTCAAAACCATGATAGAGCGACGTTGGAAACAACATGGATTAGATGAGTTGGAGCGATCGGTCGGCAGAAAAGACAACCTCATTAACTATTTCAATCTTTGCATTCAAAAAGACAATAACCTCTCCGCATTGCCCCGACATGTCTTGGCACATCAATACCATGGCATCCATCACAAACATGCTCGGCACTATCAACAAGAAACCAGCGACCGAATACGAGCCAAAATATTTCGAGCGCATGAACGTTATCTTGAACGTTTGATTTTTGAGATAAGAGCGTTAAATTTTGAAGAGAAATTTACCGTAGAAAGGCGCACAAAAAACCGCTCGGGGACGGAACGCGTTTACTTGGTGGATACCACATTAATACAAACCGTCCCGGCAGCATTAACAACCCATAGTATTGGACAGCTTCACTATCACAAAGACAAATCCAAGCCAAGTTCAACGCTCCCCCCTATCTTGGTCGGGAGCCAGCGTAGTATTGATGTGGTGACCTTAGCCACTTTATTTCGCCAAGTAGAAAAAGCGATCCTCACCCAGTTTAGAGCACTTGACGATCATTACTCTCTTGACGCCTTTCTCACCTATTACAATCTGTGCACCTATCACCTCACTTTATGTTTTTTAATTTGTACGGGTACGCGTCCAACTCACCACATCAGCATCGAATCTGGGCGTTACTTTCCAGGAAAAAACGCCAGTGTGTATGATAAGGGGCATTATCGTGAAATATTCATCAGTGATTACCTTGCGCAGCAGATCGCTCAACATCAAATTTTACAAAAGAAACTCGCATCGCTTTTACCCACTCAGGCCTTGCGCTTAGAGAAAGATGTCTTGTGGTATCTAATTGATGACAATAAAGAAGCGCAGTATGTGTCGGCCCATCTCTTGCGCCAGTTTTTAAAACAACAAGGGGCCACTTTTGTCGCCTACTCGATACGACATGCTTTTGCTCAATACGCGCTCGAACAGATTCATCCTTTTTCTTTAAGTAATGCTCAAATCGATAGGCTTATGGGGCACGCGACTATCGGGGAAAATCTTGGTAACGACCATCTCTTCCCTCTCCACCGTCAACAGCTCGTTCACCACATCAATAGCATTGCATCGAACTTCAACTTACAAAAGGTGTGCTATGTCAGATAACCCATCAGGCAGCACGCCTTTAGTTTATCGCAACAACGATGAATCCGACATAAAGGGCGCCTCTTCTCTACTACGCACAATATCGATTAGCAACATTGTGCATTACGCGCAGCAAAACCACGCATTGACGCTCTCAGAAGATCTCATCCAGTGGGTCATAAACCGCTGGCCAAACAGTCAAGACACCCATCGCCAGGTAACGGAGGCAACATTAAGTACCATCAGACAACGATGGGCATACCAACCTGCGAAACTCAAATCGAATTACCAAAGCGCACTCACCGCCATTTTGCTGTATCTCTACCATGTGCTTGGGTGGGACATACCACAAACGGAAGAAAGAAAGCTGATCGATCATGATGCCAAGCTTTTTGAGAACATCACCTCTCACGCGCACACCGCTTATCGCTTGCTTGAAGGATACAACGCGTCATTAGAGGTTTTTTATAAAGAAAGAACGCCGCTTAACCAAGAGCAGGTCGCCTTAATGGTGGCATTAGAAGTCGCCCCTTTGCCGCTTGAGTATCTCCATCACATACTCACCTCGCCAGAGTGTATTGAAATTGTTGATAACCATCTTTATCTAAGGCTAATACACATCAAAGGCCAGCAAGATAAAGACGCAGACAATGCCTCGTTTACTCGTTATCACTTACCGCTCTGGGTTTACCGCGCCTTACGCTCGTTTTATGAGCAGAAATCGGCCGCGCTTTCCCATTCCTCCATGAGACTCAAAACACTGAGCAACCGACTCCAAGCCTTAGTTGACCAACTGATCTGTAGTGCTGGGCCATCGCCAATGACGAGCAGGGCCACTTACTGCTGTCCCAAAACACACTTGCATTTTCTCTTTCAAGCCATTTGGTATTACCGAGACGACGTGGTGCCGACGCTGTTAAAAGATATCGCATACCCGGCAAGACACGTCGCCTATGAACTGCAACGCGTGTGCATTACCAATCAAAAAAAACAGCTCGATGCCATCTATACCCAAACTTGGGATGACAAGTGGTATGAAAAAATCGAACC
Source organism: Vibrio sp. TH_r3 (assembly GCF_033101115.1). Taxonomy (NCBI): domain Bacteria; kingdom Pseudomonadati; phylum Pseudomonadota; class Gammaproteobacteria; order Vibrionales; family Vibrionaceae; genus Vibrio; species Vibrio sp. TH_r3. The sequence continues at coordinate 6,645 of NZ_JAWMPW010000028.1, read as the reverse complement.
AGGAAAAAAAGAAAAATGGCCTCACCAGAGGCTATTAAATGACTATAAGAAAAACCGAACCAAACCAACCGACTACGAGGTGACAACATGGCAAATGGATAATGTCCTGCCGCAACTTGCGGGTTTGTTTGTGAAACACCTTATCTTATACGGTGGGGAACGAGTTCTCCATCTTAGCGACTCTACGCTGACTAAATACTCCGGACTTACGAGGATACTGGCGTCGTCCCCATTAAGCTTTGAAGCCAGCCAGAACCATGATGAACTCATGGCTTGGGCGCATCGCACCTATGCCCCGCTCACCACACTCAGCGCCCAGCAAACACTCCATCGATTTTTTAAATTTTTAACGACGCAAGATTTAACCGATCACATCAATTTAAACGAACTGCAGAACCCTACCGTCCCTGTCAATGTCGACGCCAATTTCATCTCTATTGATGCGTTGCACCAGATTGTTCATGCCTTACTGAGCAATGCCACAGGCCATTTTTTTCAGCGTTTATTTTGCGCATCGGCGGTCATTCTCGCGTATTTTGGCAAACTCAGGCGCGGTGAAATCGTGAGGCTGCGAATTAAAGATATCTGGGCGGCTAAGAAAACCCCCTCGCATGATGGTCAAGATGACAATCAATATTTTACGCTGCATATTACTCAAACCAACGAAGGAAGACCCAAAAGCAAGCAATCACGGTTGGTACACGTCTACCTTCCTCCTGAGTTTGCCAAGCTCATCCGTATGTGTGTAAAAATTAAACCCAAGCTGTCGACTCGTGGTGGCATTGTCAGTCGTTCCTCACAAACCCCACTCATTGGTTTTGAAAATGAAAGCCCGAACTCAAGACAACTGCATTACTTGTTACCCGCCACAAAAGCAATTAAAGCGATGTGTGGCGACAATGCCCGCTTTCATCATTTGAGGCATTCTGGCGCCTTTGTCTACCTCCTTCAAGGTCTGCATTTTATGTCTCATGCCAGTGATATCGACATTGGACTCCCCACCAAACTGCAAGCCTTAATGACCCAAGACACATTAAAAATGCAGTTTCAGCACTGGTTAGAACAGCAAGACACACTAAGCCTCAATGACAATTTGTTGTTTGAAGAAATTACTCGTGAGATTGGGCACAAACACTACGCTACAACACGTAAACACTATGTCCACGGCATTGATTGGCTTTATCCATTTTATCGAAAAGCAGGCAACCCAAAAGTAAGCCAATGCTACACTCGAGCCAAGCTCTGTTGGGTATTAGGATTAAAGAAAGGATCAAACGATCTCTCTCGGCGCATCGCAAAATTAGACCCCTACTACGCGCAGCTTTCAACAGAAGAAAAGAAGCATTACCCTCTGTCATTCTCAGAAGAGGCCCTTCTCAAGGATATGTTTCCTCAAAAGCGTCGTCCTACATCCTCAGCTGTCAACACCTCGCACTTAACCACACTGTTAACGGAGCTATTATCAGATAAAGCGCTAAGAGCAAATCAACCCGATTGTCATCCTTTTCCAAACGTTCAACACGATTTACTCAAAACGCTGTTTTGTCAGCAGTTCAATGACAATCAAGATCACTTCCTCTTTTCAGACATCAGTACCATTTGGGCGTATTCAAACAAGCATAAGCGTGCGGTTTCACGCGAGAAATGGGAGAAAGCCATACGTAAAGTCACCAACATGGAATGGGTTGACGACAATGAAACGCCCCATATTTTAATCAAAATGACGACCAATCAAAGGGATGGCACGCTATTTAGACACGCCTTTAAAATTCCCGAACTTCAGTTTTTTCATGCAACCTTTACCCTCGTGGTGAATGGAAAGACCGACCCGAGCCGACAAGAAACCAACATCCGACAACACTTTGCCGATAAAAAAGACACCATCATTATCACGAAAAAAAACAAAGGGGGGACAGAGCTTCATATCACACTGTCTCCTTTAGAAACCATCACACTTGCCAAACAAACGGTGCATCATATCTATGAGTATTTGGCCTATTTTCAGACCCATACACACCGTAAGCGTCATGCATAACATGACAAAGCGCCGCCTATTGCCAGTGAGTACGCCATCAGCCTAGAAAGGAACATTAAATGAAAACAAGAATAGTGCCACTTCGTATCAACGCCAAAGTTGCTCAAAAAAGCTTACAGCGCCTTCAAGCTCAACTTATTAATAAAAGTGACGATTTTTGTGTCAGCTTTTGTTTTGATTTTAAAAAAAACCAATGCAAAATAGTGGGAGGTCATGCGCCTGAATATTCATTTATCGCACTGGATTTAAATGACGATATCAAAGCAGTCAACACACTAGGATCATTTTCACTCTCAGGTGATGTGTTTAAAAACTGGCTTCAATCGGCCATCGACCTTCAACGCCTTACTGACGACGCGTTCATGACACTGCACATTGAATGCCATTCAAAAGCATCGCCCCCTTTTATCATTATCTACGATACCAGGAAGGTCTCGCTTGTGAACAAGGAAAATCATGATACCCAAGCCATCCTCGCGCGCGCATGTCGCCGTCAAATTAAGACCCATGACCCTCTTGACGCGCACGTTCAGTTTATTCATTCAGATACTCAACGTGACTATCAGACTATCATCAAGTCGACTTGCCAACGTCTTATCCATGAAATAAAACCGCATGTCCCCTTTCAAATGATTGAATTTGACCCAGAAACGAAAGAGCTCAAAATCATGCGTGATGACAAAATCGACATCAGCCAAACCAACCTTAATATCGATCTCGGGCATTCGTTCACCTCATCTGAGCATGGTGTCGATCTTCTTGAGCACGTCATCAAACACACAGTGGATAATGACATCCTTATGCGACAAGAAAACAACCGACTTATCATCAAAACATCAGAACAATGCTGGCAAATGTCGCTCGAGAGTCTTGATGATTTTAAGCAAAAAAAGGCCGATACGCCTAACGTATTATCCATTTTTACTATCGATATCAAGCCGTTCAATGCGGAAATTAGAGGTTTGCAAGAGTTTCAAAAGATTCGCTCTCATGACATTGGGTATTTTGTGATTCAAAAAGAAGACTCGTTCTTAGTGGCGCAAGTTGAAGAAGAAAATCATACCAAACCGATTTTAGTCTCGAGTCTATCCATGAAAAGCAGCGAGCAACTCATTGTACAATTTCATTTAAAAGAGTTTCTCGACCTTAAAATCGCTAACCTGACGGAAATGAAAGAGATGAAAGTCAGCATCTATAAAACCAACCGCCTTGAAACGTATATGGGGTTCTTTGACGAGGCCAGAAAACAGATCCCGACCCAATCCCTTTCTGTCGAACCGATCAACAATGCGCAGAAAATACGAGAAATCAATAAAAAACTGGAAGAGTACCGCAAAGATAACGGCTTAATTAAACTAGAAAAAACAGGAGAGAACCACACCTTAGATTTAGAAGCGATGTTTTAAGTGCCGAGCTTTGTTTTACCTAAAGCGCACGATACCAAGCTGAGCGATTAAACACTCAGCTTGCTCTTGTGTTAGGTCAATATGTGCCCAATTAGGTCGTTTCTATCAGCATGAGAACGATAATGGCATCTTGATACTAAGTGGAATACGACTTCCCTCTTAGATTACCGTTTGTTTATCGCTTTCTTAGTGTGCTATTTCAAACATTAGCGACAGCACTTAAAAAAGCTTATACTGATAAAAACAACCACTAGGGTGATGGTTATGGGCTTCGTATTATTCGTATCAGTTATCGCACTCGCAATTGGTGTACTGACGCTTTATTCCCCACAGTTAATGAAGTGGAGCGAAAAAAGAATGCACAAAAAAAAGTAACATAAAAGATAAGAGATGGTTTTGTGGAGACTTGTTGTCCCATAATGTCTCTAAAATGTTAGAAAGTTTGGGGAAACTGGTCATGTTTTGGGGATTATCATCTAAATACAAAGACTTAGTCGCCAAATGTATCACTTCACTCAAATCACCAATAGTCTTTCCACTGTTTTGCTCAGACTTACAGTGATGCTTTTCACTGTAACCATCGGATTACTTGCTAAGCCAGTGCGTAAACGGGCGATATCGGGCTTTGATCGTGAGATAAAAAAAGTTATCGAAAGCTCGGTGAAGATTCATCACAGACTGCTGCAAAGCGCTTGGATCATACGGTTTCAATCCGTGCTATTTTCGTGATTTTTTGATTGTCACAAGCCGTGGCTTGATGTTCTTTTGAAGGGTTAGGATATCGCCAGACTTGCGGTAGGGTTTACCTTCAAGTGCAGAGCTTTATTATACAGTGAATGATGAGATTCGATAGTCGCCAATCTAAGTCACAACGTCTACAACGATGGACAGACATGACGCCTATGGAGCGCCGTTCACTCACGATGACATCACCTCATCCCTCAATCTCGTTACACACGAGAGCAAAAAGAAGCTCAAGTATAATGCGATCAAGTTGATTGGGTCACAGTAATAACCAGTCAAAAACATACCGGTAGTGAGTGACACATGACGAATTATCGACAAAACGTTGATGCTCATAAAAAATGGGATAAAACGAGTCATCAATTCAAAAAAGTACTGGACATAAAAACAGCAGTGTTTTACAGTGATTGATGATTCTTTGTTCAATGAAAAACAGATTGGAGCGAAGAAAACATGCAGTTGGGATAGGAAGGCGGCAACCTCCCTACCCCGTACCGGCTGCGAGCACTTAAACCGAACCCAGCCGATGGCTCGATTCTAACGAATTCCATTGGTGAGGGACAGATCTATTTAAGATCTGACATCAATGGAGGCCACTATGGCTCATATTCGCATCCGTCCTAACGGGCGCATTCAGTTCGATCTTCATTTGTATGGCCAACGCTTTCGCGAAGGCACCAAACAAATGGCGACCCCCAAAAATGTAAGGCTGGCTCAAGCCACACTCAAACAGATGAACGCCGAGATTGACCTTGGCACCTTTCAATACCGTGATTACTTTCCAGAGAGTAAAAAAGTGGCGTTATTTGAACGCTTGCAGCGCGATAAATACCCCGACCACCTGTATCCTTTTTTCAATGACTTTGCGAACCAGTGGTTTGAGCGTCAAAAAGGCAACTGGAAAACCAGTTATCAACACACAGTGAGGAACATCCTCGATCACTATCTCATTGCGCACTTTGGCAATACGCTCGTTTCTGAGGTGTCATTGTCGCAAGTGGAGTTTTTTCGCCAAACGCTGCAAGAGATTCAAAAACACAATGGGGCGCGCAAACTCACCAACAAACGCATCAATAGTATTTTATGGCCACTGATTGCGATTATTAGCCTTGCAGCGGAAGAGCATCACTTTGATTACCCATTTCGCCGCTACAAATCACTAAAAGAAGAAAAGGCCGATTCAAAACCAATGACGATGGAAGAAGTCCGGACTTTCTTAAACTGCTGCGATGAGCAGTGGCATGATTACTTTTTACTGCGTTTTTGGACGGGCATGCGAAGCTGTGAAGTGCATGGACTGCATTGGGAACACATAGATTTTGACCACCGATTGATTCATGTGAGACAAAATTACGTGAATGGAGAGATTGGTGATGTGAAGACGCCAAAATCACGTCGTGATTTGCAGATGTGCGACACGTTATACGCCGCGCTCAAGCGCCAGTGGGAAAAACGAGATGACAACAGTCCCTTTGTCTTTGCATCAAAAGCCGGAAAAGGACTCGATACGCACTACATCAGTAAGCATATTTGGCACCCAACGTTGAAAAAAGCCGGGCTGACACCTCGTCGCGCGTACGAAACCCGCCATACCGCTGCGGTCCTGCACATTGCCGCGCATGAGAACCCGCTCTATATCTCGCACAAACTAGGACACAGCGACACCAAATTGCTGTTTGACGTGTACGCGCCGTATGTGGCCAATGCGTCTCGCCAAGATGGACTGGCCTTCAACGACATGATGTCAGGAGGCGCAGCATGATGAGAGACACCTTTAATCGCGCCCAATATTTTCATCAAAACTTAATGGATAATCATCAACTGCGCGCCTTTGCATTAGGCGCTGAGCTGCCTGCGGTTTATAAGCTTATTAGCAAGAACCAAGACATGGCGTTGAATTCATTAAATCAGCAACGCCGTTTAGAAGCGATTGCCAAGCAATGCTATGAGCGTGTAATGGACAAGCAGAAGCTAAAATACGTATTAAATGGGTATGCACGCAGTATGAAGCAATCTAATACAGTCATGTTTCACGACGTGCGCGTACACGCCCAATCTCCAGGATTGACGCTAGCAAAATACTATGGCGCCCTTAAACAAACGAAGGGAGTTATCGATAGATCAATAGTGTGGGAAAAGCATCTTCAATGGTGCCAAGCGTTATCTGTCGCTTTATATGAACATTACCAAGATCCACGCAGCGATATTTGTTATGGCGAAAAAACCGTCATTATCGACAAACCGCATGATAGGCAATGTTACAGCTACACAACCATCAAAAAGCCAGTATCGTTTCAGCTCAACCGATATCAGTATCGTCAACTACCTTGGCAGTGGGATGACTCACTAGGCCAGTCGTCCTAGAGAGTTTTAACTAGAAAGCGCACTTACAAGAGCTAGCATTTCTAGCTCTTGATAGGTAAAAACAGGGCGCTGATGGGCTGGTATGGCAACAAAAGT
>NZ_JAWMPW010000027.1:0-44625 GCF_033101115.1 Vibrio sp. TH_r3 | reverse complement strand
AAAAATGATCTACAACTTGATCGTTTCTTAATAAAATATTACTTGACCTAAATCAGGTTTGCTACTCTTAGCTATTGGACACAGAGTAAAAAGCTACCTGCAATAGCAGGTAGCTTTGACACGGCCCCCTAAAAGGGGGCTACTGAGAGTTAAGTTGGATTCTAGTAATCTCTTAGCGCTCTGCTTTACACATAAGTCAAAGTGTCGCACTTAGATTTAACCAATTAAATATCAATATTGCTCAATACCTTTCAACATCAGAAAATAATTGCTACTTTTAGCTTTATTGCCTTTCGGGCTTAGCCCAAAAGGACGATCACCACCTTCTGAAGAAGGTGGTTTAATAATGACAATAAAAAATTCTTTATAAATCAATGCAACTCATGATTTTTCCCTGCTTGTTCACCGAGTTGCCGAAACGCACTCCAACCGATGATATGTCGGATCTCATACCGTGGAACATTGAAATCGGTGAAGCTGACTAAGGCTTCACTGGTTCATTAATCGCTTACGCAGTGAACAACCTTAGTTTTCGTCGGGTGCATCTCTAGACCACAATCAAGGAAACGTTGTGATAGTTTTCTATTTTTTCTTAATGACTACTTAAATAAATCTTATTTAAATTAATTATATATTTATCATATGAGTATTTATCGCTAATGGAATAACAATAGTCATCAAAGTAGGAAGGGGAACTTTTTAAGACATTTGAAATACTTTCAATTTTATTAGCTATTTGAATTGAAGATTCACCTTCAGTAATCAATAACTTCTCATTATTGACAACAGATGAAAGTCCGGACACATCAGACGATAAAGTTACTTTATTTAAACTGGCGGCCTCTACAACAACCATACCAAAACCTTCCCACGAAGACAGTAAAATACAGAAATCAGATAGGTTAATATAATCTGAAACATTATCTACATTTCCATGAAAGTTTATCTGTTCATTCAAATCCAATTCGCTACATAAACTCATACAGGATTTTAGAGTTGGGCCATCTCCTAGAAAATGAAACTTATAATTTGAAGGAAGATATGCTACGGACTTGATTACTAAATCTTGTTTTTTTTGTTTTGAAAATGATGCAATCATTACAACGTTGACATCATCTTTTTTATTTTTAAATCTAGCTTTTTTATATTTAAATCTTGAGAAATTAGGAACTACCTTAAAGTTATCATTGCCCCCCAACCATTCACACAAACTATCATGAACAGAGTCAGAAATACAAATTACATTTTTTGCCCTGACGTAAAGCACTTTCTCTATATATTTAAAAAATTTAAAATCCCTCCTCCTATTATAGGTATTATGTTCATGTATTATTACCTTATCTCTTGGTATTATTATCGAAAAATAAAAGGCTGGAAACAAGTGAAAATGGAAAAAATCATACTTATATCGATTAAACACCAAAAAAAAGAAGAATCTAAAGTATGCCAATAGCTTATCGACAATATTAGATGTCTCTCCGTTGAAAATAGTAAACTTTTCATGATTGGCTTCATTGCATAAGCAGTCTACGATTTTTTCTGCACCACCATAAATATAAGTTGAATTGATACAGTGTAAAATTCTCATATCACTCATAATCGGTAGCTCTTACTACAGATTTTGTTGCACCATGCTTTAAAGCTCTTATAATGGTTTTAAAAACATCAAACAATGATTCATCTGAGTTTTTATAATAAAAAAACAAACCCTTAGAAAGCGAATGCAAAGGGTAAGTAACAATTGAGACTATATAGTTTTTCATATTCATTTTTTTAATATATAACATTTTAGCCCTTACAGCCCAGTAAATATGAGCTGACGAGAATCTGTCATGTGAACCATTTTCGTTATGTATTAACCTGACATTTTTTAACAACCTCTTTTCTATATTATGTTCCGACAATCTCTTATTCAGGAACCATTCCTCTCCTCTAAAGAAGAAATCACTTAAACCAGAAATTATAGAGTGATTAATTGACTTACGAGTGAAGAACATGCAACAACCACTAAGGTGTTCTGTTTTGACTTGAGTATTGTCTGGAGATGACTCAAAAATATCAAGTGAATTATGATGGTTCACTATCCAAGGCAGAGAACCAAAACTGCCTCCTAACGACCATGGTGTATTATCTGGGTTATATATACTAGGACCAAATACAACACCATCATTAAGAGATATTTCTGACTCTAAATTTTCAAAGAAATTTTCTGTGAAAATTACATCATTATTAGTCAAAATTAAAACATCATACTTACTATCATTTAAGAAACTATTAAATGATAACTTCCAAGTTGGAGCAAGCCCAATATTTCGATTAGGCTTTAATATTTTTATTGAGAGATTTTCTAAATCATGTTCTTGAAAAAATCCATTCTCATCCAAACTATTTGAATTATCAAATATTAGTAATTCAAAATTAAACTCATTCTCGAACTTTGCTTTTTTGTAAATTTGTTCGAATAACAGAGATGTATCTTCATTTGAGTTATAGTTTGCTGTAGATATTAAAAAGTTCATATTTTAAAAGTTCCTATTCATAAATTTTTTTTGCTAAAACCGATTTTACTAAACCTCTCATCAATGACTTTGAAAGATTAATTTTATTTCTAACTAAAAATATTAAAAATAAGAATTTCCTCTTACCTTTTAAGTTAATAAAACTATTAATTAATTTGGCTTGCTTGTGTGTTAATTTGGATTCATAAAAATTATAAAAATCAACGAAAAGCTGAAATGACTTATTTTCTACTATAAAATCTATGTTTAGAGACTTTTTAAATAGAGATGTAAAATCCTTTCTATGATACCCTTTTACATTAGATCCGTGTTGCCTATATAAAAAAAGTGGTTTTGGCAAATAAAAAATCGACCCAAATGAAGCAGCAAATAACGTTGCAACTTGATCATGCATATGCCAAAAAAACTTATCGCTGCTTTCTTTTAAAGAGTTGCTTAATGCCTTATTCATTAAAATAGCACAACCCTGTACACCACCATTAGATATCAACATATCACCAATCGATGATATACTAAGTTTCTTATCTGTTATATTACCAGTTTCATTCAATTTTGAGTCTACTATCAACCCAGAGGAATAAACAATAGACGGTAAATTTTCATTAAAATTTTCTTCAGCAAAATTAACTAAAGTTTCAACCTTCTCTGGAAACCAGATATCATCTTGATCTGAAAATAAAACATAATCTGAATTAGAGTTTAACAATAAACTCTTAAAATTTTCACCAACACCTTTAGACATTTTATTATCTTCAATAATTTTAACTCTGGAATCTTTAGAAGAATATTCTCTTATTATATTAACTGTTTCATCAGTAGAGCCGTCATCTCGAATTAATAAACTAATATTTTTAAAACTTTGTCCTAAAATAGAGTCAATTTGTTCTCTTATGTAACCTTCGCCATTATAACTTCCTAGCAACACATCAACTTTCATTTATATTCTCTTTTAAAACTCTGGCAGGAATTCCACCTATCACCACATTATCAGGAAAACTTTGTGTGACCACAGAATTAGCAGCAACTACAACATTACTTCCTAAGTTTACTCCGGATAATATTTTGACATTATCACATATCCAACAGTTGGAGCCTAAAACTGTCTTTCCTTTTGAAGTAACTTTACGATATTTCGGAAGAATATCAAAATACTTCATTCCATAACTATGGCTATGATCTGTGATTAATACATCACTTCCAACTAGACAGCCAGATGAAATAAAGACTTCAACCGAAGATGCTATATGAATATTTGAACTAAAAGAGACATCATCCCCAATATATATTTTCCCATCCTTATGAGACTCAAGCCAAAAGAAGTTTCCCAATAAAACATTTTTCCCGAAAGTTATATTTTTAGTTCCAGAAAAAACGCCACTAGATCCAACTCTTAGTTTGGATGTGCTAAATGTATAAGAGTAATATAAATTTCTTATTTTTCTAAACTGGGATATAAAAATCTTAGATAATAAAATTAGTTTTCTTTCATTTCTTACATTCATTAAAATCAACTCTAATTTGGATGGTTATAAAACTTTCTCATTCGAAATATATCTATAAGAATAGAACAAAAAACCAATGACTTTAGATACGTAGGACTTATATATGCCACTATTTTTACATGCAGACCAAATGATATTATGAAGAGAACCATAAAAATTATAACCTTTACAAATAAACTTCTTTTAATTAAAAGCATCCTATATAAAATCAATGTGGTCATTAAAGTTATTAGCAATGTACCTAATAATCCAAACATTCCATATGCCGCATAATTTATTACAAATGCAGAGTCTGAGGCTTTAATTGTAGAATTAATAAAACTACCACCATCACCTATAAATATATTATCTCCTAGAATTAAGTTTTTGATCTCTGGTATAAATAAATGGTTATTAATTAGATCATTTGTGGATTGTGTTTCAAGTTTACCTTGAGCAATATTAATTAAAAATTCGAAAGCATATAGTAAACGGGACAACAAATATTCATCAACAGAAAGCATAACTATCGGAACTAATAATAATAATATTAATATCATTTTACCGTAGTTTTTAAATAGTACCCTATCGTTAAAAGATACTAATGTAAAAAAAAGAAAAGAAAAAATAATTCCAGTTCTACCACTAAAAGATAGCAGTATAGCCAAGGCGAAAGCTGAAGATAGAAATGTTATTCTTTTGAAAGTTATACTTTCGTTAAAATATATGGAACATAAACTAAGAAAAATAAAAGAGTAAGCTAAGGAACTATCCCATATTGACATTCCTTTCAAACCGACTGCTCTTGGACTATCAGAAGCCCATTCTTTCCAATGCCCATCGATCGCAGTAATATTTAAGTAAGTTAATCTAAAGTCCTGACTTATTAATTGAAAAAGCACAAAAATTGATAGCATTACTATAAAAATAGATATGTATTTGAAAGCATCTTTAATTTCAATTTTTCCAATCACTCTAGCAGTAATATACCCAAACATATATATAGATATTATTGCTGAGGAAATCACTTTAATTTGCCATAAAATAAAACCTTCATCACCCTTGCCTAAAACGGAAAAATTAATAATTGATACTATCAACAATGAAAACAACACAACTATATAAATATTAAAAGTCTTCATTTTTCTAACAAACAAAAAGAATTCTGCTAATCTATTCGTTTTTATTGAAATATAAATAAAAGCAATTAATGTTATATGTGCAACACTAATATTGATTATTGAAAGCTTGTAGGCACCACCTAACATAAGAAATAGAATCCCTGAAACTCTCAAAAAATCAAGATTAAACATTACATAACCACTTTAATGCTATTCTTATTTTCCCAATTAACACCACAACTATTGACAATGGAAGCCCATATGCTTGTCTAATATAGTTAAATGCATTTTCAGTATCGAATGTAAATTCGTTTCTGTTATCGATTATTGTTCGATAATACCACACTATTATAAACCTATAGTATAAGTCATACTTTATTTTTAATTTTGTTCTCTTATCAAGGTTTATGTCATTTCTAATCATATGTAGAAAATCTAGACAAAAACATTTAAATATATTGTACCCGCCTTTTTTATCTACTTTTAAATTTTGAATAACTATATCGTCATTAATCACATAAGACTTAGGAAGTGATTTGAGTAACAACGATGTATGTGGGAACATTTCATTTACTTGTCCTTCACTAGTATCCAACTCTTCAAAATTATCTCTCCAGATAGAAAACCCTGAACTCCATGTAATCAGATATGTAGCTTTATTTAAAAATAAGTTTCTATTATTAATCGTTATTATTTTATTAGGCTTTAGGCCTAACTCTCCATTTGTGAAAAATAACATTGGCTTTTCAACTTTATTCTTCTCTACCCACTCAACAAGTTCTTTAAATTGTCCACTAACAAATGTGCTATAATTATTGTGCAGTTTTAAAAATTTTCCTCGCCCCAAAGATAATGAAGTTATCGAGTTATAAAAGCCCATATTTTCATTTTTATAATATGTTACGTTAACACCCAATTTTTTCATTTCTTTGCAATAATTTTCTGTTTGATTATCATCTGAATTATCAGATATTACTATCTCGAATAAAGAATAGTCAACGTTATCATTAACTATAGATTTAATAACTTTTTTTAATAGTCCTATTCTATTCCTTGTAGGAATACATATGGATACTAATGTTGATTTTTCCAACTTCTTCTCACCTCGAAAACAAACATAGATAACACTACCAACTCAACAATAACTGCTGCCACACCCACGCCTAAGTAACTATAGCTCAAAGCCCCCACAATAATCATGGGCAAGCCAATTAATCCTGCCAATATATATGTGTACTTAAACCAATTTGATTTTCCATTTGGAATAATAATCTGTAAACCTAACATATTAGATAGCGCAACAATAGGCGGAATAAACAATAGAGCACCTAATAGTTTAACAACTTCTCCCATGTTTTCACCATATAACAAATCTACAATAAAATCTGAAGCTGCATATACAGCCAGACAAATAGATACTATTAATACAGATATAAAAGCAGAAACCTTATATATGAATATGAATGCTTTTCTTTTATCTGACACCATCAACTGATTAGATTTTGGAAACAATCCTTGAGAAATTGGATTTATTATACTTTGAATTGCTTGTCTCAACTTATCTGCAGCATTATATATACCAGCAGATTCTACTCCTCCAATAAATGCCAAAACCAGAGGTATACTAGTAGTATAAATGCTTACAGAGATTGTAGAAATAAATATATCTTTTCCTAATTGAAGTTGCTTCATCATGCCCTGTTTTGAAGGGGTTACTAAAGTAATGTATCCTTTACTCATCGATAGCATTACTGATGAAACAACCACAATAATTCCAATAGCACTCTGAATAATTATAAGTAAGTCCAAATCTCCTTCATCTTTTATTAAAAAAAACACTAAAATAAGCATCAATAATTTAGAAAGTCCATTTAACGTTGCTATCCAATGCATTTTCTCAACACCTTGAAATAACCATACAGGGTTTAGTGTTCTACCGATAACAATCCCAAATCCTAATAGTACCATTTCTAAATATAAATCAAATGTAGTCTTTATTAATAAGCTAACAGCTACAGTTAAGATTATTATTAGCAAAGCAATTAACTTAATTGTCATAATGTCTGAGAATATTTGAGAGGTATTCTTTTTTGAGTTTTGATTTAAACTTATTTGCTTCGTTGCTGTTAAATTGAATCCATAATCTAAGAAAATAATGACATACTGCAGTATAGCTAAGATTACAGTATAAAGTCCGTATATTTCAAGCCCTAAAACCCTTAACAATAGAGGAGTTATAAGCAAAGGAACTAAATAATTTAGACCCTGAACAACATATAGAGAAATAATATTACTTAGAACTTTGTTTTTCAATTTATTTTACACCTTCACTCTTTATATAATAGTTGGTCAGTTTAATTATTCCATCTTCCAAATTCACCGTTGGTTTCCACGATAATACTTCTTTAGCTTTATCAATATTTAAACAGCTATGATTAACATCATAGCCACGTGATTTTTTATACACTACTTTTGTTTTTTTATTTGATGATTTAAATATCAACTCAACCACATCATTGATAGATGAAGCAACTGAAGATCCTATATTTATCACTTCATTCTGATATTCAACCATTAAGCATTTATATAAAGCTTCAATTAAGTCATCGATATATATAAAATCTCTGAATATATTGCCATCTCCCCATATTTCTATCACTTCTTCATTAATCAACTTATTAATAAAAATCGGTATTACCCCTTGTTTCTTGCTTGGGTCTTGATAAATACCATATGGATTTGATATTCTTATTGAACATGTTTGCATTCCATGTTTATTATTGTAAATACTTAGGTATTTTTCTATCGCTAACTTAACTACTCCATAAGAACACACTGGTTCACTTATCATCTTCTCACTTATATCACCAGAGTGTTTATCTCCATATACAGTCCCTCCAGATGAAGAAAATATAAATTTTTTTACATTATTTTTAACAGCTAAATCAAGTAATTTGATTGTTCCTATTAAATTTGTCTCTATATCATACGAATAGTTTTTTTCTGCACTATGAGGGGTTGTCGTTGATGCCAAGTGATATATAACATTCACATCTTTAAAGAAAACATTGTGTTCTTCTTTCAGTTCAATAAAGGATCCCTTTAAAAACTCTACTTTTTGAGAAACCCAGTTTGGCTTGTGAATATCTAATAATTTCACATTCAAACCTTCATTTAATAGCTTTTCTATTAAATGCCGACCAATAAAACCAGAACCTCCTACAACTAAAACTGTCGTACTCATTGCATTATCCTCATAAATATACTGCGTCATTAAAACAACAACCTTTTTGATCTTTTGAGGAAAGCAAAAGTACCTCACCTTTCGGTATCGGCCAAAGGATATTTAACGTCTCATCACTCCATAAAATGGATTCTTCATATTCTGAGTTATAGAAATCAGTACATTTATATACAAATTCAGCCTCATCACTCACCACATAGAAACCGTGAGCAAATCCTTCCGGAATCCAAAGCTGACGTTTGTTTTCAGCAGATAAATATTCTCCTACCCATTGACCAAAAGTCTTTGACTCTTTTCGAATATCTACGGCTACATCATATACTTCACCAGAAATCACGCGTACAAGCTTACCTTGAGTATTCTTTGCTTGATAATGCAAACCACGCAAAATACCTTTCTTCGATTTTGAATGATTATCTTGCACAAACTGTGTCGGTTTACCCGTTACTAGCTCCTCGAATTGCTTTTGATTCCAGGTTTCCATAAAAAAACCACGTTCATCACCAAACACACTTGGTTCTATAATTTTCACATCAGGAATACGAGTATCGATTACTTTCATTTTATTAGCCTATATACGCTTGAATGTTATTTAGTGCAACTTTCCAATTACTTGCTTTAACCGAGAAACCTAGAGTGATCTTCTCATTACTTAAACGAGAGTTACTTGGACGCTTAGCGGGGGTTGGGTATTGATCGGTGGTAATACTCGTTATGCTTGGTTTATTTGCGAGAACTCCTTGTTCAACCGCAACATCAAAAATGGCATCAGCAAAGTCAAACCAACTGACGTGAGGTAAACCTGAGTAGTGGTAAACACCGTACTCAACCGTTTCACCTTGAGTGATACGCTTTGCAATTTGAATCAATGTACTTGCAATATCCCCCGCATAAGTTGGTCCACCAAACTGGTCACCGACAATACTCAAAGCGTCTCTATTTTCAGCCAAACGCAGCATGGTTTTGACAAAGTTATTGCCATTTTCACCAAACACCCATGCTGTACGAAGGATAATGTGTTTTTCACACGCCTCGGAAACAGCGAGCTCACCCGCTAATTTACTTTCCCCGTAAACTCCTTGCGGGTTAGTCGCATCCGTTTCTGTATATTCACCTACTTTATTGCCTTCAAAGACATAATCGGTCGAGATATGCAGCATTGCAGCACCAACGCTCTGCGCTGCTTGTGCGAGATATTTTGGACCATCACGGTTTATCGCATAAGAAAGTTCGACTTCTTCTTCAGCCTTATCAACCGCGGTATGAGCCGCGGCATTGATAATGATAGTAGGTTTAAATTCCGAAACCACTGCACTGACTGCCTTCTGGTTGGTAATATCAAGATGCTCTCTATCCAAACCGCGTACTGTGATATTTCCGTTATTGGCCAACTGCTGAGTTAAGCAAGAGCCCACTTGACCATAGCAACCAGTAATGAGTACTCGCATCATTTTACCGCCTTGTTCTGAGTTTCGTTCATCAAGCGCGTTAAATACTGACCATATTCGTTTTTCATCATTGGCGTAGCGAGCGCCAGAACTTGCTCATCATTCAACCAACCATTACGCCATGCGATTTCTTCCAGACAAGCGATTTTTAATCCCTGCACATTCTCTATAGTTTGTACAAAAGAGGACGCTTCTTGAAGACTTTCGTGTGTGCCGGTATCTAACCAAGCAAAACCACGACCTAATAACTCTACGTTCAAAGCGCCATCATTTAGGTACATTTCATTTAGCGTGGTAATTTCCAATTCACCACGATGAGATGGCTTCACTTGCTTGGCCATTTCCACCACGCGATTATCGTAGAAATACAAACCCGTTACTGCGTAATTGGACTTTGGTGCTTCCGGTTTTTCTTCAATTGAAACGGCTTTCATCTCTTTATCAAATTCAACCACGCCAAAACGCTCTGGATCTTTCACTTGGTAGCCAAACACGGTTGCACCTGATTCTCTTGAAGCGGCGTTTTGCAGTGTTTTAGAAAAAGACTGACCATAGAAGATGTTATCGCCCAGTACTAAACACACGCTGTCATCACCAATGAATTCTTCACCAATAATAAACGCTTGTGCTAAACCATCAGGGCTTGGTTGAATCGCATATTCCAGGTTGATACCAAAATCTGAACCATCACCCAGTAGACGTTGGAACCCTGCATTATCTTCTGGCGTTGTGATAATCAAAATATCTTTGATGCCAGCGAGCATTAATGTTGAAATTGGATAAAACACCATTGGTTTGTCGTAGATAGGCAATAGTTGTTTTGATACACCACGAGTAAGTGGGTACAGGCGAGTACCAGACCCCCCCGCTAAAACAATCCCTTTCATTATTTACTTTCCTTAGATTCTGTTATTTCTACACCCAAACGCTCACGTTGATAGCTACCGTCTTGCACGTTTTGACACCATGCTGAATTATCTAGATACCATTGCACCGTCTTACGAAGACCGGTTTCAAACGTCTCTTCTGGCGTCCAATTCAGTTCACGCTGCATTTTGCTTGAATCAATCGCGTAACGTCGATCATGACCTGGGCGATCTTGAACATATGTGATTTGCTCTGCATACTTTGACTCTTTCGGTACTAATATATCTAGAATGTCGCAAATCGTGTTTACGACTTCGAGGTTTTTCTTCTCATTGTGGCCACCGATGTTGTAGGTCTCACCTACTTGACCTTCCGTCACGACTTTATAAAGTGCGCGTGCATGGTCTTCAACAAACAGCCAATCTCGAATTTGGTCGCCTTTACCATAAATTGGAAGATCTTTTCCTTCCAAAGCATTCAAGATAACTAATGGGATCAATTTTTCTGGGAAATGATAAGGACCGTAGTTGTTTGAGCAGTTGGTTACCATTGTTGGTAAGCCGTAAGTGCGTAACCACGCACGCACAAGATGGTCGCTGGATGCTTTTGACGCCGAGTATGGACTCGATGGTTCATATGAGGTAGTTTCTAAAAACATTGGCAGGTCAGTGCCTTCTGGAACCTCATCGGGATGTGGAAGGTCGCCATACACTTCATCGGTCGAGATATGGTGAAAACGAAACTCTGACTTTGGCCTTTCTTCAAGCGTATTCCAATATTCACGAGTTGCTTCAAGTAGGGTGTAGGTTCCGACAATATTGGTTTCAATAAATGTGGCAGGACCGGTGATTGAACGGTCAACGTGCGACTCCGCGGCAAGGTGCATCACCGCATCTGGTCGATGCGCTTTAAACACTCGGTCTAATTCAGTACGATTACAAATATCGACTTGTTCGAATACATAACGCTCGTTTGAATCAACTTCAACAAGTGACTCTAAGTTCCCTGCGTAAGTGAGTTTATCAACGTTAACCACGCTGTCAGAAGTGTTCTTAATGATATGACGAATGACTGCAGAGCCGATAAAACCGGCACCGCCAGTGACGAGGATCTTCATAGTTTTCTCTTATAAATTTCTGTTTAGAACAACTCACGAATGTGAAGATAAAGTTTGTTTCTGAGGAGTTTACTCACAAAAATATCTCAGCCTTTTAAATAGCACTGAGACAATTTTTATTCATTTTGAGACAGTCTATTTTCGACTATCCCTTATAAAACCTAGATTTTTCTTATTTTTTAAAAACCGCCCCAATAGGCCCTCTTTTTTTTTTGAAAAATAAATGAACTCGTTGTTTCACTTTCAACCAACCAATTACTCTTCATCTTTCCTAAAAGCAAACCTAACCAGCACGATAGCGACACCAAGCATGCCCCCCAGTAACGTCGCTAGCACACATATTAGTGCGCGTTTGGGGCCGGCTTTTTCTTCAGGTATCACTGCCGGATCAATGGTTTTAAACGAGTATTCATCTTCTACTTCGGCAAGCATTAGGTTTTTAGTTTGTTCTTCCACTAGCTGATAAAATACTGACTGCATATCGGAAACATCAGTTTTCTCAATTTGTTGTTTCAAATAACCAATGTTACGTTTGGTTTCTGCCAACGATTTTTCTTTCATCCATGCGTTCAAATCTTCCACTAACCAAGTGGCCCACTGTTGGGCGACAATCGGTGAAAAATGAGTAACCGATAGTGTCACTAAACCTGTCTCTTTTGCGTCTGCGCTCGCGAGAACATCACTTTTAAATTTTTTATACGCTTCCCAGTCCGTTGGAACTACTGATTTTCCTTCCGGAACTTCACGTACCCACCTATTGATTGCTTGGTCGTATAGTTTAGGGTTGATAATCAATTCGCCACTTGAAGCATTCCATTCGGTACTGGCCATTAAAGGTACCAATAGATCGTGCTCAGTAATAAATGTATTCAAAAATTGACGTGAATTTAATACCGCTAATGCCATTGCTTTATTGTCGTTACTGCCTCCGCCTAAATTAATGCCAGCTAGCGATGCTAAGCCACCAAATTGAGACGCCATGGCTGCCATACCACTTTGTCCACCATCTGAAGAAGAAGCGAGCACTACGTCGGCCTTATAAGTATTCGGTTGCGACAAAGCGAACAGCACACCGGCAACAGCAAACACAAAAGTAACCAAAATAATGATTAATTTGCCTTTCCACAGCGCAATAAAAAGTTCTCGCAAATCTATCTCATCAGAGTTGTCTGATGGAAAATGTTGTCCCGCATAAACGTAATGGACTTGATTGGGATCTTGTAAGGTAGGTTTATTCATAAATAACTTTATTTAATGATCATGAGTAATATCGATTGTTCTTGGCACTTTTACCAAAAAATAATTTCACTAAAAATACATTTTTTATTGACAATGAACGCTACCCAACTAATAGATAGCCGTCCATTGAAATTGCACGTCTTAATCTTTGATTGCACTCCAAGCAACACCAATTTGATACAACACTTGAGTGGCAGACGTTAAGGTACTTAATCCATCGAGATAATCGGTATCGATAGGCACAATAATAGTGTCGCCAGGTTCTAAAGGTTTCTGTTTACGACTGAACCAGAACGAATTATTCGGTACCATAACTGAGCCATCGGCTCTAACAATATAAATTCTATCAGTATCCGCTTGTTTTTTAGTTCCCCCCGAAGATAACAGATAATCTTCCACGGTTTTACCTGGGTTATAAGTATGGTTGGCGGTGTATTGCACTTCCCCCATCACTGCTACTGTTGGGTTGATTGCAGGAATATATAACTTATCGCCTTTTTCAAGCATCAGGTTAGCCGACGGGTCGCCTTGCATGGCCGATTCTAGATCAACAATAAGTCGGCCAACAGCTTGCGTATTCTCCAACTCTTCGGCTACAGCCATCGCCTCAGGAGGTGATGTAGGGTAAGTCGCCGACGCACTTTGTCGTCTTAATGCCAAACTGGCAATTTCTTGCTTTAGTTGTGCATTAAGCATTTTTAAACGCTCCTGCTCTTGTCTACGTAAACTTACTCGACTAAAAATTGCGCCTTTAACATAAGCGAAACGAGTAAAGCCACCTGCCCGGTTAACCACATCTTGTAAGGTATCACCACGCTGGAAAGTATAACTACCTGGGAACTTTACTTCACCTTGCAATTCAATAACCATCTCTTGTTGCCAGTCTGGTTGCTTCTTGATAACCAAATGGTCAAGCGGTTTTAGCGTCACCGCTACTTGTCCATTTAGAGCCGCATTGAGAGCAAAAGAAGAATGAGAAACTTGATAGCTTTCTGCTGTTTTGGTTTTACGGGTAATTTCAGCTTCGGTTAAATAGGCATTATCATTCAACCCACCCGCGGCTTTAATTACCTGCTGCAAAGAACGACCTTGCGCTAATGGGTACGTACCTGGAAATTTCACTGCACCGGTCACTTCAATAATATTAGCGGAATGATGCAATGCAGCCTGTGCCTTCAAACGCTCGATAATTGGGTTAAGCAATAATTCGCGACTGGTTTGCTTAATATTGTCTGCTCGAGTAGTGCTATCTTTGTCTTGTACGTTCAACTCATTCATTGAATCAACCGACACTATGGCGCTGGTTGATGCATCAATAATTTCACGCTCTTTATCCACAATTCTATCATTACTGGTCGCTTTTCTATTTTGATTGCTGCCATACCAGTAATCGAGAGAAAGACCGTTATCAAAAACGAATATTTGATCGCGTTCCTGCAATGCTAAATTGTCCAGAGAATTCTTGTCGGCTAACGCGTTACCCAAATCAAACTGAAGAACAACAATTTCTCGGTTTGCGTTAATTTCTCTTACCACTAACGCATAATCTAAATCGGCATTTTGTTTAAGATCATTCTCTGCCGAGGTGATCACATCACTAATTTTCATACCAGAGACAAAACGTATTGCACCTTGCCTAACTACTTCACCTCTGACCGCTATGGCATTTTTCAGAGCATTGGTTGCAGCAGGAATGATCACTTCGTCGCCATCTTGAACGACTAAGTTACGACCAGTAGAAGTAGCAAGGTCAACGGTAATTTGTTCAGTACCGTTGTTTGAATAACGTTTTATGTTTACTTTAGATAAATATGCTCTTGGTGTCGCGCCACCGGCAATAGAAAGCAACTGAGCTAATGTGGTTTTACCTTTTAGCTCATAAATAGCAGGACGCTTTACTTGACCAGAAAACGACACGTTAGACATTTTGCTTGGGACAAATAAGGTATCACCCGCTAACAAGCGAACATCGTTTGATGCATCACCTCGTAGTAGTAAATCATATAAATCAAGTGTCGCGATGGTTTTACCCTGTCGTTTCAATTGAATATTACGTAACGATCCACTCTTATTGATACCCCCGCTGGCAATTAGTGCCTGAGTCAACGAAGTTAACCCATTGACATTATAAGCGCCTGGTTGACCAACTTCGCCCACTAAAAAAACTTGCATGGTGCGCATCGCGCCCATCGAAACCACTACATTGACACCAATCACTTTCTGTTTTATCAAATCAGAAATGTACGCTTGCGCTTGAGCGAAAGTTTGCCCAGAAATAGAAAGTGGTCCAAATGAAGGAAAATGTACGTAACCTTCTCTATCTATAATTAAATTAAGTTCCTGGCTCGTTTTACCATAAAGCCTAACAATAATCTCATCGCCCGGGGCTAGAATATAGTCTAGTGGTACCGGCATATTATCAATAACACTAGAGCCCATTGAGTTACCGGCAAACACATTATAGCCGAATGGTTGTAAACCAGCAGGTTTTGAACTTTGGTTTGCGGGTGCAGCGGGCACAGTGATTCTTTCTGGTGTACTGGGTTGTACAATAGGAACACTTGGTTGTGTATTTGAGCCCGTTAACGTACTCACATCAACACCATATTGACGAGCTAGCTGTTGCTGTTGAGCCTTGGGCAAATTTTGAAATTGCTTAATTTGAGCAGCGGTCGGCGTAAAAGCCAAGACGCTAAAACTCACGACACTGACTACTAAAGTAATAATGGTATTTTTTATAGGCATGTTAATTAAGTTCTGCGTAAGTTTCGATAAATAAAAAAATGAAAGAGTTGGCCTTATAATGACTAAAATCTAAACTCATAGCCAGTCCAAAGTGTGGTTTGATCATCTTCGGATGAAGCTGAACCTGTCGATTCGACATAACTTAACCCCACATGCGCCATTCCTGCTAAAGCGGGTAGTCGATAATTGACCTGGCTGATATTAGATTGCTGTTGCTCATAATCAGATTGGCGGTAACTAATACTGAGATTATGGTCATTGTGTAATTGCAAATACACAGCAACTGAATAACTTTCATCCATTGCATAGGTATTTGCCGAAACTGTCTCTGTTAGATCAGAAGTATGATGCTCGGTACTTTGTTGTGATTCTAAAACCACTCTTACCGTATTTAAACCAACCGCGAAGCTGCCTGTCCAACCCATTAACCAGGCACCAACTTGTGATAAGTCGTTACTGGAAGCTAAATCATTACTAGAAGCAAATTCGGCATAAATATTATGATAGAGCGCATTTTCGCTCGACAACGCTAACTTGGGTAATGTTAATTTGGCATCAACCGTTAATTGATCGTCTCTTTGACCAAAATCGCTATTATCAAACCATGTTTGATACGTTATACCGAAACTAAGCTTATCCAAAGGCTTGGTAGTTATTCTTGTTCCACTATGGTAATCAAGTGTCGCATGATCAGGCTTTGCTATAAAGCTCTCAACACTCCATATACCAAGAAGTTGACTTTCATTAATATAACTTGCACTAATATCTGGATTGCTATTTCCGTCAGAACTTACCGTTAAATTATGCTGCCAACCTTGTCCCCACCAACGTTCGAGATTACCAATAGATAAAAGCCATTCTCCGGCATTGAAAGAAATATAAGAATTTTGCCAACTGATCTCTTCATCATCGTTGTGTTTGGCATAGCCAGACGAAAGACGAAACGCAAAATCATTCTCTAAATACTCGTAGCTGGCCAATCCTCCCCATTCATTTTGACTAAACTGCCCATATTCGGACATTGTTGGCTGCTCGTTAGCCAGCATGAATTTAGCAGAACGATTGCCACGGTTTAACCGAGCAGAATTAAGGGTATATTGAAGTTCGTTCGCAGCGGTGGCAACAAATCTCGCCACTGAAGGCGAGACTTGACTAAGATCATCACCAAACAACGACCAACGCATAGGGTAATGGCCCATGGGAGAAGAGATAGAACCGGAATCAGACAATAGAACAATAGAAGAACGTAGGAAGGGGTCTTTGGCTTCTAACCAAGGTGACGCGTACAGTGCAGGAGAAAGCATCGCTAATATACAGCAAAGACTTAATTTTTTTTTATATATCGCTGTGCTTATTTTATCTGTTTTGATGCAACCTAACACTCTATTCACCTAAAAAACTCTCAATTATCGACGTTAATTTAATATACATTTAACTCTATGTATTATTTAGCTTTAAGTACGCTACCGCCCTTTAGTCTCAGCGCAAAACTCTATGGCGCAAAAGGGTCTGATTATTATTAATTAGTTGGATCTTTGAATTCAACCCAAGCAGCGCGCATTATCCATAACTATGCAACAATTAGCAAAAATATTTACTTTTATTCGCCTAACTCATACGCAAGAGCTATCACTTTACCTATATGCTGTTAAATGAAATTAGTGTTATATGATATTTTTTTTGTTATATTAATAGGTACTAATTGATAGTAATTAGTAAAACATCGATGTTTTAAAGGGAATAACTATGAAAAAGGGTATTACTACTCTAGTTTTAGCTTTATTTGCAAGCTCAGCTTTATTTACTGGCTCAGCAATGGCGGCTGGTGAGGCAGCTGGTGCTTCTTCTGCTGGTACTAGTAGCGGTGCTGCTGCTAGTGGCGGTGCTGCTGCTAGTGGCGGTGCTGCTGCCGGTACAACAGTTGCAGCCTCTGCTGCGGCAGTTGGTACCGCTGGTGTTATAGGTGCCTCTATTGCCACCATAGCAGTTGCTTCTGCTGTATCTACTGTTGCTGACGATAGCGTTGCTGGTACTACAACGGGTACAAACTAAGTTAACACTTAATTATATAAAAGCCATCGATTATTCGATGGCTTTTTATTATCTGCCTTTATAGTATAAGCTTGGCCCTTGGTTTTTGATGCAATTATTTACTTTTGTCACTATTTACCTTTTTAGTGTTTATTTTATAAAGCTTGTTACTTTGCATCGATAATCACTTAATCACTTTAACCTATTGGATGACAGTCATAACCCATGAAAATCCTCGATATTCGTTATATAGCGATACGTTTTATAACTTTAACATTAGCAACGGTTTTTCTGGCTGGATGCACACAAACTTACCAAGACATTTATTCCACAGCTAATGAACTGGCATTTGGTTTTAACGATGCTAATCAATCGGCACAAGAAATACTCGACTTACCTTACGCCAGTGCCAACATTAGGATTGGTGATGGTGCAGAGCTTTTTGTTGTATTAGCGCTAGTGGAACCATCTAGCCAACACACAGACCAAAACCAGTTGAAATGGGTGAGTTCCGATTCCAGTATGTTAGTCACAGAAAATGGTCGTTTGGTTAAAACACTGCGCTTACCCATTGACAACTTAGCCGGTCTCACTCACCAAAATGGTGCGGACCCCCTCTCTTTGCTTGGCGAAAAACCACAGCAACAAACCTGGCAAACTGTTTATGATTGGCAACCGGGTTATCGTTATAATTTTGACGCGACTATTGATTGGTATTTTGTTGAACAACAAACAATTCAATCCGCGGTTTGGACAAAAAAAACCAATTATTATCAAGAAGTTGTTTATATTCCTTCTTTAGATGCCTCATTTACCAATCATTTTTGGTTAGATGCCGTCTCCCATCAGGTAGTAAAATCTATCCAAGTAATTGGGCCTGATATGTTTAGCATCGATATGACCATTCTTAAACCTTATGCTGGATAAATCATGCTGAAATCATTGAATACCTTGTTGGCGAGCTTTGCTTTTATTAGTTTCTCTTCTTTTATAAGTTTTTCCTCTGCCGCCGAAACGCTTGAAGCTGAGGCTACCAGCCAATCACTCACGGTCACATTGCCTAATTATAATGTCACGTTATCCTATCCACAGGCTTCTCGATTAGATCAAGTGCTGCTAGATGCGAATAAGCTAAGTACTAATTCAGCCAAACAAACAGACGCGAATCATTACCCTAGCCCATTTTGGCTTGCTGCCCAGTTAATTGAACCAAAACGTAATGAAGAAATTGAAATAGAAAAATCTAAGATTTTAGAAAACTTACTATTTCTCACTCAAAATAGGCCAAAACTGGCCCTAAAAGCGGAGTCTATTCGCGATCTTGTCCAGCAAAATCGGTTTAATTACCGTTATTTCATTGCATTAGACAATGACTTAGTTCGACTCGAACCTGAGTTTAATCCGTCTTTGCAAGGAAATTATGCATTAATTACGCCTGTTCGTTCTGAGATGTTTTTTGTTGTTGGTGGAGAGCAAACGATTGTACCGGTTAAACAGCAAAACGACGGTGATCCGTTACACTACTTAAATCAAGTTGTGTTGCCTGAAGGCAGTGATCGCACTGCTATATATATTATTCAACCCGATGGACAAGTCAGCCACTTCTCTAACCCTATTTGGCAACGAAAAAGTGCTTATTTGGCACCTGGTGCTATTATTTTATCTGGGTTTGTATCCTTGCCAGATGAGTATTCACAGCTCAACCAACAGATTGCTGAGCTACTTCGATACATGCAACCTATTCAACCAAATATGATTAAACAAGGGAACCATTAGTCATGAATAACACAGCTTGTTTAATTTTTCGATCGTCTTTATTGTCTCGATTTTTTTTACCTTCTAAAACGATACGCTTAATTGGCTCGGTTGGTTACGGCCTTACTTTTGTTATTCCTTCTATAGCCTATGCAGATGCATTTAATCAACCGACTTTGCAAACCTCTCAGTCAGATTTTGGTGGCGTGGGTCTTATGCAAATACCCACTGGACGGGTTGCGCCAGAAGGTGAATTTAATCTTGGCGGTACCTTTAACCAGGATTACTATCACGGCTTTATCTCGCTGCAGTTAATGCCTTGGCTGGAAAGCACCATTCGCTATACCCAAGTTGAAGATATGCTGTTTAGTAGCAATTCGGAATACAGTGGCGATACTCGATACACGGATAAAGGTATCGACCTGAAGTTTAGGCTTTGGCAAGAGAGCAGCTGGTTACCTGAAACGTCTATTGGTATTCGCGACATTGGCGGTACCGGGCTATTTGATGCAGAATACGTAGCGGCCACCAAACGCTTTAATAACCTCGATTTCACCTTGGGTATAGGCTGGGGCTATTTAGGCACCCGAGGCAGTATTACCAATCCATTTTGTAAAGCTTCTGACAGTTATTGTAGCCGCGATGACACTTACAAAGACAATGGTGGTTCGGTTGACTATGAACGCTGGTTTACTGGCCCAGCGGCGATTTTTGCTGGGGTAGAATATCAAACCCCTTACCAACCCTTGCGCCTTAAGCTTGAATACGATAGCAACGATTACAGCCAAGATTTTCCTGTTACCAGAGGTGCAAAAGATTTAACTCCGCATACGCCTTGGAACGTCGGTGTTTTATACGATATTCCTGGTTGGGCCGATTTACGTCTTAGTTATGAACGTGGCGATACGCTGACGTTTGGTGTGAATTTACACAGTAATTTCAATCAAATGGGCACCAATTGGCGCGATAGTAAAAAAGTAGCGGTACAACCTAGAGCGACACGTTCTAGCGACAGCACCGATTGGCAGCAAGTGGCTAAGCAGATTAATGACAATGCTGGCTACGCACAAAATAGCATTTCTCAATCGGCAACCGATATTACCGTTAAAGGCGAACCAATTAAGTATCGTGACCTTGATATTGGCCATGAACGTATTGCAGCGATATTATCACAGCATCGTTCAGAAGAAGTAAGCACTTACACTTTTGTTGAACAGAACCGAGATTTAGATTTAAATATCACTCGTTATGACGCCGACAAGTTCGATGCTTACGCAACCCATCAGTACATTAATGCGCAGTTCTCGGATAGCAAGCTAGATGATAGTAAACTGGCTGACAGCAAGCTAACTAATAGCGAACTGGCTGACGGAAAACTAACTGACAGCAAGCCAGAACAAGCAGCCGTTAATAATGATGCGACAGCCACAGCAAGCCGCAACCAATCACAACCTTCGTCGACGTTACTGGCTTCTGATAACTCGCCTTTAAATTATGGTATTGCACCAAAACTGTCACAAAGCTTTGGTGGCGCTGAAGGGTTTTACTTGTAT
Source organism: Vibrio sp. TH_r3 (assembly GCF_033101115.1). Classification (NCBI taxonomy): domain Bacteria; kingdom Pseudomonadati; phylum Pseudomonadota; class Gammaproteobacteria; order Vibrionales; family Vibrionaceae; genus Vibrio; species Vibrio sp. TH_r3. Next base: position 23,505 of record NZ_JAWMPW010000027.1, on the reverse strand, counting down.
GCATTCGGTATTACCGGCAATGCCAGTTACCGTTTAACTAATAACATCGAGCTAAGCGGTTCGCTGTATTTAAACCTATTTGATAACTACAATAAGTTTAACTACATTGACAATGACCCACATATTGACAACTTTGCTGTTCCGCGAGTGAGAACGCTGTTTAGATCGTATGTGCATGAAAATGCCCTACGAATGAATCAGCTCCAGCTAACCTGGTTCGATCAATTGAGCGACAATATTTATGTGCAAGGTTACGGTGGTTATTTAGAATCCATGTTTGCTGGGGTTGGTGGTGAAGTGCTTTATCGTCGTTCCAATTCAAACTGGGCGATTAGTGCCGATGCAAACTTGGTGTCGCAACGTGACCCAAGCAGTTGGTTCTCTGTTTATTCCGACGATTACTACGAATTTGATTCTGGTTGTGACAATGGAGTTTACACCACTTCTTGTGCCGCTTATGTATTGTCTAAAGGTACAACTGGCTTCGTTAACTTTTACTATATGCCGAAGTGGGAATTTGCGCGCAATACCCAATTCAAAATCGGTGTAGGCCAATTTTTGGGACAAGATAAAGGCGTAAGAGCCGATTTCTCTAAGCAATTTGATTCTGGAATTATTGCCGGTGCCTATGCAAGTTATTCTGATCTAACGGCAGACGAATACGGTGAAGGGAGCTTTACTAAAGGTTTCTATCTTTCGTTCCCACTGGATATTTTAACGGTCAAACCAAGTCGCCAACGTGCCAACATTAATTGGCAGCCTCTGACCCGCGACGGCGGCCAAATGTTAAGCCGTAAATATCAATTGTTTGAAGTAACCGATTCACGCTCGCCATGGTTTAGTAAGCCTATATCTAAATCTAACTAATTGGCGCGCTTTATAATGGCTGCTTTTAGTTGGCTAGTTAATTAATTAGTAAATTATTTAGCTATAAGCAAAGCGGATACTGTTTAATAACAACATTATCCGCTTTGTGCTATTTGCTTTGCTTCTGATTGGTCTTATCCCATAACCAAAACAGTTCCCAAGGCAGTATTTGATCCAACCGATGCAGGGCTTTGATCCAGCGATAGCGACCATTCGACCAACGGATGCCTTTAGCAAAAGCGGGGCCTTTTTCAAACACAAAAGAATCGCGCTTGTCTGCGGCCTGAAAAATAGCCAGATCGTACATTTTCGATAACCCTATTTTTAATCGATTCTGCAAAAAGATATCTTTGTGAATTTTGTGTCGATACATAAACGCTTCTGTGCTGCTGGAATATTCCGACATAATATGTAAACACTGACTATTTTCTTGCAACGCATTGTGCCAAAACCCTCGCGGAGCCTGTTGCAATAGGTCGGAATAATTGGCAAGGCAAACATTTAACGGTACAATTTGATAAATAATATGGCCAATTATTTGCTCATTCACATCGAACATTTCACATAACTCGATACCTTGCATATTTTGTGTATTAAAGTTCGACGCGAGAGGTTCGTCGAAACAACGTGAATGAATAAGGCTGTAACGCTGTACATCTTGTTCAGTTAATCGGCTTATTTTGGTCTTAGTTGGATCTAAAGCGTCGATAAACGGCGTAGACAACCCCGGATGCTGTGGACTGAAACGCTTATCAATCATTGCTTCTAGTTGCTCGATGCGTTTTTGATTCAAGCTGGCAAACATTGCCTGTTGAATCGCATCCTGCTGATTTAACAAATAGAGTATTTTTACCGTTTTGGTTAAGTTCGGCGCGGTACTGCCCCTCTCCCAGCGGCTGTAGGTATTCACATCTAAATTGGCGAATAAGCTGTCTTTAGACAGTAATTCGACTACATCCCCCTGACTCATCGCCTGTGAGGCTCTGTAGTCGTTTAAAACCTGGCTAAATTCCATATGCACCGCTTAACCAATTCAGGCGTTTAAATTATTTCTACGCTATTACAATTGTTTATATAGTAACAATCGTTTATATAGTGACAGTCGTTTACATAATCACTGTCATTTATAAAATTACAATGGTTTATAAAATTACAATAGCTCATGAATTTACAATGGTTTATAAAATTACAATAGTTTATAAGTTTACAATAGCTTATAAATAGCAATGAAGACAAAATTAACTAAAATAATCAATACGCTGTAAGCTAAACCAGAACGGCGGATTAAATATTTAACGCGACTGATTTTCCAAATGTGTAGCCTTGATAACCTTGTAAGCGCGCCGCTATCTCTGCGTTACAAACACGATTAAATACCGCTTGCGATTCGACTCGTTCGATAATTATATTGAACTTATTGTTTGATATTTGTAGAAATGACTTCAACTGTTCATATTCATAATCGGTTTTTGGCGCTTCTATTTTTACATAATCGTATACAGACAATTCAGCTGCTCTAAAATCGTCTGCATACACATCATAATCGTCGGCAGCAAGGTTGACCTGATTGATAGACAGTTCAAGTAACCCTGACGAGATCTCCTGGCACGCCGAGCATATACTCAGCTCACGTTCGGTGACTTCTAGAACCAGTTCGATATTTAGATCTTTTAAATGATTTTTAAAATGAACAATTTGATTGATTACCACTCGGTTACACACACAACTTCGTTCAATATTAATAAATAATTTTTTATCAGTTAATAAAGATTGAAGCTCACCATTATTATCTGCTTTTAAATCATTCGTTATTCTTTGCAATAAATTTAAAAATAAGAACGGTGCATTAAATTCCACCTCAAAAATACGTAGTGCATCTGTGACAGATAATTGGCTAACATTAATCAAACACTCATAGCCGATAATACCTTTGTTTGAGTTAACAATCGATTCTAATTTATATCCAACATTAACCATAGATTTATAGCTAGTATTATTTAATTTAGTATAAACGTCTTTACAGCTCATCGTTATCGTCCTTATTAGGCATTGAATATTGTGTTATTTGGTGAAATCAATAAATAACCACGATTTCTGATACAAACGATATCGTACCCCTCGGGTAATAACTTCCTTACGTGATGAATGAGCTGAGGTACACTACTGTCCCCAACGATACTGCGAGGCCAAACGAACTCTTTTATATCTTCAACAGAAAATATAGCACCTGACGATTGAGAAGATAAAATACAGAGTAGTCTGTGATGAAAATTCGATAGACTCACCGTTTCTTTCAATTCAATCGAACTGATATTGTTATTTTTATTGTTGTTTTCTATGCATTCAATACAATTATCAAATAAACATTTATTTTTCATAACTCTCACCTTTGGATATAATTAATATTTTTTATTAGAGCTTGTATTTAATAATTATTATTACAAGATGGAATCATTGTATTCGTCTCGGCTAAATAATACATTAGGCAATCATGACAAAAAAAATAAACACGATGCCTAGTCTGTTTATCGATATAGAGTAATAAGAGTGAACGAGTAAAATTGCCTTAATAAAATCAATAACGCGCTACATGATAATAGTGCAAGAAAGCCGAAGTAAAACATACCTTTCTCATAAACCAATGTTGATTGTTGGCTCTCTCTTAAGGCTATATCGCTATTAGTAAATTTTTAATAGACCTAAGGCAAACTTTACCTCTGGGGATATAAGGGCTAAAGATATCAAAGACAGGCGCCTTTGATCGTTACAATAAAAAGCATATCGATTTAGATAACTCGAATGCTGTCAAATTGCTACTTGAAAGTGGTGAAAATATGGATACGAAAAATCACTAAGGTCATACCTGCAGGTGTGATTTTTGCTGAAGAAAGAAGACACCAAGACTCGATTAAAACCTTCATAGATTAGGATTAATATACGAATAGTGAGACAAATCCAATCAAACTGCTTTGACAATGGCTTACCTTAGAAATACAAAGAGATTGCTAAATTTCTTATTGAAAGCGATGCTGAATTGACTAGAAAAGTTAAGCACATAATTTAGAAAACCAAAGCATTGTAACGATCGTAAAAACAATTGATTAACAGCGCCAAGGATTAAATATTAATTGGTAACGGCTTACCAAACACAAATCCTTGAAATCCTCTCAAACTCGTAGCAATGCCTTTTTGGGTTACTCTCGTAAGCTCAGCTTGTGATTCGATTCTTTCTATCACGATATTAAGCGTACTTTGTGAATTTCTTATGAATGAATCCAATTGCTGGTATTGATTTTCATTTTTTGGTACTTCTATTTTTATATAATTGTATATAGACAGCTCTGAGGATCGAAAGTCTCCATTATAAATATCATAATCATCAACGGCTAATAAGACCTGGTTTTTTGATAACTCGCTTAATCCAGAATAGATCTCTGAACAAGCCCAACAAACACTAGCTTCACGTTCAGTCACTTCTAAAACAAGTTCAATATTCAATGTCATTAGATATTTCTTAAAATGAATAATTTCGTTGATAATTACTCTATTACAAACGCAACTTCTTTCTATATTAATGAATAATTTTCTATTTTTTAATAAGCAATGCAGTCCATCTCTTTGGTTGTTTTTTAAATCATATTTTATTCTTTTCATCAGGTTCATAAATAAAAATGGCAGGCTGAACTCTTTATAAAAGATAACTTTAATTTCTTCCAAAGTTAACCGACGGGCATTCACTAGACATTCATATCCTATGATATTTTTGTCAAAATCTACTATTGATTCTAGTTTGTAGTCCACGTTAACCGAAGACTCATAACCATCAACGTCTAAGGCTAAATACAGCTCTTTACAACTCATTTTTTAGTACCCCTTACTAAGTCTTACGAATATTACCATTCGGGGTAATTAACAAATAACCCCGTTTTCTAATACAAACAATGTCATACTCATCGAATAAAAATTTCTTGGCATGGTGTACTAGTTGAGGAACACTACTCTCACCGACTATACTATTAGGCCAAACAAATTCTTTTATTTCTTCGGTTGAAAAAACAAACCCCTCTCCTTTTGAGCCTAAAAAACATAAAAGCCTTTGATGTTTATTCGATGCTCCGCAATTTTCTCTTAGTTTTACTGGACTATGATCTGTATATTTATGATCATTTTTTATACATTCTTGGCAATCTTCAAAAAAACACTTTTCCATCACAATCCTTAATGTTGTTAACTATTAAAATCAATATACGACTTTTTATTCAATACGTATATTTAATAATATTTATTATTATGATATTTAATTAACAATATAAAAAACAGAAACAATATATATAATTGTAATACAATAATCATAATTATATATATTTTAATAAAAATAATTGGTTGTAATATAAGCTTATGATTAGAAATAAAAAATAACACATTAAAAAACTAGATGACTGCGTACTGTTTTATATTAAACATATTATTTAGTCATGGCTAATATATAAAAAATCTCATTAAAATAATAAATTTTATTATTTTAATGTTTAGGTTAAATTATTATATTCAACTGTGATTTATTTAATTAAGTCGACAATAGACGAACATGAATAGAGTGTAACTATTAAAAAGATAGGAGTAATCGATTTAAACTTAAGTCAAAGTTTGTTTAATCTAGCGACATAGTTAATGTACGAATTGGAACGAAACATGAAAAAAAATGCATTAATCGTTGAAGGTGGTGCAATGCGAGGAATTTTTGCCAGTGGAGTTTTAGACACTTTTATGGAAAAAGATTACCTACCTTACGATTTTACTATTGGTGTATCAGCTGGGGCTTCTAATCTTATTGGCTATCTTTCACACTCTCCGCAACGTAGCTATGAAGTCATCACCCAATTAGCTACGAATAAAGAGTTCTACAATCCGACACGTTTTGCTAAGGGAGGTAACCTTGTTGATGTAAAATGGCTGTTACAAGAATCGAATAGACGACATCCACTAAACTATCAGCAACTATTTGACAGTATTCCAATGTATGCAGCCGTCACAAATATAGATACAGGAAATGCTGATTACTACGAAATTAAACCAGAGACACTTGAAGACATTATTGAAGCAACAACTGCACTTCCTATCGTTTACCGAAAAACACCTTGTTTCTCTGGTGGCTGCTATACCGATGGCGGCGTAGCTGATTCTATACCGGTTAGAGAGGCTTATAGGCGCGGAGCTCGTGATATTACTGTTATTTTATCTCATCCTTTAAGTTACCAAATGAAAGCAACAAAATATCCGTGGTTGATGAAAAAGTTGCTATCTAAATACCCCAATATCGCTGAATCAATGCTGGTGCGCGCGGATAACTACAATCAATCTTTGAACTTCATTAGAAACCCACCTAAAGATGCAACCGTGCGGGTGATAGCGCCTCCGGAGACTTTTAAAGTTAAACGAATGACAATGAATAAAGACATTCTTGACCATGGTTACCTATTGGGTAAAAAAGCCGGCGAGGAACATTTATCGATAAAGAATGGGATATATGGTCTAGATAGTGAAAACTGTCACTTTTGTTTTTAGCTACACTGGCAGAATCGGACCAACAAGTTAAACGATTCTGCTCACTTTATACCTTACTCCGTTATTTCTCCATTATTACTTCACAATCCCAGTTCAAAGTTCAGGGTAAATTTAAATTTGGACTTAAACTTAAATGACCTCTACTTTTCATTCACATCAACCTTTTTTATCACAGTTAAAAGGCTCAATTTATCCCTCACAACAAACTATACTAAGGTGCCTATCTTCTCTAAATCGAGTGTTTTTACTGGGGTTAATATGGTGTGTGTCCCCTTTAGGCAACGCGGCAGGAATTGCTCATGTTACTTTTGATGTAGGGAATGGCGAAAGATATGAATCAGATGTTTTATTACCTAATATTGATGATGTGAAAAATTCGATGACGGAACAAGATCAATTGATCTATCAGTCGCTTCATTCGGTGACTATGCTGACTGAATTACAAAATATAGAAGAATCGACAGTACCTGTCACAAAGTTGGTCACTTATGGATTAACGCTACACAGTCAGCTTCTGGACTCTAGCCAAGACTTATATCGATTTACGCTTGAGTATATGGGGCAACCAACCTTATTATCATCAACGGATGTAAACACGATTGTCTTTAAAGGTTCACCTGAAGATATCATATATCAAGTTAATTTCACCCTAGAACGCGACGTACCAGTATGTAATCAAGTAACTAAAACAATAGTAAAGAATGACTCTTTTACCTCTACTTTGTGCATAAATTTGAAATAGGCGATATGTTGTATTTTATATTGTTTGACTTAATATCACAGAGTAATGATGATTAACGCTATTTGATTGTCAGCAAAATTTACAGTGTAAAATCACTATTGTGCGGTTAGCATTTCTAATAATTTAGGCAGTAATGGATGTTGAATATTTTTTGGTTGAACCAAAAAGTACCCCATACCGGTTGATACAACTTCATCGTAAAGTCTAACCAGACGTTTTGCTTTTAAATCCTGCTCGGCTAATTTGATATCACCGATGGCAATGCCAAATCCTTGAATTGCCGCATTCATTGCTTGATCTAATGTCTGAAAGTGTTGGTTATTTTTACTTGATATCCCTTTTATTTGCCAATGATTTAGCCATGTTTTCCAATCCGTTTGTTCTACATTTGCGTGTAGCCAAGTAAATTGAGCGATGCGTATTTCTAGCTCATTGGGTTCTAACGTCTCGACTCTTGGCGCGTTAATTTGTTGCATTATATTTGGAGTGCAAACTGGTGACAGCTGTTCTTGGAATAACAATTGAGATTCCGTTAGGGATGATTTTGATGCTTGACCATAAATAATAGTCGCGTCAAAGACATCAAAGTCAGGTGCAACAAAATGAGTAATGGTTGAAGTGAGTTCGACTTTTATATCAGGGTAATATTTTTGAAATTCCATTAATTTTGGTAGCAACCAAGAGGTGATGCAGCTTGGCGCGTTCAACTTGATTGTTTCCGAATGGCTGGACATATCTAACACGGCTTTACGTATACGGGCAATAATCTCTTCTGCATGTGGGATAAATGTTTCTCCTTGCTCAGTCAATGTTAATCCACGTGCTCTGCGATGGAACAATTGCGTTTCTAACCGTTCTTCTAACATTTTTATTTGTCGACTAACTGCACCTTGAGTGATATTTAATATTTCAGCCGAACGAGTTAAGTTTAACTGCCTAGCGGTGACTAAAAATATTTGCAAACTTTTAGTTGAAGGGAGTCGATTGGTAAAAGAAGGTCGATTGTGCATTATTAGCCTCAAGCTATGTTTTTTTCTCATAACTAGTATGCATTTATTTCGTTTTTTTCGACAGGCTTTTTTTGTTTGAATGGATTTTATGCAAAGCATTAGCCGGTTTTCGAATATTTTAGCAATTTAAAGGCATAAAAAATCAAGACTGAAATACATATCGACCAAAATAGAGAGGCATAATGACAACGTTAGTTGATAGATTAGCACCAGAGGCGATAAAAAAACTAATACCTTATCAGTCAGCTAGAAGAATAGGTGGCAGTGGACGGTTATGGCTGAACGCCAATGAACTGGAACAGCCTATCGCCTATAGCAGCATAGTCGATAACAATGACCAAAATACGCTCTCTGATTATAATCGTTATCCTGATTTTTTGCCTACTGATATTGCTACTGCTTATCAACAGTATTGCAACACGTCGGTTCCGACGCTTGCAGTAAGAGGTGCAGATGAAGCAATAGACTTGATCATAAGAACATTTTGTCAACCCGCTAAAGATAAAATCCTGATTTGCTCGCCAACTTATGCCATGTATGAATTTTGTGCAGATGCGTTTACAGTAGGCACGATTGATGTACCGTTGTCGCTGCCCTCTTTCACCTTAAATGTGGATGAAATCGCGAGCAAAGCAACAGAAGCCAATGTGGTTTTTTTATGTTCACCCAATAACCCGACGGGCAATTTATTAGCAAAAGAAACCATAATTGAAGTACTTGAGAAAACCAGTGATAGTGCGTTAGTTGTGGTGGATGAAGCCTACATTGATTTTGAAATTGAAAGCAATTTAGTTACATTAATTGAACAATATCCTAATTTAATTGTGATTAGAACATTGTCGAAAGCTTTCGGTTTAGCTGCGGTCCGTTGTGGTTTTATTCTGACCAATCCCGAAATAATGGGTTACTTAAAAAAACTTATTCCACCTTATCCGATGCCAGATTCATCATCGCATATTGTTCTGCAAGCTTTGTCTAACGATGGCTTGTTAAAAATGCGACAACGAGTAGATGAACTCAATGCGACTAAAGAAAAGTTTATCGACTCGATTCGTCATCTGAAATGGATAGAAACTATCTATCCATCGGCAACAAATTTTGTATTAATCAAAACTGATTCATCTATTAACTTGTTCCAATACCTTTTAGATCAAGGCATAGTGACTCGCAATCAAAGTCATGAGCCCGCTCTTTCTGATTGTGTAAGAATTACCATCGGAACACCGCAAACAATGCATGAAGTCACAACGCTACTTCTGCAACTAAACAACTCTACAGAACTATGATTCAAGGAAGGAAACACCAATGAAAAAATTACTGTCCGTTATCACTTGTGTTGCAAGTTTAATGTGTACTTCTGTTATAGCTAAAGAAGTCCGTCTAGCTTCCGATTTTACTTACCCTCCATTTAATTATAAAAACAGTGATGGCGTGCCTGTCGGTTTTGATATCGAAATTGCGGATGCGTTATGTGCGGAAGCTGAACTAGAATGTGTTTGGGTAGCGCAAAACTGGGATGCATTGATCCCTGGTCTCATCGCACGTAAATCTGATGTGATTATGGCTTCAATGAGAATTACCGAAGAACGTAAGAAAAAAGTACTGTTCACGAATAAATATTATCAAACACCAGCAGGATTTGTCGCGCCAAAATCTAGCGATTTCACTATGGACAAAGCAGGCCTAAAAGGTAAAGTAATTGGTGTTCAACGAGGAACGACAGCAGACCGCTATGTAACGGATATGTTTGATGATGTTGCCGAGATTAAACGTTATTCAGGTCAAGATGAAGTGTATATTGATATGGGTAACAAACGTCTAGATGTGACATTCGGTAATACCGATCAGTTATCATTAGCATTTTTAGAGACAGCCCTGGGTGCAGATTTTGAATTTAAAGGTGAAGTGGTCACTGATGAGGCTTATGTTGGTAAAGGAACGGCTTTAGCATTAAGAAAACAAGATACTAAATTAGCAGAAAAATTTAACCAAGCGATTGCAACTATACTAGAAAACGGCACATACGATAAAATTGCTGCTAAGTATTTTAACTTCGATATCTACGGAGAAAAATAATCTGACATACTCTATGCAGATTTGACTCTATTTTTGCTAATTATAACTGTGCATATCGGCTTTATTTGGCGGTATGCATTATTTTATCTATCAGTTTCAATGTCTACTCTCTACGCCACAATCTCATCATTAATCAGATAATTCTCCCAACGTTGTAACAAATAGATAAATTGCTCTCATTGTTAAGTTAATAAACTGTCAAAATTAGTAAAAACCCGCCAATTATGAACAAAAACTCATAAACCATTCTAAACTAACTATAATGAGTTAAGTTAACGCTCAAGTCGTATTCGCATATTCAATTTATGGTTAAATGTCCCAAATGCATGATGAACTCGTAAGTAACACCATTTTCTCAAAATGGTCATTGGAACCAATGTTTATTTTCGATGAGAATGGTATTTGTATCCACGTTAATGATGCGGCAACCCGTATTTTCCAGTATCAGCGACAAGAGTTTATTGGCCGCAGTCTGTATTTTCTAGTTTTTGAACAGGATATACCCTTAATAAACCAAACGATAAGTGACAGGCACACAGAACCTTATCAAATAAGATTAGTACGTAAAGATGGCTCTATTTTTTACGCTATGATCCAAGGCCAATATACGGTTTACAATGGTCAAAACGTACGTATAAGCACCTGCCGAGATATCTCTGAAATTAAAAAAGTTCAACAGCAATTAGAACAGCAAAACAAGATTTTAGAATCAATATTTAATAACAATGTTTCAGGCATAGTCGTATTAAATAAAGATAGAGATGTAGAAAAGCTAAACCAAGTCGCGGCGAATATTGTTGGCTATGATGACCCTAATGAACTAATTGGCATGAACATGGCAGATCTGCACATTTCTCAATCGATATATGATGAATTTACACACTTATATTCATCTTCGTTAATGAAACGAGAAAAATCGATCAGAGAGATCCAACTGGCCAAAAAAGATGGTTCTAGAATTTGGGTTCGCGTATCTGGCAGCTTAATTAGTACTGATGAGCCACCTAAACTAGAAGAAGGCATCGCTTGGGTAATTGATGATATATCGGAAATTAAACAAGCAGAAAAAAAGATGCTCGAGGCCTACAATGAGCTAGAGATAATCTTCCACAATGCTTTAGTCGGAATTTTAGTATTAGGCAAAGATCGAATTATTCAAAAAGTAAATCAAACCTTTGTTGATATGATAGGGTTTAGTGCACCTGAAGATTGGATCGGAAAATCATCTAGAGAAATTCATTTAAACCATCAGACATATACACAATTTGCAGAAAAGTACTATCAAGATTTAATTACTCATAAAACCGTTAAAACTGAATATCAACTTAAAGACAAAAACGCTCAACCAATTTGGGTCTCTTTATCTGGTAAAGCGATCGATTCAGCAACGCCTGCTAACTTAGATAAAGGGGTCGTTTGGGTTGCAACCGATATCAACCAACATAAATTGATGGAGAAAAAACTGACTCAATTAGCCAGAGAAGATTCTTTAACGTCGCTGTATAACAGAAGGTATTTTTTAGAACGCAGTACTCGTGAATTTAAATTAATGAACAGGTTTAATAAGAACCTGTCTTTGCTCATGGTCGATATTGATAATTTTAAATCAGTAAATGATACCTATGGGCATGATATTGGTGATAAAGCCTTAATCTTTTTCTCAAAAATATGCACCTCTATTGTTCGAGAGGTCGATATTGTGGGACGAATTGGAGGCGAAGAATTTGCTATTTTGCTGCTCGATTCCAATCTAGGGCAAGCAAATACCATTGCTAATCGTATTCTTAATGAACTTAAAGTCAAATCTACCTCTACCCCGGACATTCCGACCATTACCGCGAGTATAGGGGCGATAGAAATAGGCCAACAAGAAGAACTGACTTCAGCGATGATAAGAGCCGACAAATTACTCTATAAATCTAAAAAAGAAGGTAAAGATAAAGTCAGTTATTAATATGAACTCCAATAGTTAAAACCGTACTAAACCAGTTTAATTCGTGCGGTATAAAAATATTCATCGCGATGATTACTGTATTGCCAGCCATATCTGGCGGCTAATTTTTTAGTTAAACTCAAACCTAAACCAAAGCCGAGATCCGTTTCAGCATCCGTCGAAGAGTGGCTACTGTTTGTAACAGTGACGCTGCCTTGATTCTGAATCACAATGACTTTTCCATCCGTTGTGTGTTGAAAAGCATTACGAATAAGATTAGCTAAAACAATTCGGCAAGGTATTACAGCACTAGAGATAACATAATCCGATGTGTCGACATGTAACTCAATAGATTTGCCCTTGATCAAGTATCCTAATTCCGTTACCAGTTCATCGATCATATCTTGCAAATTTATTGTTTCACTTTGCGGCAAGTTTGAATCATCACGACTTAACCATAACAATGTTTCGGTTAGATGAGTCATAGTTTTTCCTGCACGGTCTATTCGCTTTAAAATCGCAATTTGTTTTGCACTACTCTGCTCTTTTGTACATACCTTTTGTAATAATTCTGTATTGGCTCTAATGACCGATATTGGGGTTCTGAGCTCATGGCTGGCATGACTTAAAAACTGCTGCTCTCTTTCAACACTTTGTTGAACAGAACTTAGACTCGATTGAATAATATCGGCTAAGGTATTCAATTCACCATACTGAAAATCGGGCGCCGGCTGTTTGAGGCTCTCTTCATCTAATGCTTTAGCCCAGTTTTTTAATGATTCTACAGGACGAGTGACTTTTCTTATCATAAAAAACAAGCCAAATGTGAAGGCCGCAATCACACTCATCGCCACAACAATAAGCCAGATTAAGTGCCGAATACGTTTTTCACCTTCAATGCCTTCTAGGTCATCCAGTGCCAAGAAGGATTTGGCAATATAACGTACTTCTCCTTGACGATTTAGTGCTTTCATAACGAAGTACATTTCTGTCGGAGGCGAGAAAAAGCCACCACCTTTTGCTTGCTTTGCTATTTTAGTAAGCTGCTCTGGCGGTTTATTATCAAACATCTCTTTAACTCGAGGTGGAATATCTTGCCAGCGAGCAGACACTTGATAACCCATCACATCTAGCAACTGTCCCTCTTGAACCCCTTCTACATTGGCAAAGTCTCGCATGGTTTGTGCTTGTCCTCTGTCCATGCCTTGAAAAAAGTAGTCAAGAGTCAACACGGAAAAGAACAATGTCATTACTGAAGCCAGTAAAATCATACCTGCGACAAATCGGATTTTAAGACTTGGTCTAATCTTCATTTGGTGTACGTTGTCCTTTATCTTTTTTGCTGATTTTTGGCATTATATTGCTTACCGTTAGATTATAAATCTGCAGTGGTTAGAATATAACTTACAGGCGGTTAGGTTATTTATCTTCAATTGAAAAACCAAAACCAGGAATCGTATGCAACAATGTTTTTTCTCCAGCTGAATCTAGCTGCTTTCTTAAATTAAAAATATGAACTTTCAAACTATTACTTTCCGGTTGATCATCACCCCATACTTCTCGGGTTATTTGTTCTCTAGAAACCGGATTAGGGCTATTTCTCAGCAGTAATTCCAATATTTTTATCGCCGTTGGTGATAATTTCAAAACTTGGTCATTTCTGTTTGCCTGCTTTTTTTCTAAATCTAGAGCAATATCCGCAACCTTTAATAAAGAGACCTGACCACTTCGGCGACGAGCTAACGCTTGAATACGTACAATCAGCTCTTCCATCGCGAATGGTTTAACCAAATAGTCGTCGGCACCTTTAGAGAAGCCGGTTAATTTGTCATTTAGGGTATCCATGGCGGTCAACATCAATACTGGAGTATCAATTCCTTGCGCTCGCATCGCTTCGCACACCGCTAATCCGTGCATTTGCGGTAAATTTAGATCCAGAATTATTACGCTGTACTGGTTCTTTTCAATGAGATTCAAGCCAACCACACCGTTCACGGCATGGTCGCATTGCATATCTTCAAGCTCTAGATAATCGACCACCGCTGTAGCGAGATCGATATCGTCTTCAACTAACAGTAAATTTAACACTCGTTTATCACTTCCTTTGACGGTGAAATTTTGTTGACTAACTTACCACAAATAGTACTAATTTCATGATTGATCAGTAACAGGGATGGTATTAGCACCAAAGTAATTAAGGTTGCAAACATGATCCCATAACCTAGTGCCGCTGCAGCAGGGATAAGAAACTGTGCTTGTACCGATGTTTCACCTAATAGTGGCGCTAACCCCGCGAAGGTGGTAAATGAAGTGAGTAGCACCGCCCGTAATCGCCCCGTACACGCTTCATAAATCGCATCTTTGACCTGCATATTTTTTTCTCGAACTAAGGTGTTAAATCGAGAGACTAACAACAAGCTGTCGTTCACCACTACACCACTTAAGGCCAAAACGCCATTTAGCGATAAAATACTAATAGTAAGATCATTAAATACATGACCTAATATAGCGCCAACAATACCAAATGGAATGGCCATCATAATCAATACTGGTTGAACATAAGATCGTAATGGAATAGCCAATAAAGCATAGATGGCGATCAGCGCGATAACAAACATACTACTCATTGAGTTTGTCGTTTCAGCTTGGTGCTCCGCTTCACCAGCAAAGTCGATTGATAATCCAGAATATTGATCCAATAAACTTGGTACTAAATCTGCTTTGAGTTGCTGTACCAGTTCGTTAGACGCAACAACTTGCTTATCAACACTCGCGGTAATATAAACCGCTCGTAGATTATCAATACGAGTCACTTCCGACTGCTGATATTCAGTGTAAACCTTAGCAACCGTACTTAAAGGCACAGCAGTACCGTCTTCAGTGCGAATACGCGCCTCCATTATATCGGCTAAGGTTTGTCTCTGTTCTTCCGGGTAACGCACTTTCACTTTTACTTCATCACTGTCGCGTTGAAATTTTTGCACTGTAGAACCACCAAACGAGCGCAAGATTTGTGAAGAGAGGCTTGATGTATCAATGCCTAACGACCGCCCTTGTTCGGTAAGTTCAAATCGATATTGTGGTTCGCCCGGACTCATGTTGTCATCGATGCCACTCACGCCTGCAATACTCTCAAGTTTCGCTTTCATCGCAGCACCTGCTGCGAAGACGGTTTCGGTATCCCACGCTTTTAGTTCAACTTTAAAGGTATCACCCATGGACTTTTTCGCTTCAATACTGAGTTTTTTAACGCCTTCTGGATTGCCTGCCAGCTTTTTCCATTCAGTAAGCAATTCATTTGGGTCGTAGACGCTATCACTGTCTAGTTCTACGGTGACTGTCCCGCTATCGTCACTTTCTGCTATAACTTGTAGGTTAAGAATTTCACTCTCTGCTTGACCATATTGAGCAATAAGGTTGGCATCGGCTGCGATCACGCTGCTTTCAAGCTGCAATAGGCCCGCTTCTGTTTGGCCAAAACTGGCGTCGTCGTACATGGATATTTCACCACGAACGGTATCGCCAGAAATATCTGGGAAGAATGAGACTCGCACTTTTCCGGTCATTGGCATGCCAACAACTAAAACAAAAAGAGATAAAAATAGCACCAAGACTGCATAGCGATATTCAAGTGCTATGCGAATTGCTCTGCGGTAAATTCGATTGCTAAACCATTGTAGCCCTGCATCTGCGCCATGCTGAACCTTAGACCAAATGCCTTTTTTGTTACCGCGATGAGTGTTTAAGTGAGCCAAATGGGATGGCAATATGAGTTTAGATTCAACCACAGAAAGTAATAAACAGATCATTACAACGGTGCCAAATTGGGCGTAAATTTCCCCCAAATGCCCTTCTACGTTGGAGATAGCGACAAAAGCTGCCACGGTGGTTAAAACACCAAAAATAGTTGGAACGGCAACTTTTAAAGTACCTCTTATGGTACTTTTTACGCTGTCACCCTCTTCACGTCGAGTGGTATAAATACTTTCACCAACCACCACTGCATCGTCCACCACAATACCCAACGCCATGATAAAACCAAAAGTGGTCATCTCATTGATGGTTAATCCTGCAAAGTTGTCGGTCATAAAATAGAGCGTACCGAAAAAAACGAATGGCAAACCAGCCGCAACCCAGAAGGCGACCCTTAAGTTTAAAAAAATTGCCAGAATAATGAACACAAGGGCAATACCTGAGAGCGCATTTTCCACCAATAAAGTAAGACGATCTTTTATGATGGTACTTGAGTCATACCAGGTGGTGAGTTGCACATTTTCTGGTAAATAATTGGCAGAATTCCATTTGTCGACCACTTGATTGGCCTGATCGACGATCTTGGTAATGTCTCCGTATTCGTCCATCACAATTTCAATTGCCATTCCGCTTTGCTGGTTGTAGCGAGACAAAGTGTAAGTGTCATCAGAAAACGTTTCTTGCACGTTAGCAATGTCACCCAGATAAATGTTGCTACCGTCTGATAAAGTAAGCAAACGAATGCTTGAAAACTCTTGCTGTTGATACGCTTGTTGCGAAACTTTAAGACGGACGACTTTTTCATCGTTACGCAAACTCGTAGTGACAGAACTGGATGATTCAGCATTGATCGCATCAGACACATCCGACAAAGTGAGTCCATAAGCCTGCAACTTCGCTTCATCGAGTTCAACAGAGATCATTGGATCGGCCGTGGCTTTGATCTCTAAATCACGAATAGCCGGTTGCGTAAGCAGATCGGTTTTTAAATTCTGCGCAAGATCTTGAAAGGTGGATCGATCGGCATCGCCATACAGTTGCACCCAAATTGCGTGATCTTGCCTAGTGGCTTTTTCTATTACGGGTTTTTCTGCATCCGAAGGAAAATCGTTAATAGCGTCTACTTTGGTTTTAATATCGGTAAATAGAGTATCTAATTGGTAGTCATTGGTTTTCTCAACCACAACATAGCTACCACTGGCATTAGAGGTTGATGTAATAGTGTCGATGCCAGCTAAGCTTTCAAGCGCTTCTTCTATTTTTATCGCAATACCTTTTTCTGCTTGCTCTGGGTCGCCGCTATCATAAGTGACCGCGATAGTTACTTTATCTGGCGCTAAACTGGGAAACGCTTCTTTACGTATTTCGTTTAACGAGAAAACACCCATAACAATTGTGGCAATAAGCAACAGGTTAGCCGCAACCGAGTTGCGAGCAAACCAGCCTATGATCCCTTCACTTGGGTTTGAGTTAGAATTCTGCATCGGGATTATCCTTCCACCTTAGGTGCTACCTGCATTCCTACCACGTAATTGCTCAATGGCCTTTTGATTATTTTTGCCGAATGGCTATTTTCTATTGGTTGTACATAAACCGAACTCGACTTCTCGAAGACTTTTTCCGCTGGTACTTTACTGAGCTGATTATTGTCGGTTAAATACCAAATATCGCCTTGTTGCGAGATCGCTGATGCTGGTAGTTTCCATGTGTTATCCAATTCCGCGCCTTCAATATGGGCTTGGACAAACGTTCCTGGAAGTAAAGCGACGGGTTGTTCGAATGGTTGATCAACTGCAACAATCAATGAACGTTGACGAGATGTGGTATCGACATGTTGTTCAATGCGTCTAACGTATCCTTGCCAGCTATTTTCACCATCGGAACTGTACAGGGTTACTGGCCAGGTTTTATTGTCTTGGTTGGCTACCTCATCGCTGGCTAAATCACTATTAGTCAGGTGTGGAAGAGATTGCCACTGCTTCATTGATAACGGAATACCAATTTCAACTCGATCGGTACTGTATAATTCGGCAAGCGATGTACCCGCTTGTACGTAACTACCAGGTTGAATATTGCGTTCAACAATTAAGGCATCAAATGGTGCTTTAATGATGGTTTTAGCCAGATCTTGTTGCGCCTTTTTAAGGCTATAGGTGGCATTTTCTACCGCTGCTTTCTGAACCGCTAACTGGGGTTCACGAAGCACTAAAGGTGAATTTGGTTCACCTTCGATCCCAGAACGTTGCCACTCTAACCGAGCTTGTTCTCCTGTTCTTTGCTCTTCAAGTAAATCTAATTTCGCTTGTGCTAAGTTTGACTTAGCCTCGGCAACGGCTTGCAAATAAGAAGTATTCTCCAACTGTGCTAAAACTTGGCCTTCTTTAACCAATTTCCCAGTTGCAAACTCATCTTTAATCTCGGTGACTCGGCCATTAACTTCTGCACTATAAGTCATGGCGTAATGCGCTACCGCTTCACCATAACCTTTCACAAGTGCTTTATAGGTGTCAGCTTCAACCTCAAGTACAACAACACTTGGCGCACTAGCAGACAGCATTTCTTGAGGTGCCTGTCCCTGTAACGAAGCGGCAGATTGGTCTGCTTGTTGAGGTGCCTGTCCTTGTAATGAATGAGAAGCTTTGACGGAAATTTGGGTTTGGTTGTAGGCAACCGCACTGGCTAAACATGCCAAGGATGCGAGGGTAACAAGAATAGGTAATGGTTTTAGTTTCATGAGGATACTCCTAAGCCTAACGCTAGGCCTAAATCAATGCGGTTGACTAAACGGTTATAAATCACTTCGGTTAGGTTGGCTTTAACGTCAAAGCCACTGGTTTGGACAGAAATGAGATCAGAAATATCAACCAGTCCTTCTCGATATTTTTCTTGGTAATTAGCATAACTTCTCTTAGCACTTTCTAAAGCGACTTCTAGGTGCTGTTGCTGTTCAGCTAATGACTTCTCTTGACCCAGTGCGTTTTCAACTTCATTTACCGCATTAAGTAGTGTTTCTTTGTAGATCCAGTAAGCGTTCTCTGTAGTTAACTCCGCGATATCAATTTGCGATTGTAAATAACCACCATCTAAAATAGGTGCGGATAATTGACCAAGTAAACTCCATAGAGGACTAGCAAACAGGGCGGATGTCGGTGAGGATGCGGTATCAGACAAAGCAACTGATAAACTAATTGACGGCAATAATGCTTTATATGCTGCAGTGGTTCTAAACTCTTCTGCTTCTAGGTCGTAAAAAGCACTTTGTAAGTCTGGACGTCTGGATAGATCTTGCTCAGGAAGAGAGACAAGCGGTGTAATCACTTGTGGAAATTCAGAACTAACGTTGAAAGTTTGCTCACCACCAACGTTACCCAGTAGTAACGCCAAACTTCTTTCATTTTGCGCCAATTGTTCAGTGTATTCAGCCAGTGTAGAACGTGTTGCGGCACTTTCTGTTTTTGCTGTGTCTAGGTCTTCTAGATCGCCTAAACCTGAACGATATTTTTCTAAAATCATTTGTTCGTTATCTTCGAGTAATTTTAGACGTAATAATTCGATATCAACCAATTGCTTCTGCAAGTTAATTTGTAACCAGGCACGCATAATATTGGCGGCTAACGTGTCTGTCGCACTTTGATAAGTGGCGATACTGCTAGCGATATCTTTGTCCGCAGCTTTGGTTTCATTGCCAATTTCATTCCATAAATCTAATTCCCAACTGACGGTTAGATCGGCGCTGTATTCTGAATCTGAGCCTTCTTCTTTACTGGCATCGTATCCTGCTGTCAGGGACGGAATTCTATCGCTATTGGTTTCATCTCGTTGTGCATAAACAATTTTCAGAGCCGTTAGAGTTTGTTGCAAGCTGGGATTATTTTTCATGGCTTGCTTAATAAGGGTATCTAACTCTGGAATGTTCATGAGTTCGGTCAATTGAACCACTTCAATTGCGTCGGGTTGTTGGGCACTCCATGCTATTTGTTGTTGAAGAGATTGCTTGGCAAGCTCTTCAAAATCATTATTTGATGATGAACTGCAACCCATTAACCCCGTAATAGCGAGCACTAAAAAGCTACGATTCATTTTTCGATAAGACAACATGTTACGCCTCTCCTGTTAATAATTGCGTCAGGATAAAAGAAACATGGTTAAGAGAGGGTTAAGAAAGCGTTACTAGGCATTAATTAGTTATGTTGTTTATGAAGAACTAACATATTTTTATGCGATTGAAGATACTGAATGACTGTTTCAATGTGATCTTGATTGCAAAAGAAATTTTTTATCAGCGAATAGCAAGAGCTTGAGCGTTTATTATCCAACAGCAGAGTTATATAATATTATTATATTTTAAATGTGTTCGAGTAAGAGCGGTATCTAAGATCTTGAACGGAAGGTCGTTTTTCTATTCTATTCCTTACTCAAAACCGTATGTTTTCATCTCTTCAGACATAACTAACAATTTATGAATTTTTCTAAAAAAGCATTATTACATAACGCCTCGCTTGCATGGCCAATGACCTGCAACGCAATATTATTACAATCGGTTGGTATTATTGATTTATTATTAATTGCGTCACTTGGTGAATCGCCAGTTGCGGCTTATGGAATTGCTGGTGCGATTGTCACTTTCATCATTGGCATTCAGTTTGCCATTGCGAATGGGACTCAATTAGTACTCTCAAGAGCAGTCGGGGCTGGTAATAAAAATAATATCGGTTTAGTAATGTCGTCCGCTTGGGTCACCAATCTTAGCTTCTCAATTGCAGCGTTGATCAGTTTAATTTTAATCAACGATTGGCTGATTGATTATATAGCCCATGACCCAATGGTTGCGGCAGATGCCAAAAGCTACGTAAATATATCTTTATTGTTGCTGCTGTTTTCATCAGCCTCACAAGTCGTCGTCGTGTATTTTAATTCAACTAAACAAACTCGCATTCCTTTATATGGATTTATGATCGAGATTCCGTGTAATGTTATATGTAGTTTTATCCTTATTTACGGCACATGGGGTGCGCCTGAACTTGGGCTTGCGGGTGCAGCATGGGGAAGTGTCATCGCTATTGTTATTCGTTTTATTTACCTAGCGTTTAGATTAAATCAAGAGAAAATAAAAGGCCACATTTCAGGGTTTAACATCATCAGTAAAGTTTCGATTATCGAGCATATTCAAGAAGTCGTTCCTATCGTTGCTAATTTTATCGTGTTGTTAACAGGAACATTGTTATTCCAAGTATTATTTGCTCAGCTATCCGTGGCGGCTTATGCTGCGATAACGCTAGTTTTACCATGGATTAAAATTGGCTCGATGTTCGCTAATACGTGGGCACAAGCCAGTACTATTCTAGTTAGTCAACATATTGGCAAAAAAGAACAACGGCAGATCCCGCCTTTTGTTGCACAATCTTTAGTGGTAACTCGCATTATTTCTCTGTTCATTGTGCTGATATTTTATATGTTTAGTGAAATAGCACCATGGATGTATCCAAATTTATCCTCAGAAACACTTATCGCCTTGGCAACCATCGCTCCAGTTTATATTGTATTGCCACTCATACGCACCAACAATATGTTCTGCGGTAATATGATCCGAGCGATGGGCGATAGTTATATGATTGTGCGCATCAACATTATCACTCAGTGGGTCATCTCTTTGCCACTCTGTGCACTAATGATTTATCTAGGCGCACCATTATACATAGTATTTGGTATTATATTGTTTGACGAAATACTAAAATTTCAACCATTTAGAAACACTTTGCGTCGACGTTTAGATAGATATGAACAGACAGGATTATAAGCAGTAAAAAGCCATTATTGGCTAACCCAACAATGGCTTTTTTATCTAATCGATTGGTTTATTTTACATAGGTATGTTTAACACATTGTTCATTAATACCTAACCGAACTAATTAACCTCAGCATTATTGTGCTAATGCTTCTTCTCTAAGTTTCTTCTCTTTATGGAATTTTTTCTCACCAAAATAGGCATAAAGAAGACAAAGAATCGAAATACCACAAGACGCCGTCAGTAGCATAAAGCCACCATCCCAACCAAAGTGATCCACCGTATAACCAAGTACTGCATTAGCGGCTACTGCACCACCTAAATAACCAAACAAACCAGTTAAACCAGCCGCTGTACCCGCCGCTTTTTTCGGTGCAAGTTCAAGTGCGTATAAACCAATCAGCATTACTGGGCCATAGATCAAGAAACCAATCGCAACCAATGCAGCCATATCGATACCAGGGTTACCAGCAGGGTTAAACCAGTATACAAAAACAGCTAGAGTAACCAGTAACATGAATAAAATTCCCGCGGGAGCACGACGGCCTTTAAACCATTTATCAGAAATCCAACCACAAAGAAGCGTACCGGGAATACCTGCCCACTCGTAAAGGAAGTAAGCCCAAGATGATTTATCTACACTAAAGTCTTTTGCTTCTGAAAGATAAGTCGGAGCCCAGTCAAGCACACCATAACGAATCAAATAGACGAATGCGTTAGCGATCGCGATAGACCAAAGTAATTTGTTGTTGAACACATACTTAAAGAAAATTTCTTTCGCGGTCATCTCTTGTTCATTGGAAGGATCATAATCATCCGGATAATCATTTTTATACTCTTCAATTGGTGGAAGACCAACAGATTGTGGCGTGTCGCGCAATGTAATCCAAATAAAAATAGCAACTAATGTGGCAAAAAACGCAGGTACGTAGAATGCGGTATGCCAATCATCATTAAACAGCCATAAACCCAAAATAAACATTGGGCCGATAAGTCCACCACCAACATTATGTGCAACATTCCAAACCGAAACTAATCCACCACGTTCTTTACGAGACCACCAATGCACCATGGTTCGGCCGCATGCTGGCCACCCCATACCTTGAAACCAACCATTTAAAAACAACAAAATAAACATGGCGGCTATACTTTGCGTTGCCCAAGGCATAAAGCCAAAACAAAACATGACTGCCGCGGAAGCAAGTAAGCCAAAACTTAAAAAGTATCTCGGATTGGAGCGGTCTGAAACATTACCCATCAAAAATTTAGATAATCCATAGGCAATAGAAACGGCAGAAAGTGCTACCCCTAACTGTCCTCGAGTAAAACCTTGTTCAATAAGAAAGGGCATCGCTAAACTGAAATTTTTCCGAACCAGGTAATATCCGGCATAACCGAAAAATATGCCTAAGAAAAGTTGCCATCTCATGCGTGTGTAAGTGGAATCAACTTGATCGCCAGAGAGGCGTTCAATATGCTCCTTTGGTTTGAATATACCAAACATTTCATTATCCTTTTTCATTTTTAGATGATTGGGCGTGCAGACTACGAAACAAAGAATGCGTGAACGCGCATTTTAATGTCATAAAATAATTATAAAAGAGATATCCATACATTTTTTTAAACATTCTTTTACATATTTTAATATATGGTATTTAGATCACAATTAAGCATAATGTTCTAATTAACTCCATTAAAACCACTTAACTATCGTTTCATTTTTATTTCTAATTTATTACAACAAAATAAAAACAATAAATATCAATTACTTAAG
>NZ_JAWMPW010000026.1:0-46866 GCF_033101115.1 Vibrio sp. TH_r3 | reverse complement strand
TTCATAATGTACGTAATTTCAAAGTTAGTGCTGATTTCTTTCTGTAGTAGTACTCGACAACAGTATCAAATTCGATTAATGTGGCTATATAGACGTCTAGATAGCTCAAGGAGAAAGTAGTGCCAATTAGGATCCCAGATAGATTGCCCGCATCTGATGTACTGAAAAACGAGAATATTTTTGTTATGCCTATGTCTCGTGCTTCTACTCAGGAAATTCGTCCTTTAAAAGTGCTAATACTGAATCTGATGCCTAAGAAGATAGAAACTGAAACTCAGTTTTTACGTTTATTATCCAATAGCCCATTGCAGATAGACGTTGAGTTATTACGTATTGATGATAGGCCAAGTAAGAATACGCCTAGTGAGCATTTAGATGATTTTTATCGTCAGTTTAATACTGTAAAAGAAAAAAATTATGATGGATTAATAATAACTGGTGCACCGCTTGGATTAGTACAATTTGAGGATGTTATTTATTGGGAGCATCTAGAAACTATTATGACTTGGGCAACCGAGCATGTCACCTCTACACTATTTGTTTGTTGGGCTGCACAGGCTGGGTTAAAGTTACTATATGACTTACCTAAAAAAACCCGTAAAGAGAAGCTTTCCGGTGTCTATACCCATCAAATACAACAGAAATATCACCCAGTTTTAAGGGGCTTTGATGATACTTTTTTAGCTCCTCATTCTCGTTATGCTGATTTTTCTCCTGAGTATTTAGATTCACATACAGATTTAGATATTCTTGCCACGTCAGATATTGCAGGTGTTTATCTTGCAGCGACAAAAGACAAGCGCAATGTGTTTGTAACCGGTCATCCTGAGTATGAATCTCATACGTTGCACAATGAATATATACGCGATTTAGCAGAAGGAATGGATCCGGCTATCCCCGTTAATTATTATCCAAACGATAATCCAGATAATGTACCGATTGCAAGTTGGCGAAGTCATGGCCATTTGTTGTTTTCAAATTGGTTGAATTATTGTGTTTATCAACAAACCCCTTATGACCTCGAGCATTTTTCAGAAGAATACTTCACTAAAGATGATTGAAATTAAGGGATGCTAACTTAGCATCCCTTAATTATTAGTCTTGAGGTTCACTCTTTTTTGCTTTATTGATCATCGATGTGATAGTCGAACCCTGAATAAGTATCGAGAATACGACGACGGAGTAGGTCATTACCAAGATAATTTCACGTACATCAATATTCTTATTAGGCACAACCAAAATTCCAGCAGGAACCGCCATCGCCATTGCAAGCGCTAAACCTCCGCGTAATCCACCCCACGTCAAAATTCTAACTGACCAAGGGTTATAACTTCTAAAACGATTAAATAGCGTGTAAGACAAAGCAACACTCGTGTAACGACAAGCAAGAACTAATGGGATAGATATAACCATTAAAATCCAATCTTCAGAATGAAATTCAAAAGTTACCATTGATAAACCAATTAACAAAAATAACAGGCCATTTAAAAATTCGTCTATCAACTCCCAAAAATGGTCAAGGTGGTGCTCGCTCTCTTTTGAAAAACCTTTTAGTCTGGTCCAGTTGCCGATCATTATTCCCGCTATCACCATGGCTAAAGGACCTGATACATGAATAACGTCGGAAAATACATAACCAGCAGTCGGTATTCCAAGAGTCAATAACAGTTCCATAGAATGGTCATCAGTAGAACTAATTAAGTAATGGAATAGTAAGCCAAGTGCGGCTCCATAAATAATTCCCCCTATTGCTTCATGTAAAAATAATAATGTTACAGATCCTACGGTTGGGGTTTCGTTGCCAAAAGCGATGGTAAAAAGTGTTACAAAAATAACCAAACCGAATCCGTCATTAAAAAGTGACTCTCCCTCTATTTGAGTAGATATTCTTTTAGGAGCGTTGAGTTTTTTTACTATAGCAAGAACAGCAATTGGGTCAGTTGGAGAAATGAGAGCACCAAATAATAGACAGTAAACTAAGGCAAACTCCACACCAACTAGC
The DNA here is from genome assembly GCF_033101115.1 of Vibrio sp. TH_r3. NCBI lineage: Bacteria > Pseudomonadati > Pseudomonadota > Gammaproteobacteria > Vibrionales > Vibrionaceae > Vibrio > Vibrio sp. TH_r3. The sequence goes on along the minus strand of NZ_JAWMPW010000026.1, from coordinate 44,864 downwards.
CAGTTAATGACTGCGAATAACATAAAGCCAATCAAAAATGTAGAGACTAATGTTGCACCTAACGCGAGCAGGGTAATTTCCCATTTTTGGTCTTTCATATTATTAAGGTTTATACCCAAGCCTCCGGCAAAAAGTAAAAAGCCTAATACCCCTTTTAATAGAAAATCTTCAAAATTAATACTATCGATGGTCTCTATCGCTAAATTATTTAGATCAAACCAGCCGTTTTGCCCTGCAATAATCATAAGTAATGATAGAACCAACGCGCCTGCGGTAATTGCTATCGTAGTTTGAAGCTTGCCAAATTTCGAGTTGATAAACGCGATCATCATTGCAGCAGCAGCTAAAAAGCACAGTGTGTTGTAGACACTCATTAAATCGTTCCAATTTTTGTATTCGATAGGTGAATTCTCGTTCTAAAAGACAACTTTATCAACATAGATAATAAAAAATTGTTTTAAAGGCCGATGGTTAACCAAAATCCTATTTTAGTTCTTTTTAGACGTCTAGATTTCTACTCGTTCTGTGATAGGATGTCTGCAAAGTTAAAAATATTGAGGCTTAAACGTGTCTGGAAGTAATTTACGAGAAACAATAGAACAACAACTAAAACAGCGAATATTACTCATTGATGGTGGCATGGGCACCATGATTCAAAACCATAAACTCGAGGAAAAAGATTATCGAGGAGAGCGTTTTGCAGATTGGCATTCAGATTTAAAAGGTAATAATGACCTTTTAGTTTTAACTCAGCCTGAATTGATCGCAGATATTCATCGTGATTATCTAGAAGCGGGTGCAGATATCCTAGAGACCAATACGTTCAATGCGACCAGTATTGCTATGGCCGATTATGATATGCAAAGCTTGAGTGGAGAAATTAATTTCACCGCTGCTAAATTAGCAAAAGCAGCTGCGGACGAATGGAGTGCAAAAACGCCAGAGAAACCTCGCTATGTTGCAGGGGTGTTAGGTCCGACTAACCGTACCTGTTCTATTTCTCCTGATGTTAATGATCCTGGTTTTCGTAATGTTGATTTTGACGAATTGGTTGAAGCGTATTCAGAATCAACCAAAGCACTTATCAAAGGTGGCGTTGATTTAATACTGATTGAAACTATTTTTGATACCCTAAATGCTAAAGCCTGTGCATTTGCTGTAGAAGGTGTATTTGAAGAATTAGGTATATCGCTACCAATAATGATATCTGGAACCATTACTGATGCATCAGGGAGAACATTATCAGGTCAAACGACTGAAGCGTTTTACAATTCTCTACGCCATGTAAAGCCAATTTCATTTGGTTTAAACTGTGCGTTAGGCCCAGATGAACTAAGGCAATATGTTGTCGAAATGTCACGTATTTCAGAGTCATTTGTTTCTGTTCATCCTAATGCAGGTTTACCCAATGCTTTTGGTGAATATGATCTCTCTCCTGAAGATATGGCTGAGCATATTTCAGAATGGGCACAAAGCGGTTACGTTAATTTAGTTGGTGGCTGTTGTGGTACAACACCAGAACATATTCGCCAAATGTCACTAGCTGTACAAGATGTTCCACCGCGTGTATTACCAGATATTCCTATAGCCTGTCGTCTTTCTGGTTTAGAGCCAGTAACTATTGATAAAGATTCACTATTTATTAACGTGGGTGAGCGAACCAATGTAACTGGTTCGGCACGATTTAAACGCTTGATCAGAGAAGAATTGTACGATGAAGCCTTAGAAGTAGCTCGGCAGCAAGTTGAAAACGGCGCTCAAATTATCGATATTAATATGGATGAAGGAATGCTGGATTCCGAAGCGTGTATGGTGCGTTTTTTAAATCTATGTGCAACTGAACCTGAAATTTCAAAAGTACCAATTATGGTCGATTCTTCTAAATGGGAAGTGATAGAGGCAGGCTTGAAATGCATCCAGGGTAAAGGCATTGTAAACTCTATCTCGTTAAAAGAAGGTAAGGAAAAGTTTGTTCAGCAAGCAAAACTAGTTCGTCGTTATGGAGCCGCTGTCATTGTTATGGCTTTCGATGAAGTCGGACAAGCAGATACACGAGAGCGTAAACTCGAAATATGTACAGAAGCTTATCGAATTCTAGTTGATGAAGTTGGTTTCCCGCCTGAAGATATTATCTTTGATCCTAATATTTTTGCTGTTGCCACCGGTATCGATGAGCACAATAATTATGCCGTTGACTTTATCAATGCCGTTGCTGATATTAAACGTGACCTTCCTCATGCGATGATATCGGGTGGGGTTTCTAATGTATCGTTTTCATTCCGAGGCAATAACTATGTGCGTGAAGCTATACATGCCGTCTTTCTTTATCACTGTTTTAAGAATGGCATGGACATGGGTATTGTTAACGCTGGTCAGCTGGAAATATATGATAATGTCCCAGAGAAACTGCGCGAAGCAGTTGAAGACGTGGTACTAAATAGAACCGATAAAGGTACTGAAAATCTGTTAGAAATAGCAGATGAATATAGAGAAAACGCGGTCGGTAAAGAAGATGATGCTTCTGCATTAGAGTGGCGTAGTTGGCCGGTAGAAAAAAGACTAGAGCACGCGTTAGTGAAAGGTATCACCGAATTTATTGTAGACGATACTGAAGAAGCGAGAATGAATACTGAGAAACCTCTGCACGTTATTGAAGGTCCGTTGATGGACGGGATGAATGTAGTAGGTGACTTGTTTGGTGAAGGTAAGATGTTCTTACCTCAAGTCGTTAAGTCTGCACGTGTTATGAAGCAAGCCGTTGCTCACCTTGAACCCTATATCAATGCGTCAAAACAAGTGGGCAGCACTAACGGAAAAATCTTACTTGCTACAGTAAAGGGTGATGTTCACGATATAGGTAAAAATATTGTAGGGGTGGTTCTACAGTGTAATAACTACGAGATCATTGATTTAGGTGTAATGGTTTCTTGCGAGCAAATACTTAAAGTCGCTAAAGAAGAAAAGGTCGATATTATTGGCCTATCAGGATTGATCACACCTTCACTTGATGAAATGGTACATGTCGCTAAGGAAATGGAACGGCAAGGATTTGACCTTCCTCTTCTGATTGGTGGTGCAACTACATCGAAAGCTCATACAGCGGTTAAGATAGAGCAAAATTATAGTTGCCCAGTGGTTTACGTTAATAATGCTTCTCGTGCAGTGGGTGTGTGTTCTTCGTTATTATCTGATGAGCTTCGACCTGCATTTGTTGAAAAACTTCAACAAGACTACGTAACCGTTCGTGAGCAACATGCCCGTAAAAAACCAAGAACGAAGCCAGTTTCTTTACAAAGAGCAAGAGATAACAAGGTTAATATTGATTGGCAAGCTTACACTCCACCCGTACCAGCTAAATTAGGTGTTCATGTTTTTGAAGATTTTGATGTGGCAACTTTAAGAGATTATATTGATTGGACGCCTTTCTTTATGACTTGGACGCTGATGGGTAAATATCCTAAAATTTTCGAACATGAAGAGGTAGGCGAAGAAGCGAAACGGTTATTCAATGATGCCAATGCTTGGTTGGATAAAATTGAACGTGAAGGTTTGCTTAAAGCCAGCGGTATTTGTGCGCTATTGCCTGCAGCCAGTATTGGAGATGATATTGAAGTTTATACTGATGAATCTCGGACTAAAGTAGCAAAAGTCCTTCATAATTTACGCCAACAGACAGAAAAACCGAAAGGCTTTAATTATTGTTTAAGCGATTACATTGCACCTAAATCCAGTGGTAAAAAAGATTGGATTGGTGGTTTTGCTGTTACCGGTGGTATAGGTGAAAGAGAGCTTGCCGATAAGTACAAAGCCGCAGGCGATGATTACAACGCTATCATGGTTCAAGCGGTCGCCGACCGTTTAGCTGAAGCGTTTGCTGAATATTTACATCAAAAAGTGCGTACAGAAATTTGGGGGTATGCGCCAGATGAAAATTTATCAAATGAAGATCTTATCCGAGAAAAATACCAAGGAATCAGACCTGCACCTGGTTATCCTGCTTGTCCTGAGCATACTGAAAAAGGCTCACTGTGGGAGCTTCTTGATGTAGAGGAAAAAATTGGTATGTCGTTGACTTCAAGTTACGCTATGTGGCCGGGTGCGTCAGTTTCAGGTTGGTATTTTTCTCACCCTGATTCTAGATTTTTTGCTATTGCTCAGATACAACAGGACCAAGTAGAAGATTACGCAGAGAGAAAAGGCTGGGATGTGTTAGAAGCAGAAAAATGGTTAGGTCCAAATATAGACTAAGTTCTTATTTAAACCAGTGCAATGAGAACGAAAAGGCTTAGTGTTAGAACTAAGCCTTTTTTTAAGATTATCTCACTAGAAATAAAGTTGTACTTGACCTCATTTCATAATACACCTCGGTATGAGGCTATTATTTTAAAAACTTACCGCTAACATTCAAAAAGTTCTTGGTGTAATTTTTGAATGACTTTTCTAGAGTCATTTGAATGAACTAAAAAACATAAATTGTGTGGGCTTGCACCATAGCAAATCATGCGCAAGTTAAACTCTTCTAACGTACCAAATACTTTTTTTGCATAGCCTTTACATTGGCTCATATTATTGCCAATGAGAGCAACCAAGCATAAGTTTTGCTCAACCTCTACCACACAAAGTTGTTCCAATTCTTTTCTTACTTCTGCCGGTAGTTCAGGCGCACCACCAGAGGTATTGGTTTGATCAAGTGTTAGTGAAACACTCACTTCTGATGTAGTAATGAGATCGACAGAAATTTTGTATTTGGCTAAAATTTTAAAGACCTCAGCCAAAAAACCATAAGCATGAAACATATTTGGGCTACGCAGCGTAACCATTGTTTGATTACTGCGCAATGCTAAAGCTCTAAATAGAGGGGAACTCTCTACCTCTTGCCGAATCCAAGTTCCGCCTTTTTCTGGAGCTTTTGATGAGCCAACAAATACAGGGATGCCATGACGAAGAGCGGGCACTAAAGTGGAAGGGTGTAGAATTTTGGCACCAAAGTTTGCCATTTCAGAGGCTTCACTAAAACTAATTTCAGCGATAGGTGAGGCTTTTTCAGCAATTCTAGGATCGGTTGTATAAATTCCAGGAACATCGGTCCAAATTTCGAGGCCTTTAGCCGCTACTGCCTCTGCGATAAGTGCAGCGCTATAGTCACTTCCACCTCGACCAAATGTTGTGGTATTTCCTTCTTTATCTGCACCGATAAAGCCTTGAGTGACGACAACATGATTTTGACACAAAGGGACGAGTTTTTCTTTAGCGAGCTCTGAAATAGTGCCTAGTTCTGGTTCTGCTTTACCAAAAAAACTATCGGTTCTCATTATTTCGCGAATGTTAAATCGAACAGCATTTACTCCTCGTTCAACTAATATTTGAGTGAGTATGTGGGTCGACATACGCTCACCATACGCGACCATGTGATCGGTAAGCTTATCGCTGCTTTGAAACGAGGCCGCTTCTGCTGCTGACGCGACACTTTTTAATAATGAGGCGACGGCTTGTTTGGTTTTATCTGGGTCAGCAAGTTGATCTGTAATGGCATAATGAATTACTTCAAGTTGTTTGATAATAGTTTGGCGACGTTGATCGTCTTGAACACCATTAGCAAGCTCTACTAATAAATTGGTTACACCAGAACAAGCACTACTAACGAGGAGTTTGGTTTTTGGATTATTCTCGATAATTTCGGCACAACGACTCATGGCTTCGAAGTTGGCAACACTTGTTCCACCAAATTTTGCTACATTGAATGCGCTCACGGCATTTCTCCCTGTATATGGTCAAATTAACAGTTTGTTTTTGTTATATTGAAGAGAGATTTCTAGAGCAGAGGAAAAGCATTAATTATCTATGCGGACCTCAGAAGCTCTTCACCAAAAGAAATTTGGTGACAATTGGTAGGATTCAGCCTACTCAACCGACGAATATTCACACTCAATGAATCTTCATCTCGGCATTGCTCCCCCTGATTGCTTTGTACTGGAGTTGAGGCTCCACAAAGCAGCTGCCTGGGCAATGCTCCTCTTCTGTTATAAAGTAAAATATTGTTCTAAATGGCAATATCGTTTTACATCGCTATAAAATGATATCTCTAAGTTCTAGCACCAGAAACTAGAGGTTTTTATTGAACGATTTTGTTATGAAAAAGTCAATTGTTAAAATAGATAATTATACCGAACGCACGACCTTTTTATGTTTTAAGCTAAAAAGAGCACGTAACTTTTATTTGTCGATGTTTATCGTATCTTGTTCCGTTTTCGTTGGTTTTATGATCGGTTCAATATCTAACATTGAAAAATCATTATTTGGGAAAAGAAAACTTGCTTCCGAACGGATTTGCTCAGCCTTACTTATTTCTCCCAAGCCTAAATAAGCAAGAATTAAATGTCGATAGTACTTTTCTTTTGGGGCATTTTTAATCGCGATAACAGACCAGTTAATATACTGGGTAATTAAATCTTCGTCTTTATTGACTAGACCTTGTTTAAGTAAATTACTGCGTAATTGCCAATTAAATTCAATTGTCTCAGAGAAGGGAACCATCACTTGTGAGAGTATAGCGGTATCTTTTGGATATGACTTGTCGAATCGATACAAAGTAAAATTAGCTTGTAATGCTAATCCCATACAAGTCGTGGTCACTAAAGGTACAATCAACGCAACATTTTTAAGAGCAATACTGCTGATAGTTGAAAATGAAACGATTCGATATTTGGATGTTCTTTGATCCACCCAATAAAGCAGAATAATCAATATAAGCCAGTGAATTGCTGATAAGTAAAAAGGCATTCCTATCTGGCTATGAATAATGATTGGAATGAATAAACTGAATATAGCTAATCGAGTTCCTTTCCGGGCCGAATAGATTTTAAATAACACCATAGCGGAAGAAAAAATAAGACCGAGTATAGGAATAATTCCACCCTCAATTCCCCAGTAGAGAATTTCATTTTGTGGATGTTGTAGAGGGCCGTATCCTGCTGGGTAATTAGGATTTAATTGATGTTGTCTCGCTGTATATAATGCATATGCCGTTTCAATTTGACCATAGCCATAACCTGTAAAGGGTTTTTCAACAAGCATATCAATAGTTTGTGGGAATAACATCGTTTTGGATATTTCTGGTGTGTCCGAATTGGATATTGAACCTCCAATTGTGGAAAATAAAATTAATCCTAATCCAGCACCAGCAACAGATAACGCTACCCAACCAGCTAATCTTTGCGGAGTAGAAAATCGATATAAATAAACAACTACAAAGAGAAAACCAATAGCGGCTCCAATCCATTCCAATCCTTGGCTAAGTAAAAACAGCTGTGGCACTGTGAAAATAGGTAAGACATATAGAAACAGAGTGCGACTGATTCTTTGACCATACTTTCTTTGTTGTCTTGCTAACAGATAACCAGACAGAATGACACCCGTTGATAGGAAACTCACCATAACACTGGATTGTTGGAAAACACCAAATGGAAGTTGAGTGAAATCGTTGTAACCAATAATGTCTTTTGGCAATAAACTAAATAACTGCAAATAACTCAATATAGTTTGCATTGCTGTTGCAATAACAATAAACCAAAGTAACCGTTGCTTGTGCTGATTACTTAAAAGGAACTGCTGAAGTATTAAGAAAAAAAACCATCCAGACCAAACAGCTATTAATCGAGGGAGGAAACTGGTCCAGTCATTATGTAAAGGATAAAAAATCGGTATTGTGAGAAAAATACAAGTAATAAAAAGAACGATGGAAAGTTTTGAATAACGTACTTGTCGAGTTTTTGCCATATGGAACAAACCAATAGCAATAACATAACTCAGTGACAACCAAGTACTAATATTAAAAGGAAGAGCTAAGCCTGCGCCACCTAAATTAGGAATATATAAGTGCATGGCTATGAGGAAGACAAAGCCAACTGAATACATGAATTTTCGGTTTAGTGGTGCTTTAGCTTTGCGTGGCGCTAATTTTGTACCACTAAGATGAATGATTGCCATTATTACATCCCTAAGTATAAAAACGAGCAAAGCTCGTTTTTATACTTTACCTTTTTTTCTTATTACAACCTAGAGAGGATTAACTTTAGCTATGTGTTTGTTGAAACAATTAAAAATTTTGCAACCCTGCTTCGAATTTAGTAAGACAAATGAGATTGCAAAATTAAGATAAGTTACCGCTATTACTATTTTTTTTTGCTTTGAGCATTGGTTTCAAGAATCTAGCAGTATGCGATCCTTTTACCTTAGCCACCTCTTCTGGTGTTCCTTCAGCTATAATTTCACCTCCACCTTGTCCACCTTCTGGCCCAAGATCAACGACCCAATCAGCCGTTTTTACTACATCTAAATTATGCTCAATAACAACTACAGTGTTGCCATGATCTCTCAACCTATGTAATACCGTCAGTAGTTGTTGTATATCGTGAAAATGTAAGCCTGTAGTAGGTTCGTCTAATATATAAAGAGTTTGACCGGTATCGCGTTTAGAGAGCTCTTTGGCAAGTTTCACTCTTTGAGCTTCTCCTCCAGACAGTGTTGTAGCCGCTTGGCCCAAACGGATATAAGACAAACCTACATCGATCAACGTTTGTAATTTTCTAGCAATAACAGGAACTGGTGCAAAATACTCTCTAGCATCCTCCACCGTCATCTGTAGAACCTCATCAATAGATTTTCCTTTGTAGCGAACTTCTAACGTTTCACGGTTATAACGCTTTCCTTTACAGATATCACACGGAACATAAACATCTGGAAGAAAATGCATTTCTACTTTTATAACACCATCCCCCTGACATGCTTCACAACGTCCTCCGCGAACATTAAAGCTAAATCGGCCTGGTTTATAACCTCTTGAACGGGCTTCTTGTGTACCTGCAAACAATTCTCGAATTGGTGTGAAAATCCCTGTGTAGGTGGCTGGGTTTGAACGAGGAGTTCGTCCTATAGGGCTCTGATTGATATCGATTACTTTATCGAAGTGTTGTAAACCATTAATTTTTTTGTAAGCAGCAGGCTCTACGGTTGTCGCACCATTTAGATAGGTTTGTGCGATTTTATAAAAGGTATCGTTAATTAAGGTAGATTTACCCGATCCAGACACACCTGTGATACAAGTAAATAAACCGACAGGCAATGAAAGGGTTACCTCTTTAAGATTGTTACCCGAAGCCCCAATAAGCTCGACTGTTTTTTTCGGATCTTTAGGCGTTCTCTTTTGAGGAATACTTATCTCTTTTACACCACTAAGGTACTGACCAGTAAGTGATTCTGGTGTATCAATAATTTGTTGCATAGTGCCTTCTGCTACTACATGACCACCATGGATGCCAGCCCCTGGGCCTATATCAATAACATGGTCTGCAGATCGCATTGCATCTTCATCATGCTCTACAACTAGTACGGTGTTGCCCAAATCTCGTAAATGAGTCAAGGTTTTCAATAAGCGTTCATTGTCTCGCTGGTGGAGTCCAATAGAAGGCTCATCGAGTACATACATTACTCCAACTAAGCCGGCACCAATTTGGCTAGCTAATCTAATTCGCTGTGCTTCTCCACCTGAAAGTGTTTCTGCACTTCTCGAAAGATTGAGATAATTAAGACCGACATTAACGAGAAAGTTTAGACGATCTCCTATCTCTTTCATGACCTTTTCAGCTATTTGTGCTTTTTGTCCGGTTAATGAGAGGTTTGAGAAAAAAGCCATTGCATCGCTAATACTCATTTCTACAATATCGGGCAAAGGTGTGTTTTCTATAAATACATTTCTAGCTTCGGTTCTTAGCCGTGTGCCATTGCAGCTGGTACATGATTTAGTTGAAATATACTTGGCTAAATCTTCCCGTACCGAGTTCGATTCAGTCTCACGATATCGCCTTTCTAATGTATTTAAGATCCCTTCAAATGGATGCCGTTTTACGCGTATATCGCCTCGGTCATTGATATATTTGAATTCAATTTCAGTTTTCCCAGATCCTTTTAAGATGGTATCTTGGATTTTTTTTGGTAAAGAATTAAAAGGCGAAAATAAGTCAAATTGGTAATGTTCAGCTAATGAATTCAACATTTGAAAATAGTAATAATTTTTCTGATCCCATCCTTTTATTGCACCTTCTGCGACACTGAGCGTATCGTCTAAAATGACTCGACTAGGATCAAAATATTGTTGTATTCCCAAACCGTCGCAAGTTGGACATGCACCTGCTGGGTTATTAAAAGAAAATAGCCTTGGCTCTAATTCTTGCATACTATAACCACAGTGTGGACAAGCAAAATTAGCTGAAAAAATAATATCTTGTTTATCTTGTTTATCCATCCAGCAAATGATGGCAATGCCACCCGATAGTTCCAAGGATGTTTCAAAAGACTCTGCTAATCTTTGCTGAAGATCATCTCTTACCTTAAAGCGGTCAACGACTACTTCGATAGTATGTTTTTTATGTAATTCCAAAGATGGTGGATCGGAAAGATCGCAAGTCTCGCCATCAATACGGGCGCGAATAAAGCCTTGTGCCGCTAAATTTTCCAAGGTTTTAGTGTGTTCGCCTTTACGCTCTTTTACTACCGGTGCAAGTAACATAAGTTTAGAGCCTTCTGGGAGTTCTAGAACTTTATCTACCATTTGGCTAACGGTTTGAGCTGTAAGTGGAACCTGATGAAGAGGGCAGCGAGGTTCGCCAACCCGAGCGTAAAGAAGACGCAAATAGTCATAAACTTCGGTAATGGTTCCGACCGTTGAACGGGGATTATGAGAAGTAGACTTTTGTTCGATAGATATCGCGGGTGATAGCCCTTCAATATGATCAACATCCGGTTTTTCCATCAAAGAGAGAAACTGCCGAGCATAAGCTGAAAGCGATTCTACGTACCGTCGTTGGCCTTCCGCATAAAGAGTATCAAATGCTAAAGAGGATTTTCCTGAACCAGATAAACCCGTGATAACGGTAAGTTTATCTCTAGGAATAATTAAATTGATGTTCTTAAGGTTATGGGTTCTCGCCCCGCGGACTTCTATCTTATCCATTATTCTGCTCGTTTTACTTGCAATTTTTCAAGTATCGCACAGTCAAAATTATCTGCAATGATTACTGTATAAAAAAACAGTTAAAGTAAATAAAGAAAATGCTGCCTAGTTGGCAGCATTTTCTTTATGGTTAGGTTACTTAGTTACTTAGTTACTTAGTTACTTAGTTACTTAGTTACTTAGTTACTTAGTTACTTAGTTACTTAGTTACTTAGTTTTTTCAGTTGTGTGTTTATCCAATTCTACTTTTTGTTCGTTTTTCTGATATTGATTTTCGTAACAATAATTGGTTGCTTCAATATAACCATCAACGCTTCCACAATCGAAACGGCGACCTTTAAATTTATAAGCTAGCACACATCCTGATTTAGCTTGTTGTAAAAGTGCATCAGTGATTTGTATTTCACCACCTTTCCCTGGATTAGTATTTTCAATGATATCAAAAATGTCTGGAGTTAAAATATAACGACCGATAATCGCTAAGTTACTTGGCTCGGTACCTGGCTCAGGTTTTTCAACCATGTCATCAACACGAAATATATCATCTTTTATCATTTCGCCAGAGATGACCCCGTACTTATGAATGTCTTCTTTTGGCACTTCTTGTACTGCAACGATTGAACAGCGGAACTGTTTATACAGGGCAACCATTTGTGACAATACCCCTTGACCTTCTTCATTAACACAAAGGTCATCAGCAAGAACGACTGCGAATGGTGCATCACCGATTAATTGTTTACCGGTTAGTATTGCATGACCAAGGCCTTTCATTTCTCGTTGTCTGATATAAGTAAAATTAGCTGATTCCATGATTCTACGAATATCACCAAGCAACTCTTCTTTATTGGTCCCATTAATTTGCTGTTCAAGCTCATAGTTTTTATCAAAGTGGTCGATTAGGGTATTTTTTCCGCGACCAGTGACAATACACATGCCATCTAACCCTGCTTCAATTGCTTCATCAACACCATATTCAATCAGAGGTTTATTGACTACTGGCATCATCTCTTTGGGCATAGATTTTGTTGCAGGTAAAAAGCGTGTACCGTAGCCAGCTGCCGGGAAAAGACATTTTTTTATCATAGATAATCCTTTACAGAATGATTTTCGTTATTATTGGTCATAGAATACCATAGCAATATGACAATTGCGTATTATTGGCTGGTACAGTCTCAATAGTTGGAAAAAATTCAGATTGAGCTTGACGACTTAAGGAAGGTATCGATGAGCCCAAGCTATCGCTTGAGTTCTATTAGAAACACTTAGCTTTTTGAAAATTTTATACAGATGAGATTTAACAGTATGTTCGCTGATAAAAAGTTCATCTGCTAGTTTGTTGTTAGATAGGCCCGAGCGTAGATACTCCAAAACAACAATTTCTCTTGGAGTGAGCTCAGTGCTGTATGGTTGATTAAAACGAACAATCAAAGATTGATAGTATTCAATTAATTGAGACGAAATATTTTTTGGCAACTGATTTTTCCCTGAAAATATAGCCTCTATTCCAGATAGAAATTGTTTATTAGATATGTCCGAGAAAAAGTATCCTTTAAGGCGACCCAATGGTATTAGTGTTGAAGTGCGTATGTTGATCGGGGCATCATAAACAATAATAAAGCACTGTTGGTTCAATCCTGTAAGCCTTTCAATTTGTTTATATAACATGACAGCGTTATTGAATTCGATAAAATACAAACAGCTTTCTTTATCTAAGGACAACTGTTCTATATCGTCACTAGTGACGACCTGATAGTTAATAGTTCGGCGTTTCTTTAAATATCTTAGAAGGCATTCAGAGTAAGTACTGGTATTTTTGACACAAATCACGTTGATGTTATTTTTCATCATGCTTTCTTTATCAAATGGAATTGTTTTTCACCTTATCTTAGCTACTCATTCTGTGTCATGGTGTATTTTTTTGAGGTGTTGATTTATGCGTATCACATTGATTTATTAAGAAAGAATTACGAGGTGTCTTTCATTGAAATGTGGAGTAACCCGAAAGAGTTAAAGCTAATTATGTTGGTTCGTTTTTCTTTATTCCATACTCTAGATTAGTTTTGAGAGTAAGAAAGGTTGAGACTATCAACGTTCATGGTATTCTTGTCGCCTTATATTTTGATGAACACTTAGACGGAGCAGATCATGGCGAGCCGTGGAATAAACAAAGTAATTTTGGTTGGCAACTTGGGTGGCGATCCAGAAGTTCGTTATATGCCTAGTGGCAGTGCTGTGGCGAATATTACTATTGCTACATCAGAAAGCTGGAGAGATAAAGCAACAGGTGAGCAAAGAGAGAAAACCGAGTGGCATAGAGTTGCTCTATTTGGCAAGTTGGCAGAAGTTGCTGGTGAATACCTACGTAAAGGTTCACAAGTGTATATTGAAGGCCAGCTTCAAACGCGTAAATGGCAAGATCAGAGTGGCCAAGATCGCTATACGACTGAAGTTGTGGTTCAAGGTTTTAATGGTGTCATGCAAATGTTAGGGGGTCGTCAAGGAGGCACTCAAGCTATGGGTGGTGGACAACCAGCTCAACAGCAGAGCAATTGGGGGCAACCTCAGCAACCTGTGCAACAAGCTCAAACACCGCCGCAACAAGCTCCAGCTCAAAGAGCGCCACAACAAGCACCTCAACAGTCGCAACCTCAATACAACGAACCACCAATGGATTTTGATGACGATATACCGTTCTAGATCTTATATAAATTAAAAGTGTTGAAAGTACATTAGAAGCCGCTATTAGCGGCTTTCTTTTGTTTGTTAACAAAAAAATGTGTATTTTCAATCAATATTTATATTATTTATGTGCAAATTACTTGATGCTCTAATTAGCAATAACTGGATAAAAAGAAGTTAACGAGCATGTTAAATTAACGGAAAAAGGGCAATTTAACTTTAATAAGTTAGGTGTGGATTTTAATTGATTTAGCAAGGGCAAAAAGGCTTTTGTGTAAATGTTGTCTGGATTGGAGTGAAAGAAAGAGTCATTTAGCAGGGCATTTAAGTCGGACTAAAACATCTCACTATATCGACCGAATGCAGATAAAGTGAACTTTCTATATTTTCTATATGCGCTTTTTTTGCCTATTATCAAAAAGAAAACAGATCATTTATTTTCTATCTATTTATAGCCTAACGTTGCATTATTTACTTTAGGCACAGTTATTGGTTGAGTTTAAGGGTATTATTTATCAAGGATTGAACAATAGATTCAACTCTATCCAATAGCGGCTAGTTATCAAGGAACGGCCTAATATAAGGGACTAAAATTAAATAGTTAAAAGGATTTTACTATTCATGCGTTATACCCCGACTCTTAAGTTAAGTACCAGGCTTACTGCTTTTGTCACTATCATCGTCATTGGGGCGATGTTTATTTTGTTTGTGGGTGGCACTCTTACTTTTAAAAACATTGGGCAAGAATACTTTAACCAACAGGTTGAAGGGATTGTCTCGGTAATTGATCAATCATTAGAAACAGATAACAATCTCAATAGTATTGAACGATGGCTACCACTGCTATCTCAAGCAAATAATATTGTTGAGTTAACATTATTTTCTGCCGATGATGTTATCTATAGCTATGCCGACGCTACCATTGAAATAGATGGCCTGAATTTGTATGAAAAATCCTATCCATTACTAAGTAACCCTGAATTTTCGATTACTATTAAAGCCTTATCACCGTATTTAGAACAAAGTCACTCTTTTAGTGCGTTATCCTCGGTGTCATTAGCCATTGCTCTAGTTTTGTTCTTTTTATTTCAAGGAGTTAGTTGGTTGAAAATACAACTAAAAGGATCAGAACTTTTAGAGGAGCGTGGAAGAATGATTCTTGCTGGAAGAATGTCGCAATATGCTAAAGGCGATGATCAGGAGTGGCCATATACAACCAGTGAGGCTCTGGATGTTTTAATTGCTGAGCTACGAGAAGCACGGTTGGAACGAAGTCGTTTCGATACCTTTATCCGTAGCCATACTTTTTTAGATCAACTGACTGGATCGGCTAATAGAGTGTTGTTCTTTTCTAAATTAGAGTCTGCTCTACAAGAAAGTGGCGCGACAGGGGCTGTATTATTATTTCGAATTTACGATTGGGATAAAGTTAGCGAAAAAATAGACAAGCAAAGGTGCGATGAATTTATCGTTGAAGTTGCTAACGTGATTTCAAGTGTTGTTCAGCGTTTCCCAGATTTTGTATTTTCTAGATACGATGAAAATGAATTTTCTGTTTTAATCCCTCATCAAAATAATAAAGACATTTCCGTTCTTGCCAATCAATGCGTGCGACAGTTAGAGAAAATGCCAACACTAGATTCTATGGACCAAGATAATTGGTGTCATGTAGGGATCACGATGTACTCAGAAGGTGAGCGTGTAGGTCAAATCGTCAATGAGATGGAAACGGCGCTAAAAAGTGCTCAATTACAAGGCATTAATAATTGGAGCCGATTTGATAAAAAGCAAGTGGTTGTTGATCAGCGAGGCACAGTAAGGTGGCGTACATTATTCGATAAGTCTTTTGCTAATGGAAAAGTATTGATTTTTGAGCAGCCGTGTTATTTATATGATGCGTCATTAAATAAAAGCACCTTGTTACATAATGAACTTTTTGCTCGAATAGATGATGGTGTCAGTATCCTTAAAGCATCAAGATTCATGTCAGCTATTGAACAGGTTGGTTATCAATCTTACATGGACCAAATCGTAGTTAAAACGATTTTAACCTATCTTAAAGGCCGAACTTTTAGTTCGCACTATTCCATAAACTTGCATGTCCAATCTTTTAAAGATAAGGCTAACCTTAGATGGATGAGAGATGAATTATTGCAATTAACCGCTGCAACTCGTCGTAAATTGAGCTTTGAATTTGTCGAAGGCCAGTTAGTGGATAATATAGATTATATTCGTCCCGTTATTCGAATGCTTTCGGCCTTAGAATGCGTGGTTATTGTTGAGCAGGCTGGACGCACAATAACCAGCACACATTACATTGAAGAACTCGATGTTAATTATTTAAAATTACACCGAAGCTTAGTGAAAAACATCGATAAAAGGCAAGAGAATCAGTTATTCATAAGAAGTTTAATTGGAGCATGTGAAGGAACGAAAACACGCGTTATAGCAGTTGGAGTGGAACAGGTTAAAGATTGGAACTGTTTACTTGAATTAGGCGTTGATGGAGGACAAGGAAGAATGTTTCAGGCCGAAAAGCAATTCATTCCTAAGCCAGAAGCACCTAAAGTACAAGTGGGTGGTAGAAATCGCTGGCGCAAAAAATATTGAAAGTAAAAATGCAGGGTCACCTATGATCTTTTGGAGTGACTTGTGGCAGTGTAAGTATTTTAAAGCTAATTCGCCTGTAAAATAGGGTGTAAATCAGGCTCAGATGAGAAAAATAGAGATTAATCCCATGTTTATGCCGCAATACCTTGCTGTAATGGCAATGCATTGGTACATTTAGTGCAATTTTTGTCTTCTAATGTTACGCAAATGAGCGAAGAATATGTTTAAGAAACTTCGTGGTATGTTTTCAAATGACCTATCAATTGATCTGGGTACCGCAAACACTTTAATTTATGTCAAAGGGCAAGGAATTGTTCTTGATGAACCTTCAGTAGTCGCAATCAGTCAAAAACGTGCTGGTACAGCAAAAAGCGTGGCGGCCGTTGGCCATGAAGCCAAGCAAATGCTGGGGCGTACTCCTGGTTCTATTTCAGCTATTCGTCCTATGAAAGATGGCGTTATTGCCGATTTCTATGTGACGGAAAAAATGTTACAGCACTTTATTAAACAAGTGCATGATAACAGCGTGCTCAAGCCAAGCCCTAGAGTGTTGGTATGTGTCCCTTGTGGTTCAACACAAGTTGAGCGTAGAGCGATTCGGGAGTCAGCTTTAGGCGCAGGAGCTCGTGAGGTTTATTTGATTGATGAACCTATGGCTGCAGCGATTGGTGCTGGCTTAAGAGTATCAGAACCAACCGGTTCTATGGTTATTGATATTGGCGGTGGTACAACAGAAGTCGCGGTTATTTCACTAAACGATGTGGTTTATTCTTCATCGGTACGTATCGGTGGTGACCGTTTTGATGAGGCTATTATAAACTACGTTCGTCGTAACTATGGTAGTTTGATTGGCGAAGCGACCGCAGAAAAAATTAAACATGTCATCGGTTCTGCTTACCCTGGTGATGATGTGGCTGAAATTGAAGTTCGTGGACGTAATCTGGCGGAAGGGGTTCCTCGTAGTTTTACTCTTAATTCAAATGAAATCTTGGAAGCACTTCAAGAACCACTCACCGGTATAGTTTCTGCCGTCATGGTTGCACTCGAGCAATGTCCTCCAGAACTCGCTGCGGATATTTCCGAAAATGGAATGGTATTAACAGGAGGGGGGGCTTTGCTAAAAGATATCGATCGTCTGCTAATGGAAGAAACTGGTATTCCAGTTGTTATTGCTGAAGATCCCCTCACTTGTGTTGCTCGTGGGGGTGGTAAAGCGCTTGAAATGATTGATATGCATGGTGGTGACCTGTTCAGTGAAGAATAAGTCCATTTGTCCGGTACGAATGGGTAAAATGTAATGAAACCAATATTTGGCAGAGGCCCTTCTCTGCAATTGCGCCTATTCTTCGCAATAACACTATCAGCCAGCTTAATGTTGGCTGATAGTCGTCTTGATACTTTCGCCCCCGTTCGATACATACTCAATAGTGCTGTCGCTCCCATCCAATATGCAGCAGATTTACCGAGAACGATGTTTGATGGTATTTATGAAAGATTTAATTCAAGGCAACAACTGATCGCGAGTAATGCTTCTCTTAAACGCGAAGTGTTACTGTTAAAGAGTGACTTAGGTTTATTGAGTCAATATCAAGAAGAAAATAAGCGCTTACGTAAACTACTCGGTTCCCCCTTTATACGAGATGAGAAAAAAGTGGTAACAGAGGTGATGGCAGTCGATTCATCTCATTATCGCCATCAAGTTGTGATAGATAAGGGACATACTGACGGAGTGTATGTTGGTCAGCCTGTTATCAATGAAAATGGTATTGTAGGTCAAGTGACCTTTGTTGCTGCACACAATTCTAGAGTCCTTTTGCTTGTTGATTCGAGTAATTCAATTCCGGTACAAGTTGTTCGTAATGATATTCGAGTTATTGCCTCAGGAAGTGGCGATCTTAATTCGATTTATTTAGAACATATTTCTTTGAGTACTGATATTCAAGTTGGAGATTTATTAGTTAGTTCAGGTTTGGGGGGCTTGTATCCAGAGGGGTATCCTGTAGCCTATGTTTCTGCTGTTGATAATGATAATAGTCGTCAGTTTGCCAAAATTGAAGCAAGTCCAGTGGTCGCATTTGATCGGTTACGATATTTATTATTGGTATGGCCAAATGAAAATAGGCAGCAACAAGTCCTTTCATCGAGCAATGATATCACGTCAAACGGCGGTCAACATTTTGACCAAGAAATAACCAGTAGTGAGTAATTTTTTTATGGGTAAATCGGTTATTTGGTTCACATTTCTTGTTGCTCTAATATTACAGACTATTCCTTGGCCGGGCGGTTTGGATTTATTTCGTCCATCGTGGCTATTGTTAGTAACTTTTTATTGGGTACTCGCGCTTCCTCATCGAGTAAATGTTGGTACAGGGTTAGTTCTTGGATTGATATGGGATCTGCTGCTAGGTTCAACTTTAGGTATTCGCGGTATTGTTATGGCGACTGCTGTTTTTGTTGTAGCAGTTAATTTCTTAGTTTTGCGTAATATGGCGCTATGGCAGCAAGCCATTTTTATCGGTGTGGTTAGCATTTTTGCCAAATTCTTAGAATTTGGCGGAGAGTATCTTATTCAAGATGTAACGTTTAATCCTATGTTGCTGTGGTCTGGCTTAATTAATTGTATTTTATGGCCTTGGTTGTTTTTATTACTAAGAAGAGTTCGTCGACATTGGTATATCAAATAAAGAGCATAGAATAATGAAACTTTATCTTGCATCTGGCTCTCCACGCCGAAGTGAATTATTGCAACAAGCAGGGTACACCTTCGATGTTGTTTTGCCTGATATTGAAGAGTGCCGACAAGAGAAAGAATCAGCCAAAGATTATGTTTTAAGATTGTCGTATCAAAAAGCAAAAGCTGGTGCTGAATTAATAATTGGATCTCAACTAACTGACGGCAATGAAATAGTTTTAGGGTCTGATACCGTTGTAGTACTAGAAGAGCAAGTATTAGAGAAGCCGATAGATTTACAAGATTCAAAAAGAATGCTGTTGGCCTTGTCAGGAAGAAAACATCAAGTTTTAACCGCTGTTACCGTATTACATAAAAATAAAATCAAATCGAATGTAGTAGTAACGGATGTATGGTTTAAGGTTTTGACTGAAGAAGAAATAGAGCAATACTGGCAAACAGGCGAACCATGCGATAAAGCTGGCAGCTACGGGATTCAAGGTTTAGGTGGGCGATTTGTCTCACGTATAGAAGGAAGCTACTACGCTGTAGTTGGTTTACCTCTTTTTGAAACGGATCAGCTCCTGCAAGAATTTTTTTAGCTTAATGAGGGTACTCTCATGAGTGCAGAGTTGTTAATAAACGTTACACCAAGTGAAACAAGAGTCGCTATGATTGAAGGAGGGATCCTCCAAGAAGTTCATATTGAGCGTGAATCTTGCCGAGGTATTGTAGGTAATATTTATAAAGGGAGAGTATCTCGCGTTTTACCGGGAATGCAAGCCGCCTTTGTAGATATAGGCTTAGATAAAGCTGCTTTTCTACATGCATCAGATATTGTACCTCATACTGAATGCGTTGCTGAAAACGAGAAGCAACAATTTCAAGTGAGAGATATTTCCGAATTAGTTCGCCAAGGACAAGATATTGTTGTTCAAGTTGTTAAAGATCCTTTAGGAACAAAAGGCGCTAGATTAACCACCGATATTACCCTTCCTTCTCGTTATCTTGTTTTCATGCCAGGGGCAAGCCATGTTGGTGTATCTCAACGTATTGATAGCGAAAATGAACGAGATAGGCTTAAAAAAACCGTCATGGAATATTGTGATGAAGATGGCGGCTTTATTATTCGTACAGCAGCGGAAGGAGCGGATGAAAAAGAGCTCGCTCAAGATGCGATTTTCTTAAAGCGATTATGGAAAAAAGTTGGCGAACGACGAGTGAAATATAAAACTCGTTCGACCCTATATGGCGAACTTGGTCTTTCGCAGCGAATTTTACGTGACTTCGTGGGTACAGAGTTGACGCGTATTCAAATTGATTCCAGATTAGTATTTGAAACGCTAAAGGAATTCACCTCTGAATTTGTCCCTGAATTGACCGAAAAACTGGCTCTTTATGAAGGCGATAAACCTATTTTTGATATGTTTGATGCCGAAAATGAAATTCAACGATCTCTTGATCGAAAGGTTGAATTGAAGTCAGGTGGGTATCTAATCATAGATCAGACAGAAGCAATGACGACGGTTGACATCAACACTGGCGCATTTGTTGGTCGTAGGAACTTAGAAGAAACAATATTCAATACTAATATTGAAGCGACTCAAGCTATTGCTAGGCAACTAAGATTAAGAAATCTTGGTGGTATTATTATTATCGATTTCATCGACATGATGTCTGAAGATCATCGTTCACGAGTTGTTGCTTCACTAGAACAAGCCCTTTCCGTTGATAGAGTTAAAACGAATATCAATGGTTTTACTAATTTGGGCTTGGTTGAGATGACAAGAAAAAGAACTCGAGAAAGTATTGAACATATTCTCTGTTCAAAATGTCCAACTTGTGAAGGTCGTGGTTCAGTTAAAACTGTTGATACCGTTTGTTATGAAGTGCTACGTGAGGTGACAAGAGTTAACCGTGCATATGAAGCGGATAAATTTGTTGTTTATGCTTCTCCTGCAGTGGCTGAAACGTTAGAAGGTGAAGAATCTCATGCTCTTGCTGAGTTAGAGGTATTCATTGGTAAGCAAGTAAAAATACAGGCAGAACCTCTTTATGTTCAAGAGCAGTTTGATGTCGTCATGATGTAACGGGGTATATGTGGCTTCATTCGCAACGAAAAGCAGCAAATTAATACTATGGTTGATAGTGATAGTGATGGTATTTTTAGCCATTGCTGTTACTAGCTTGCGTGTTGCTCTCCCTAAATTAGATTACTTTCAAACTGAAATCAGTCATATCGTTGAAGAAATTTCTGGCATACCATTTGAAATAGGTGAAGTAAAAGGCTATTGGCGTAATACTCACCCTTCTATATCATTAAAAAAATTAAATGTTCCGCGTATTTCTGACCAAAATATCGCCTTTGATATTAATGAGGTCGAGTTAGAGTTTGACTTAATTAAATCAATCATCACTTTAGAGCCCAAAATTGCGTCATTAAATTTAAAAGGCCTTCATCTGGATATCAGTAATATTAACGTATTTAAATCTGATACTTCGCCAAATAGCTCCTCAAACAAAAATAATTCAGGCATTGCTCAGGTTGAAAAACTTTTTTTTCGTCAGTTAAAAGATTTTAATTTATTAGATTCTTTTATTACCTATCAAACTTATGATGGCGACATTAGAACGTTAGATATTGAGCAATTAAAATGGCGTAATAAAGATCACAATCACAGAGTAGAAGGCTCGGTTAGTGTAGTAGGCACTCATATTAACAGCTTAGTGGTAAAAGCTGACTTCGACGATAATGGTTCAATCAGAAATGTATCAGGCGATTTTTTTCTTCAGGCTCGTAACATTAGAGTTACACCTTGGTTAACTAATGAATGGATAAAAGAAACAGGAATAACCGGCGGAAATATCAGTTTTAATAGCTGGTTTAGCGTGAAAAATAATAATCCTGTGAATGCTTATGTCGCTCTTTTACCGTCAGAATTAAGCTGGCAAGACCAAAGTGAGCACTTACTTGTCGCTGAAGAAGGCGTATTTAAATTAACACCTTCATTAAGTGATAATGGTTGGAAAGTTAGTGGGCACTCGCTACGCATTAGAACCGACGAATATGAATGGCCGAATATGGATCTTGTGTTTGAATCGGTACCGAATCAATGGACATTTAATGTCTCTCAACTTGAATTAGCTGCGCTAAAGCCATTAGTTACTCTGATCCCTAACTCCGATCAACTACAATTATGGCTTTCAAGATTGCAACCGAAAGCTTTAGTTGAAGATTTAAGAATATCACAAGACAAAGCTGATAAATCTCTTTCTTATTCTGCTTCTATTACTAATGGAGAGATACAGAACTGGGAGTTATTGCCAGAAGTTCATGATTTACAAGCAAGCGTTGTTGGTAATGAATCGGGGTTATCAGCTCATGTAACCCTTATAGATGATATTGTTCCTTATGGTGATGTCTTTCAGGCTCCTCTGCGCATTAAAAACGGCGAATTACGGATTCATTTAGCAACAGATGGGCAAAATGGTTGGCGTCTTTGGTCTGACAAAATATCGGTAGCGACGCCTGATATTCAAGCTCAAGGCGAATTTAGACTCGACTTTCCTCATAACTCAGCTGCTTTTCTTTCTTTATATGCTGAAGCGGATGTTTATAATGCTGGTGAAACTTGGCGCTATTTACCGACTCGAGCTCTGGGGCAAGATTTAACCAATTATTTATCGACCGCGATTCAAGGTGGTAAGGCTAATAACGCCAAGATAATTTGGTACGGTCCACTTAGTGAATTTCCTTATCAAACAAATGATGGCATATTTCAGGTTCACGTTGGGTTACAACAAGCTAAATTTAGCTTTGATACCCATTGGCCAACGATTACTGATATGCAGTTGGATTTGCTATTTGAGAACGATTCTATGTATTTAGATTCTCAATCAGCAAAACTCAATGGCGTAAAAGCGCAGCGAATTACTGGTCAAATACAACATCTTGGTCCAAGTGGCGCAGTTGAAATTAAAGCGAAAGCGGTTGGTAAAGGTCAAGCTGTCCGTGATTATATGATGGCAACGCCTTTGGTTAACTCAGTTGGTGCTGCCTTAACCGCGGTTAAAGTTTCTGGTGATGTTAGTTCAGAATTCCAACTCAAAATCCCATTTGATACCGATATCCCTACTAGAGCGTGGGGATTTGCTGATCTCAATAAGAATCATATCAATATTGAATCTCCTCCGATGGAATTAAAGCAAGCGACGGGTAGAATTACGTTTGATAATGATATTGTTAGTACTTCAGGTTTATCCGCTTACTTACTAGAACAACCTATATCATTAGACTTTAAAGGTGAGAGTTTACAATCCTTGTATTCAGTGGGTATAGATATTGTAGGACATTGGGATGTAGAACCATTAACACCTTACCTAGGCTCATGGACTGAAAAAGTACAAGGTTACGCCCCTTGGAACATGGGAATAGATCTACAACTCAATGATGTAGGATTTACTTATCAACTCGATAGTTCGGCTAATTTAGAATTTATTTCTAGTCAGTATCCTGTTCCATTAGAAAAAGCATTGGGTAAAAAAAGTTCACTACAGCTACAAGCATCAGGTAATCAACAGAGTATTTCGGCTCGATTACAGTTACCTGATGTGAAATATCAAGCGCAGATAGATATCACTGGTAAAACACCTATATTGGAAGCAACGAGTTTACTGGTAGGAAAAGGAGGCTTCAAAGTTAGCCCGATTGTTGGTCATGATATAAATATCAGAATGCCCACCTTTGATCTTGATAGTTGGCTATCTCTCATAGGACAACACGGCTCTAAGAATCAAGAGTCACGTTTAAGTCAAATGAATACTCCAGACATTCCCATGCCTCAAAGAGTGGATATATCTACCGATAAATTGACTTTCGCGACTCTGGACTGGAATCATGTTGAATTTAGTGCAAGAAAAAAGAATTTATCTTGGTTAATTGATATAGAAAGTGCTGAAGTAAAAGGCCAAGCAAAGTATTTAGCGCCTTATGACCTGACTGTTGCGCTAGATACTTTACATGTCTTTATACCTTCTCTAGATAGTGAATCGCCAGAAAAATTGGTATTTCGAGCGGATGAACAAGCGCCACTTATCAGTGAATTTGATAGAAGTTTTCATCAATTGATACCTAATTTAACATTAAATATTCAAGATTTTTGGTTGCAAGGTTATAAGGTAGGAACGGTTGATATTGATTTGCAACGCAAAGGGAAGCGGATCAATTGGAATAATATTGCTATCAATAGTGGTAAAAGTCAGATTAATGCTAAAGGTTGGTGGGAATTAAATGAGGATATTAGTCAATCTTCAATAGATATGTCGATGAAAGGTGAAAATAATACCGAATTATTAGAACGTTTTGGTATTCGGTCTGGAATTCAGAAAGCACCTTTTGAAATGACATCTCATTTATCTTGGAACGGTGCGCCCTGGTCAATGCAAGTTGATACGTTAAATGGAGATATGACGGCTAAATTTGGCAAAGGTATTATTTCTGGAGCAGGGAACGCAGCAAAGTTTCTTGGTATGTTTAGCTTAGATTCTATCATAAGAAAGATGCAACTTGATTTTACCGACGTGTTTGATAAAGGCTTGGCATTTAGTCATATTACGGGCTCCGGTAAAATGGAAAAGGGCGTTTTTGTCACTAACAATCTAGAAATGGATGCCACTGCAGGTGAGATGCTTATCCGTGGTATGGCTGACTTGAATAACAATATAGTGGATGCTGAAGTTGAATTTACGCCTGATCTCACCTCGGGTATTCCAGTACTCACGGCTTTTGCAGTCGCTCCACAAACTGCTATTGTTGTTTTTGCTATTTCTACTGTTATTTCGCCTGTGGTTGATGTGTTTACGAAAATTCGCTATCAAATAGTAGGAACACTGGACTCACCAGAAGTCAAAGAGCTTTCTAGAAGTAAAGGTGAATATAAGTTACCGAGCGGTAGCCGTTAATTATATCATGAGTAATATACTGTGATAGTTAATAGAAATCATGGGCAGTTAAAGTCGTCATTAGTTAATCATGTTGAATAAAAACAGGAAGTACTATGAATAGTATTGGTATCATTCAGATGACATCTGGCTCTGAACCAGAAAAAAACGTGGCTTTTATTGATGTTCAACTGAAACAACTGGCTAAAGATGGTGCTCAGCTCGTGCTTATGCCTGAAAATTGTCTCGTTTTCGGTTCTAAGGCGGACTATAGGCTTCATGCTGAGCCATTAGATACCGGCATTGTTCAGCAACAGTTATCGGCAATGGCTAAGCAGTATAACCTTTGGTTAGTCGTTGGTAGTATGCCTATTATTCGTGGTAATAAAATTAGCACTACCAGCTTAGTTATTAATAGTAACGGTGAGCGGACGGCGTATTACGATAAACTTCATATGTTTGATGCGGATGTTGAAGACAAACAAGGTCGCTACCGAGAATCAGAAATATTTCAAGCGGGTAATGACGTGGTGGTGGTGGACACACCGGTAGGAAAAATTGGACTCGCTATCTGTTACGATCTTCGATTTCCTCAATTATTTTTAGAATTAGCGGCAAAAGGGGCTCAAATTATTTCTCTGCCTGCTGCATTTACCGTTCCCACTGGTGAGGCACACTGGTCTATTTTAATGAGAGCACGAGCAATTGAATCTCAATGTTGGATTATAGCGAGTGCCCAGACGGGGCAACACCCTTGTGGAAGGGAAACATGGGGACACTCCATGATTGTTTCTCCTTGGGGAAAAGTGACGAAGCAACTTGGTCGTGAAGTAGGTGTTTTACTTGATCATATTGATCATCGAATAACTGATTCCGTTAGAAATAATATGCCGCTGTCTAAACATGCTCGATTTCACTCAGAATTACAAAAACTAATTAAAGGCAACGAATGACCATTAATCGTGTAGAAAATGATTTACTCGCCCCATCTGGCTTAACTGAACAGCATATCGCCGATACGTTAGCTAGTATTGTTACTCGTCAAGTGGATTATGCTGATATTTATTTCCAATCCAGTTGGCATGAATCTTTAGTACTGGAAGACAGTATTATTAAAGATGGATCATTTAATATCGATCGCGGTGTTGGAGTACGAGCCATTACCGGCGAAAAAACTGGGTTTGCTTATTCAGATCAAGTTCAGTTCGACAGTTTAAAGCAGAGTGCGATTGCGGCTAAAGGTATTGCTCAACAGGGACAAGCAGGTAAAGTAAAAACGTTCAGCAAATCAGCAAATAGCAATAGTTATTCAAGCGTTAATCCGTTGGAGAGTTTGGAAAAGCAACAAAAAATAGATCTCCTGAAAGAATTAGATGCGTATATTCGTACTAAAGAGCCTTTGGTTAAAGAAGTGTCGGTTAGTTTAAGTGGTGTTTATGAACAAGTGTTAGTTGCCGCTACAGATGGGACTTATGCTGCTGATATTCGACCTCTTGTTCGTCTTTCCATTAGTGTTTTAGCGATGAAAGGTGATAGAAGAGAACGAGGAAGCTCTGGTGGTGGTGGCCGTTACGGGTACGATCATTTTCTGGATAATCAAGGAGGCCGAAAAGTTGCGTTTTCATTCGCAGATGAAGCGATAAGACAAGCATTAGTCAATCTAGAAGCCGACGCTGCGCCAGCGGGCGCAATGCCGGTGGTGTTAGGAGGTGGGTGGCCTGGTGTGTTATTACATGAAGCCGTTGGACATGGTTTAGAGGGTGACTTCAACCGAAAAGGATCATCGGTATTCTCAGGTAAAATTGGTGATAAAGTGACCTCGAATCTTTGTACTATTGTCGATGATGGAACAATGCTCAATCGTCGTGGTTCATTGAATATTGATGATGAAGGCGTTCAAGGACAATACAATACTTTGATCGAAAATGGCGTATTGAAAGGTTATATCCAAGATAAGCACAATGCTCATCTAATGGGCGTTAAACCGACAGGGAATGGACGCAGAGAATCATATGCTCATTTACCTATGCCTCGTATGACTAATACGTATATGTTACCGGGAGAGCATAGCCCAGAAGAGATTATTTCAACGGTTAAAAAAGGACTTTACGCTCCTAATTTTGGTGGAGGCCAAGTTGATATCACCTCGGGTAAATTTGTTTTTTCTACCTCAGAAGCTTATTTGATTGAAAATGGTAAAGTTACTCGCCCTGTTAAAGGCGCAACACTTATTGGATCTGGTATCGAAGCAATGCAACAAGTTTCTATGGTAGGAAATGATTTATCACTGGATAAAGGAGTCGGTGTTTGCGGAAAAGCAGGACAAAGTGTCCCTGTAGGTGTTGGCCAACCGACCTTGAAGTTAGATTCGATTACTGTTGGTGGCACAGAGTAACAAGGTAAAGTTAGATAGATTTATCTTGTTACTTAGACTTTGTGATATCGGTTTATCTTACAAGCTCAGTATAATGCAGACAGAGCTTGTAAGAATACTGTAGATTGATTTTAATTTAATTCATTTAGCTCTTTCAGTACCTGAAATATTTCACGATAAGCTTTTGGTGGCTTATTGGCTTTCTTCTCTCGATTCGCTTGTAAGTAAAGTTGACGTAAACGCTGTCTATCAGCATCAGGATACGCTGTTAAAATTTCATTTAATACAGAATCGCCTTTCTCAACTAAATCATCCCGTAATTGTTCAAGTTTATGCAGTTCAGCCGTTGCTTGTGAATATTTGTTTCGATATTTATCTAGAGCTGCTTGAATTGGTTCAACTTCAACGCTTTTCATTAATTTACCGATATATTGTAACTGACGCCGTTTTGCCTCATTTTTAAAACGCTGCGCATCGGTTATAGCGATTCTTAATGACTCCGGAAGTGGAAACTTCTCCAAAATAGAAGGTTTAAGTCCAACAAGCTCAACGCCTAAATCTTGTAGAGCCTGCATATCTTGTTTCATCTCAGTTTTACTTACCCAGATGATCTCTTCTTCTTCTTCCCATGGTGCTTTTTGGTTTTTTCTTGCCATTTTATTAAGTTCTCGTAGTTATCTAGAGAGATTTGACACTATTTTAGCAAGATTTATGGGGAGAAAGCGAAAACCTTGTTATTCTAAGTAAAGATATTCGCAAAAGAACTGAAATTATGGATGTTAAACAACAAATTGCCCAACAAAAAATAGATCTTGAACTTGCTGTTGAGAAAGCATTAACACTTGCTACTGGTGTTGCCGACGCAGCGGAAGTCGCTATTAATAAAACCACTGGCATTAGCGTGTCGACTCGGATGTGTGAAGTAGAGAACGTGGAGTTTAATAGTGATGGAGCGTTAGGCATCACCGTTTATCGTGGCCAATGTAAAGGCAGCGCCTCTACATCAGATTTAAGTGAAAGAGCGATTCAACAAACAGTAGAAGCTGCGTTAGATATTGCTAAATATACTTCAGAAGACCCATTTTCAGGTCCGGCACCGAAAGAATTAATGGTAAAAAAAATACCCGATTTAGATCTTTTTCATCCCGATGAACCTAACCCTGACCGCGCCGCTAGTATCGCCATTGCTGCCGAAACAGCGGCGTTAGACTATAGCGATCAAATTAAACAAAGTGATGGTGCTAGTTATGATAGCCATTATGGCGTGAGAGTTTATGGTAACAGCCATGGCCTACTTGCTAGCTATGCTTCTAGTCGACACAGTATGAGCTGTGTAATGATTGGTGAGGGCAGTGATGGTGGAATGGAAAGGGATTATAGCTATAGTGTCGCTCGTTGTATTGATGATTTATGGACGCCTGAAAAAGTGGGAATCAGTGCAGCGGAAAAAACGTTAGCAAGGTTAGATGCCAGAAAAATAGCGACTGGCCAATGCCCAGTATTATTTGCCGCTGATGCAGCAACTGGCCTTATCGGCCATTTGATTATGGCAATTAGTGGTGGCAATCTTTATCGAAAATCGTCTTTCTTGCTGGATGGTTTGAACACTCAAGTTTTTCCTGATTGGTTTAATATTGAAGAAAAACCTCATGTACTTAGAGGACTCGCATCAAGCCCGTTTGATAGTGAAGGAGTGTTTACTCAAGATAGAACTATTATAACAGATGGTATTTTATCGACTTATCTTCTTACCAGTTATTCGGCACGTAAACTTAATATGACGCCGACAGGTCATGCAGGAGGGATCCACAACTGGTTTGTTAAGCCTACGGGAGAAACATTTGAGCAGATGTTGCAAACTCTGGGTACAGGGTTACTCGTTACCGAGTTGATGGGGCAAGGTGTCAATATTGTCACTGGTGATTATTCTCGTGGTGCATCTGGTTTTTGGGTTGAAAACGGTGAAATTCAATATCCAGTATCAGAAATCACTATTGCTGGTAACTTAAAAGAGATGTTTAAACAAATTGTAGCGGTGGGTAGTGATATTGAAACTCGTTCACAAATTCAAACCGGTTCTATTTTAATTGAATCAATGAAAGTGGCGGGAGAGTAATTACCGTTAGGGTGATTACTCGTTAGCACCTCCTAGTGAGGTGCTTTTTTTGTTTATAGTTATTTATAGAACCGTTTTAATACTGTATTAAAGGAGGCGAGACTTACGCTTAGCAAAGGTTATATTAACAAGCTTGCTAAGCCTAAAAATACAGATAGACCGATTACATCCGTAATGGTTGTTAATGCCATTCCACCAGCTAAAGCAGGGTCTACGTTGATTTTTTTCAACAAAATTGGAATGGTCACACCTGCTATGCCCGCAACGATTAAATTGGTGAGCATGGCCGCAGATATAATTCCACCTAATAGCCAATCGTCTTTCCATAAAACAACGATTCCACCTATAATGCAGGCCCACAAAATACCATTTAACAGGCCAATAGCCGCTTCTTTGAGAAGTAATTCTTTTTTGTTACTATCACCTATGTGCCCTAATGCTAATCCTCTTATCACTAGTGCAACGGTTTGATTACCGGCCACACCGCCCATAGAAGGTACAATGGTCATGAGAACTGCAATGGCAGCCATTTGTTCGAGTGTGGCTTCAAACATATTAGATACAGAGGCTGCGGCTAAAGCGGCAAGTACGTTAGCTCCAAGCCAAACACTTCTTCTTCTGGTCGATTTAAAGACTGGGGCAAACGTATCTTCGTCATCGTCCATACCTGCTAAGCTCATCATAGAGTGTTCTGCATCTTCGCGTATTATATCGACCACATCATCGATAGTAATACGACCAACTAAGTGTTGGTTTTCATCCACAACGGGAGCGGATACCCAATTTCGACGTTCAAACAGGCTGGCAACATCTGAGTCACTGGTTTCAACTAAAATCGCTTCATCAGCATCGTCCATGACTTCACTGACTTGAATATCAGGTTGGGTAGTGATTAATGTTGTTAATGAAAGGTGACCTATAAGTCGACTTTCTTTGTCTATGACATATAAGGCATCGGTGACATCAGGTAGTTCACCTTTCATCCTTAAGTAACGTAATACAACATCCAGATCAACGTCACCACGGATTGTGGTCACATCGGTATTCATCATTCCGCCAGCTGTGTCTTCTGGATAGGAGAGCGCTGTTTCGACTCGAAGTCGATCAGCAATATCCATTTGGTCGAGAATTTCTTTAGATACGTCATTTGGTAAACTACGCAGAACGTAGGCTAAATCATCGGTATCCATGCCTTCGGTAGCTTCGACGAATTTCTCCGGGGCCATTTGTGAGACTAGTGCATCTTTGACGTCTTCATTTAACTCGTCAAGAATTTCACCGTAGTCTTCAGGATCGGTCAGTTGCCAAAGTACATCACGAGATTTTCGAGGAGAGGATTCGAGGAGATGAGCGATATCTTCTGGTTCCATATCCTGAAGTTGACGTCGGACATGAACAAAGCGACCACTATCTAGTGCATCACTAACTTCTTGGAGGGTTTGATGAGCTTGTTGAGCTTGATCGAGTTCTTGTTGCTGCTCTGCCATTGCCGCTCCTAGAGGATAAATACGAAAATTGTTTGGAATAGTAACGCAATTCTACTTGTTATTTAATAAGTTCTTATGACTTACAAGCTTTTTTGTTGATTACTAAGTTTTAAAAACTGAATTTTACGGGTGAATTGAAAGTATAGTGTTAATTTGTAGTGAGCTTTATTCGTCTTCTTCAAATTTCGCTTCAATTAATTGGCAAACTGCGGTCAAAGCTTGATCGGCTTGTTCGCCTTCTGCGTTAACGGTGACATATTGTCCTTGAGCCGATTCTAACATTATCAAGCCCATTACACTGTCGGCGGACATTTCTTTGTTTTCTTCATTACTGACGGTAACTGTAGCGTTATAACTTTGAGATAATTCCACTAATTTTACGGCTGCTCGTGCATGTAACCCTAATCGATTTTGGATTAATACTTTTTTACTGCGTCTTAATGTCATGGTTTATAACCGCCGTTTTTCTATGCTCGTATGTCGAATCTGTACCTGTTTACCGAGAGATTTAAAATACTCACCCAATTGTTGCGTTATGTAAACAGAGCGATGTTTTCCTCCGGTGCAACCAATAGCAATAGTAAGGTAACTTCGGTTATTTTTTTCCAGATCGGGAAGCCACTTTTCCACAAATTTTTTGATGTCACTCTCTAATTCTACTACACAGGCTTGTTGTCCAAGAAAATCAGTAACGGGTTTATCTAATCCTGTGTAAGCTCTGAGATTAGGTTCCCAATGTGGATTAGGTAAAAAGCGAACATCAAATATGTAGTCAGCATCATGCGGTAAGCCATATTTAAAACCGAATGATTCAAATACCATAACCAATTCGTTTCTCTCTCTGCCTAAGATCCTTAAACGAACTAACTCGCTCAAATCATGCAAAGATTGATCGCTGCTATCAATGACTAAGTCGGCTTGTTCTTTTACGTATTCTAATAGGCGTTTTTCTTTTTTAATGGCTTGTTCAAGTGATAATTTTTCGCTACCTAAAGAGAGAGGGTGAATACGCCGAGTTTCACTGTATCTTTTTAGCAATGATTCTTGGCTAGCCCCTAGAAAGAAGACGGTAACATCGGTTGATTCTCTTAACTGAGCTATTTTTTCTACGATATCTTGAGGGTTTGTTGGTAAGTTCCTAATATCGATACTGACCGCGATATTTTGTTGGCTATGTTTAGTTGACTCTACAAATTGATCGAGTAAAGCGATAGGCAGATTATCGACAGTATAGTAGCTGAGATCTTCAAGCACTCGAAGAGCGACGCTTTTTCCTGCGCCAGACTGGCCACTTATTATGACAAAATGGTTTTTCTTTTCACTTGGAATTGCGTCGATCATATTTACGTATTATCTATCATTATATTAAAGAGTTCTTGGTCACTTTGTGCAGCTCTAAGTTGTTTCAGGATTTGTTTATTGCTCAAGCGCTCAGCCATAGATGAGAGCGTTTTTAAATGCTCTTTACATTGTGCGTCTGGAACCAGTAAAGCAAATAATAGATCAACAGGTCGATTGTCAATGGAATCGAATTCAATTGGGTCTTTACATTGAACGAGTACTGCAACGGCTTTATCCGTTGATGTAAGCATTCTCGCATGTGGAATAGCAATACCATTACCGATACCTGTACTGCCCATTTTTTCTCTATTCAGCATACATTGGAATAGTTCGGTTGAGTTCTCTCCAGTATGTTCAGCTGCTATTTGACTTATTAGCTCTAGCGCTCTTTTTTTACTGGTACATTGGACTGCACTTTTAGTGCAATCCAATGTAAGGACTTGATTAATTTGCATAGTTAATGATTACTAAGTTTCTCTTTGTGTTTGTTTAACTGACGTACAAGTTTATCGACTAGAGAATCTATAGCAGCATACATGTTCTCTTCATCTGCAGTAGCATGGATATCACCTTGACTAACATGCAGTGTCGCTTCGGCGATATGGTGCACCTTTTCTAAGCGTAATACCACATGAACATTGGTAATATTTTCAAAAAATCGCTCTAATTTTTGAAATTTAGTGTGAACGTAGTCTTGCATTGAATCGGTTAGATCAACGTGATGGCCTGTAATATTGATTTGCATAGACTTTCCTTCTTCGTTGTTTACTAGAGTAATAAACCGTTAACTAAAGTAATAAACCGTTAACTAAAGTAATAAATTACTTACTAAAGTAGGCGTTTACGCTGACTGGAAGGGGCTATACCTAAAGATTCTCGGTATTTTGCAATGGTACGTCTTGCAACCTTAATTCCTTGGTCAGCTAACAGTGCGGCAATCTTACTATCACTTAATGGTTTGGCCGTATTTTCTGCGGCAACCAATTTCTTTATAAGTGCACGAATTGCCGTCGATGAACATTCTCCACCATTATCAGTACTAACATGGCTAGAGAAGAAATATTTCAACTCGAATATGCCTCGCGGGGTATGCATAAATTTCTGCGTAGTCACCCTAGATATGGTTGATTCATGCATTTCTACTGC
The DNA here is from genome assembly GCF_033101115.1 of Vibrio sp. TH_r3. Taxonomy (NCBI): domain Bacteria; kingdom Pseudomonadati; phylum Pseudomonadota; class Gammaproteobacteria; order Vibrionales; family Vibrionaceae; genus Vibrio; species Vibrio sp. TH_r3. The sequence continues at coordinate 11,492 of NZ_JAWMPW010000026.1, read as the reverse complement.
TAATGCAATATCATTAAGCACCATAGGTTTCATTGCTTCTTCCCCGAAATCGAAGAAGCCTTGTTGATGTTCAACAATGCAACGAGCAACCTTTAATAACGTCTCGTTTCGGCTTTCTAGACTTTTGATTAACCATTTTGCTTCTTGAAGATTATTACGAATAAATTGGCTATCTGCACTATTACCTTTTCCAAGCGCTGCGTATTGTTGATTGACTTTTAATCTTGGGACGCTGTCTGGATTAATAGTGACAGACCATTTCCCTTTATCTTTGAATACACTCACATCAGGAACAACGTATTCTGTTTCATCAGGTGTAATTGAGCTTCCGGGTCTTGGGTCTAATTGCTGAATGAGTTGCATAACTTCCCGAAGCTGCGCTTCTTTCAGTTTGCTTTCTTTCGATATGAGTTTGTAATCTCTATTGCCTAATTGGTCAATATGGTTGGTTAGTACTAATTTGGTCTCATCTAACCAAGGAGTTTCAGGTGGGTAAGTTGCCAATTGAAGTAAAAGGCATTCCTGTAAATTCCTTGAGGCAACACCTAAAGGGTCGAACTGCTGAATGCGTTTTAGTACTGCCTCTACTTCATCTAACTCAACGTCTTTGTTGTTTACGCTTTCTAAAATATCTTCAACGGATATCGTAAGGTAACCATATTGGTCGATAGCATCGACGATTGCCGTTGCTATGGTTCTATCTGTGTCAGAAAAAGGCGTTAAATCAAGTTGCCATAGTAAATAGTCTTGCAGGCTTTGAGTGGTCTCACCTTGGTAAACAGGCATGTCATCATCAAGAGCAATGCCTGTATTACCTGTGTTAGCACTATAAACATCATCCCAAGATGCATCGATTTCTAAATCGTCTGAAATTTCTGATTTTTCGATCGCATCTGAGCTGTCTGGTAATTCAGGCTCAGCTGATACTTCTGCCGTAGCTTCAGTTGAGTTATCTTCTTTTATTTTTTCATTATTATCGGAAGATACTGGTTCCTCTTGACCTTCATCTACATCAAGTAGCGGGTTTGATTCCAGCGCTTCTTGGATCTCTTGTTGGAGATCTAACGTCGATAATTGCAACAAACGAATGGCTTGTTGCAATTGCGGAGTCATTGCGAGTTGTTGACCCAGTTTGAGTTGTAATGATGGTTTCATCCAGTATTTAAAACCTTGTTCCGTTGTCAGCGTTGCAAAATTAGCGTTCCAAATTAAACGCTAAGTAAATCCATTTTTTATCTAATCTCTTTATTTATGTACTTATTAATCATAGACGGAATTGTTCGCCTAGATAAACTTGTTTTACTTGTTCGTTATTCAGAACTTGTTCTGGTGTTCCTTCGGCAATGAGATGCCCTTGGCTTACAATATAAGCTTTTTCACAGACATCCAATGTCTCACGAACATTGTGGTCGGTAATCAATACCCCTAAACCACGATCTCTCAAATGCTCAATAATCTTTTTTATATCAATAACCGATATAGGGTCAACACCAGCAAAAGGTTCATCTAGTAGTATGAATTCAGGATTAGCAGCTAAAGCACGTGCTATTTCAACCCTTCTACGCTCACCACCAGATAATGCCATACCTGCACTTTTTCTAATGTGTTGGATATTAAATTCATCCAGCAAGTCTTCCATTCTATCTTGTTTTTCTTCTCGACTTAAACTTTTGCGAGTTTCAAGAACCGCCATTATGTTGTCTTCAACAGATAGTTTACGAAAGATAGAGGCTTCTTGAGGCAAATAACCTATCCCTAGCCTTGAGCGACTGTGCATCGGTAAAATGCTGATGTCGTTGTCGTCAATCATGATTCGACCTTCGTCTCGAGCAACCAGTCCTACTATCATATAGAAGGAAGTTGTTTTTCCCGCGCCATTCGGTCCCAGTAATCCCACTATTTGACCAGATTCAACCGTTAGACTGACATCGGCAACGACTTTTCTATTTTTATAGCTCTTGGCTAAGTGTTCAGCTTTTAATATCGCCATATTATTGTTTTGTTGCTTGTGCTGGTTGAAGAACGGTTTTTACTCGCTCACCTGCACCGCTATTTGCGGTGAGTTTTTGTGACCCAATTTTATAGGTTATTTTGTTACCCTGAATTGTGCTTTCATCTTGTGAAAGGATAGCATCTGTAATCATGGTTAACTGATCTGAACTTACATTATAGTAAAGCTCTCTTGCTTGACCATTTAATGTGTTGCCATCGTCTGTCAATTGAGAAAAAGTAGTGGGTTCACCATAACCTTCTATTTCTCTCAATGCTCCGTCTTGCGGATTTCGAATAACAACCAGTTTATCGGCATTGATACTAATACTACCTTGTTTTAGTTTCACATCACCAGTAAAAGTAACGGTATTACTTTTCATATCCAGATTCTGTGTATCGGAATCGATATAAATAGGCTGATCAGAGTCTGATTTAAGTGCATATGCACTACTTGTCGCAAACAGACAAGCAAGAAGACTAAGGTGTAAGAGTTTCATATCTACCTTGTACGTTATTAAATAGTGTGGCGACGTTTTGACCGAAATTACCTTTCATCGCTTGACCTTTATTCTCAAAAGTGGGGCCGATCAATAACACCGTGTTATCTGCCCAAAAATCTCTATTATCTAATTGAATAGAAAGTTTGTCAGTCGACATGGTATCAAAACTCGCGTCTGGTAATAAGTTTTTCGCTAAAACATTATCGTATAAAGTGAGTACATGATTTTTATCCAATATGCCACGATCTGCTGTGACTTCCCATTCTTTCGTCTCACCTTCTTTATAAATATAAAGAATAGGGTATTTAAATTTGGTTTCACCGCTAACAGCAAAATGGTCTAAATAAGAGGAGGTTATATGATAACTTCTCACTCCATCATCGTTGTAGTTGGTGTTATCGACATTTTTACCACTTAATGCTGGTAGTTCTACATTAGGATCAATTTGAAGTACATCGGTATCTTTGCTGCCAAACAGGTAATAAGCTGAAGAGACGGCAATCAGCACTAGGATGGTGTAAAAAATACGAGATATGTTCATATACTCAAACCTTGATGCATATCTATTTCGGATCTCGCTTCTAAAATAAGATCGCATACTTCGCGAACTGCACCATAGCCACCTTTAGTATGAGTGACGTAGTTTGCTCGTTTAGCAAGTAGAGGGTGGCCGTCTGCAACACACACTTTTAAGCCAACTTTTTCCATCACTGGCCAATCAATAAGATCATCTCCTATGTAAGCGGAATGTTCCGCAGAAACATTAACTTTTGAGCAAATATCATTATAGGCTTGTAGTTTATTGTCTTGTCCCTGATAAATCAGTGTGATCCCTAAGGCTTTCATGCGATTTTCTACAATTTGCGACTTCCTTCCAGTAATTATCGCTACTTCAATACCTGCTTTCATGAGAGATTTCACACCATACCCATCGCGTGTATGGAAGGTTTTTAATTCCTCACCGTGATTCCCCATATAGATTAAACCATCAGAAAAAACACCATCAACATCACAAATAAGGAGCTTTATATTTTTTGCTAGCGCAAATATTTCCTGCTCAACTTGTCCATACAGGGTGTTGACAAGATTATTTGAATTGGTATTTGACACTACATTACTCCTGCTTTTAATAAGTCATGCATATTAAGAGCGCCGACGAGTTGATCATCTTCACATAATAATAAGCTAGTGATTTGTCGCTCTTGCATCATATTAACCCCTTCAACAGCAAGCATATTAGGATTCGCCATTGTTGGGTTTTTAGTCATAACTTCACCAATAACGGTAGAGTAAACATCAACTTTTTGATCTAATAAACGACGTAAATCACCGTCGGTAAAAATACCGAGTACGTGATTGGAAGAGTCGACAATAGCGGTCATTCCCAATCCTTTTTGGGATATTTCAATCAAAGCATCTTTAATTAAAGCGGTTTCCGTTACTTTAGGTAAACTGTCACCTGTACGCATAATATCTTTTAATTTTAGCAGTAATTTTCGACCTAATGCGCCACCTGGGTGTGATAAAGCAAAATCTTCCGAGGTAAATCCTCTGGCTTGTAATAGAGAAACCGCTAGAGCATCACCCATCACTAATGTTGCTGTTGTGCTACTCGTCGGAGCTTGACCTAGTGGACATGCTTCTTTAGCAACAGTGATTTGTAGATGAATATCAGCCAGCTTAGCCATTGTTGATGATGGGTTACCCGTCATACTAATGAGCTTGATATTGAGTCTTTTCAATACAGGAAACAAAGAGAGTATTTCAGATGACTCACCTGAATTTGATATAGCAATAACAATATCTTTTGACTCTATCATACCAAGATCACCGTGTGCCGCTTCTCCCGGATGGACAAAAAAAGCCGAGGTACCTGTGCTTGCTAATGTCGCTGCTATCTTATTGCCTATGTGTCCTGATTTACCCATCCCCATGACCACAACTTTTCCGTTATTATTTAGGATCAAGTCGCAGGCAGTGCAGAAATCATCATTGAAGTATTGGGCTAATTGGATTAATCCAGCTATTTCAGTATCTAAAACCTGTTTAGCTGAACGTTTGTAATCAAATAACGACATAGACATTATGTTCCTAACACTGTTTTGAATTTTGGTTAAGCCGTCATATTAGCAAATAAGTAGGCTTGATAACCAATGAAGCAAGTGAATAAAAGTGCGCCTTCTATTCGGTTAATTGAGCGTGATTTACCTAAGGCGAAAAGAACCAATAGCAAAGAAACCGTCAGCATGACCCAAAAGTCACGTCCCATTGCATGTTGGCTCAAGATGGAGGGATTAAGAAGTCCCGGAATGCCCATAACTGCTAATATATTGAATACATTAGAGCCGATAATATTACCTACCGCCATATCGTCTTCACCTTTCAATACACCTGCTAAAGATGCCGCCAATTCAGGTAAACTGGTTCCGATAGCGATGATCGTTAGACCTATTACTAAATCGCTCATGCCAAAATATTTTGCGATGATGACAGCATTATCCACTAGAGTATCAGCAGACAAAGGTAAAATAATCAGACCGATAACAACCCACATGGCGGCTTTAATATTACTCACGCCTTCTGGGATTTCAGACTCTTGTTCTTCTATAAATGAATCGCCATTGCTTTTTTCTTTTTGACTTATTCGTAACATTGCGAGAATGAATACAGCAAAAAGAACAAATAACAACACACCTTCGTAGAAGCCCAAATGGCTATCCCAAAGAATAATGCCGGATAATAAGGTAACAACAATCATCAGAGGGAGTTCACGGCGAATGACGCCAGAACTGATGGAGAGCGGTTTTATTAACGCTGTTATTCCTATGATCAAAGCAATATTAGCGATGTTTGAACCTAAAACATTACCAACGGCTGTATCTGATTTCCCAGCAAGTGAAGCACTGGCTGAAACCATCATTTCAGGTGCAGATGATCCCATTGCTAGAATCGTCATACCTATAATCAGTGGTGAAATTCCAATATTCTTTGCTAATGCAGCGGCCCCATACACTAACCTATCGGCACTCCAAACTAAAAAAACCAGACCTACTATAAGAAAAGCTACCGCTTCAAACATGATTATTCCTATCAAAATTTACTATTTAACAAGGTGGCCGCTTATTCTATATTCAGCGTAATAAAAGAGAAGTTCAATTTTGAAGAAATTTATACGGAAATGTATGTGATTTCTTAATTACAAGGTTAAATTTGTACATTTCTTTACTTAATTTTAAAATTATACTATCAGAAACAGTACTATTTCTAGTTGAAATAAGGTTAGAATCTGAATCTTATGTATCTTCGCTAAGTTTGTCGATAATATAGCATTTAAATTGATAGCTTTAACAGTATTTAGCACAGCAGAAAAAGTGACCCTATGCCCGCAACGGATTTTGTAACCATAAATGATCTCACTTTTCGTCGAGGTGATCGAACCATATTCAATAAAGTGAGTTTGGTTGTACCCGAAGGAAAAATCACTGCAATTATGGGGCCTTCAGGAATCGGAAAAACGACGTTATTGCGCTTAATTGGAGGTCAAATTCCTCCTGATTCAGGTGACATTTGGTTTGATAAACAAAATATTCCTAAGTTAAGTAGGAGCCAGCTTTATCAGGCAAGAAAAAAAATGAGCATGCTATTTCAATCTGGTGCTTTATTTACTGACCTCAATGTTTTCGATAATGTCGCTTTTCCACTTAGAGAGCACACTCAGCTTAGCGACGCTTTGATACAAACTTTAGTCAAGTTAAAATTGGAAGCCGTTGGTTTACGTGGCGCAGGGCACCTTATGCCGAGTGAGCTTTCAGGAGGAATGGCGCGCAGAGCTGCTTTAGCACGTGCAATTGCACTAGATCCAGAGCTTATCATGTATGATGAACCTTTCGTTGGACAAGATCCTATTACTATGGGTGTGTTAGTTGAATTGATTAAAAATTTGAATCAAGCGTTGGGATTAACCTCTATTGTTGTGTCTCATGATGTTCCCGAAGTGATGAGTATTGCCGATTTGGTTTATTTATTAGCGGATGGGCGCATTATTGCTTCAGGATCACCTGAGCAACTAAGAGCAAATCCCGATCCTATGGTGCAACAATTTTTATTAGGGCATGCTGACGGACCGGTACCATTTCGTTTTCCTGCAAAACCAATAGAAGAGGATCTTCTCGATCATGTCTAATCCATTGGTGAGTTATTTAGAAAATTTAGGTGCAGCTGGTATTAATCGTTGCCGTTCAGCTGGTCGCGCGACATTAATGTTGGCTGGGGCCGTATTTAATAGACCACAGCCAGTTAAGAATTTTCCTTTATTGGTTAAACAACTCTACAGTATTGGTGTCCAATCATTAGCTATTATTGTTGTCTCTGGTTTATTCATAGGTATGGTGCTTAGCTTACAAGGCTTTGTAGTATTAGTTGATTATGGTGCGGAAGGCAGTTTAGGCCAAATGGTGACTCTTTCTCTGTTAAGGGAATTAGGCCCAGTGGTTACTGCACTGTTATTTGCTGGGAGAGCTGGGTCCGCTCTCACGGCTGAAATTGGTTTAATGAAAGCAACTGAACAGCTTTCTAGTTTAGAAATGATGGCGGTAGATCCATTAAAAAGAGTCATCGCACCAAGATTTTGGGCTGGATTAATCTCGATGCCACTGCTTGCAATGATCTTTATTATTGTCGGTATATGGGGTGGTCAAATGGTTGGAGTTGATTGGAAAGGTGTTGATCATGGCAGTTTTTGGTCTGCAATCCAATCGTCAGTACAACTCGGTAGAGATGTTGGAAACAGTTTAATTAAATGTATGGCATTTGCTATTACAGTTACTTGGATAGCTTTATTTAATGGTTACGATGCAATACCTACGTCAGAAGGTATTAGCAAAGCAACAACACGCACAGTAGTGCATTCTTCTTTAGCTGTATTGGGAATTGATTTTGTTCTTACAGCATTGATGTTCGGGAATTAATGATGCAACAAACACGTAAATTGGAATTATGGGTCGGTGCTTTTTTATTCGCAGGTTTAGTCGCCGTACTCATTATGGTATTTAAAGTTGCGAATGTTACCGGGTTAAGTTCGAGCAATTCATATAACCTGAAAGCCTATTTTGATAATATCGGTAGCTTGAAAGTTCGCTCCCCAGTAAAAATTGGTGGTGTGGTCGTTGGGCGTGTCAGCAGCATAGACCTAGATAAAGACAACTTTACACCAGTTGTAACCCTTGCTATTGATGAAAAATATGGACAATTCCCAGAAACATCCAGTGCCGAAATCTTAACATCGGGCCTTATAGGGGAGCAATATGTGGGCTTAGTTCCGGGTTTTATATTCGATGATATTGAAATGCTAGGTAACGGCGATTTTATTGAGGATACCAAGTCAGCAATCGTACTTGAAGATCTTATAGGTCAAGTATTATACAGCGTAAATGATTCAGACAAGGAGTAATAGAATGAATTTTATCAAGAAAATGTTTAATGTGGTCATTTTCAGTGTTGTTCTTTCTGGTGTGAGTTACGCTCAAGAAGTCGATAAGGCAGATCCTTATGACATGATAAAGGCGGTTTCTGAAAATTTATTTGATCGTTTAAAAACAGAAAATAGTGCAATTAGAGATAATCCAGAATTATTAAAACGTGTAGTTGAAGAAGAGTTGATGCCTTATATCGATTATCGTTACGCAGCGCTCAAAGTGTTAGGTTCACACCTTAAAAAAGAAAAAAACAGAGACAATGTGATGGAATTTATTGATGCCTTCCAAGGTTATCTCGTCACCTCTTACGCGCAAGTTTTAACGCTTTACTCTGATCAAATTGTTCAATTTGAACCCAAAAAACCGCTCAATCCAAGCGGCAGAACCACAAGTGTTAAAGTCGATGTTATTGATAATCCAAGACCGGATATTAAGTTGGAATTTAAATTAAGGCTCGATAAGAAAACACAGCAATGGTTGGCGTTCGATATGGTAGCAGAAGGTATTAGCTTATTATCCACTAAACAGTCTGAGTGGAACTCCACTCTCAGAAAAGAAGGTATTCCTGCTGTTTCTCAAGAGCTTATCAGGCTATCAGCTCAACCTGTTCGTTTTGAAGGTGAAGGAAAATGATCCAAGACCAATGGCAACAAAGCGCCGATGGTTATACTCTCAACGGAGAGCTTACAAGAGAAACTGTTCCTGAATTGTGGGCTTTTTTGCAACGCTGGGAACCCAGTCAAACCGAGCTAAATGTTTCACTGCAATACGTGCAACGAGTGGACTCTGCCGGAATGGTGATGTTGATTCATTTAATTCAGCATGCAAAAAAGTCAAATTGCCATATAATGCTCGGTTTTGTACCTAATCAGCTACAAACGTTATTCCAATTAAGCAACATCGAAAGCGTGTTGCTTAAAAATATTAAAAGATAAGTGGATCTATTGTGGAAAGTATAGAAGTAAAAAAAATCTTAGATGACGCGCTTGAAATTCAAGAGATTCATGTCAAAGGGGATGGGAGTCAATTTGAAGTCATTGCTATTGACCCGTGCTTTGAAACTCTGAACCGAGTAAAAAAACAGCAATTAATTTACACACCTCTGATGGAACATATTCAGAGAAATGATATTCATGCTGTTACGATTAAAACGTTCACACCAGAAGAGTGGGAACGTGATAAGAAATTGATGTCGCTATAAGGTTATTATGGAAAAGTTTAGAGTTACAGGCTCTCATCAACCGCTTTGTGGTGAAGTTGAAATTGGTGGAGCTAAAAATGCGGCATTACCTATTTTATTTGCAGCAATTTTGGCTGAGGAGCCGGTTGAGGTCGCTAATGTTCCTAAGTTGAAGGACATTGATACTACAATGGAGCTTCTTACTCGTTTAGGCGCAAAAGTTACACGAAATGGTTCTGTTCATGTTGATAGCAGTTCAATCAATGAATTTTGTGCGCCATACGATTTAGTTAAAACAATGCGAGCATCTATTTGGGCATTAGGCCCGTTAGTTGCTCGTTTTGGGCAAGGTCAAGTATCACTTCCTGGTGGGTGTGCGATTGGTGCTCGACCTGTGGATTTGCATATTCATGGTTTAGAGCAATTGGGCGCAACGATTACACTTGACGAAGGTTACGTAAAAGCCGAAGTTGATGGTCGCTTAAAAGGCGCTCATATTGTTATGGACAAAGTGAGTGTTGGAGCAACCATTACCATTATGTGTGCTGCCACTCTCGCGGAAGGTAAAACCACTTTAGACAATGCTGCGCGTGAACCTGAAATAGAAGACACCGCCAATTTTCTTAATACCTTAGGTGCTAAAATTTCAGGTGCTGGAACCGACACCATTATCATTGAAGGTGTTGAGCGCTTGAGTGGTGGGAAACATTCTGTTGTTCCGGATCGCATTGAAACCGGAACATTTTTAGTTGCGGCCGCGGTATCTGGTGGCAAAGTGCTATGTAAAAAAACCAAGTCATATCTTCTTGAAGCGGTGTTAGCAAAGTTAGAAGAGGCGGGTGCTGATATAAAAACAGGAGAGGATTGGATTAGTCTCGATATGACTGGGCGTGAATTAAGCGCGGTTTCGATTCGAACGGCTCCACACCCTGGTTTTCCTACCGATATGCAAGCGCAGTTTACCTTACTCAACATGATGGCAAAAGGTGGCGGTGTTATCACCGAAACTATCTTTGAAAATCGTTTTATGCATGTTCCAGAGTTGCAACGTATGGGAGCAAAAGCAGAAGTTGAAGGTAATACCGTTATCTGTGGTGATGTAGAAGAATTGAGTGCAGCTCAAGTTATGGCAACAGATTTACGAGCTTCTGCAAGTCTTGTTATAGCTGGATGTATTGCCAAAGGTGACACGATTGTTGATCGCATTTATCACATCGATCGTGGTTATGAGAAAATAGAAAATAAGTTAAAAAAACTCGGCGCAAAAATAGAACGCTTTAGTGGCGCAAGCTGAAAATAATCAATAAAAACCGAAATCTATCAGGTTTCGGTTTTTTTAATGGATTATAATTTGATTTTTCTTCAGTTCTATAACGAGCTGATTTTTTTATATTTTATAATTTTAATATTTAGCTATATATTTATACATCTATTTATAACGGAGAAGCTGAATGGTCGCGTTATTACGTGTTATTGCCGTGCTGATATTTGCAATAGTCATGTTTGTGTTTGGTTGTGGTTATAGTTTACTTACACCACGAGATCCTAAGTTGGTTTACATTATTGGTGGTAAATTTTGTAAAATGGCAAGGATCTTTGGGTTCAAATTGGAATTACGATTTCCTGATGATGTTTATAATAGAGGCCAACACCTCTACATAGCTAATCATCAAAATAACTGGGACCTCTTTACCGTTTCTTCAGCTGTTACCCCAAAAGTTGTTACAGTTGGGAAAAAAAGTTTAGTTTGGATTCCACTTTTTGGACAGTTATATTGGATCACAGGCAATATTCTTATTGATCGTTTTAATCGTTCTAGAGCGAAAGGAACCATTGATCAAGTTGTTGATAAATTGAAGTCGAGTGATATTTCTGTTTGGATGTTTCCTGAAGGAACACGTTCTCGTGGTCGTGGATTACTTCCCTTTAAAACAGGCGCTTTTCATGCCGCTATAGGAGCGGGAATTCCTGTTATTCCTATTGTATGTAGCACTACTCAAGATAAGATTAAATTTAATCGTTGGAACAACGGTCACGTAATCGTCGAGATGTTGCCGCCAATTAGCACTGAAGGGTATAAAAAAGAAAATGTGCGTGAGTTAGCTAACTTATGTCGTGAACAGATGAAAGCGAAGCTAGAAGAGCTTGATGCAGAAGTGGAACGTCGGAATGCAAAAGAATAGCACTAAACTGCTTTTTAACTTAGGATCTTAAATTAACCTAGGATATTAAATTAACTTAGGATATTAAATAAAAAATAAAGAGTGCACTTAGCACTAATGCCGTTCACTTAAGGTGAACGGCATTGTTTTTTCTAGGATATCGGCTTGGCTTTTTCTTCACGAT